>NZ_JCAXED010000005.1:0-406017 GCF_059758795.1 Pseudomonas sp. GQ91
GTCCAGATTCTGCCGTCAACCTCTATTTTCACAAAACTGTCACAACAGTCAAAAAAGCCCCAAAAACGCAAAGGCCGGCCCAAAGGGGCCGGCCTTTTACCGTCTACTTACAAGCTGGGAAAGGCGAACTGCGACGCTTCATGACTGGCTCGCTGCGGCCAACGCTGGGTAATCGCCTTGCGACGGGTGTAGAAACGCACCCCATCCGGCCCATACGCGTGCAAATCACCAAACAGTGAACGCTTCCAACCACCAAAGCTGTGATAGGCAACCGGCACCGGCAACGGCACGTTGACGCCGACCATGCCCACTTCAATTTCGTCACAGAACAGGCGCGCCGCTTCCCCGTCACGGGTAAAGATGCAGGTGCCATTGCCATATTCGTGATCATTGATCAGTTGCATCGCGGCTTCCAGGCTATTCACCCGCACCACGCACAGCACCGGCCCGAAGATCTCCTCCTTATAGATACGCATCTCGGGAGTCACGCGGTCAAACAGGCTTCCCCCGAGGAAGAAGCCTTCTTCATGGCCGTCAATGCTCAGTCCGCGACCGTCAACCACCAGCTCGGCACCGGAGGAGACACCGTCTTCTATATAGCCACTGACCTTATCCCGAGCCTGACCTGTCACCAGCGGCCCCATGTCCAGCCCGCAGGAAGTTCCCGCGCCGATCTTCAGGGCCTTGATCTGCGGCACCAACTTGGCAACCAGCGCGTCGGCAACCTGATCGCCAACACACACCGCCACGGAGATTGCCATGCAACGCTCGCCGCACGAACCATACGCCGCGCCCATCAGGGCACTGACTGCATTGTCCAGGTCCGCATCCGGCATCAGCACCGCATGGTTTTTCGCCCCGCCCAATGCCTGAACGCGCTTGCCGCGCTTGGTGGCTTCGGAATAGATGTACTCGGCAATCGGCGTCGAACCTACAAAACTCAATGCCTTGACTTCCGGCGCCTCGATCAACGCGTCCACCGCGCCTTTATCGCCATGCACCACGCTCAGTACACCCTTAGGCAAACCGGCTTCTTGCAACAGCTGTGCGATCAGCAGTGTCGAACTCGGGTCGCGTTCCGATGGCTTGAGAATGAAACAGTTACCGCAGACGATCGCCAACGGATACATCCACAGCGGCACCATGGCCGGGAAGTTGAACGGCGTGATACCGGCCACCACGCCCAAAGGCTGGAAATCCGACCAGGCATCAATATTCGGGCCGACGTTGCGACTGTATTCGCCTTTAAGAATTTCCGGCGCCGAGCACGCGTACTCAACGTTCTCGATCCCGCGCTTCAGCTCGCCGGCCGCGTCTTCCAGCGTCTTGCCGTGTTCTTCGCTGATCAATTGCGAGATACGCGCCTCGTTCTGCTCCAGCAATTGCTTGAAACGGAACATCACCTGGGCGCGCTTGGCCGGTGGTGTATTGCGCCACGCCGGAAACGCGGCCTTGGCCGAGTCGATCGCAGTCTGAATGGTTTCGCGGCTGGCCAGCGGCACCTGGTGAATCACTTTGCCGGTGGACGGGTTGTACACGTCGGCGCTACGACCGCTGTCGGTCACCAATTCGCCGTTGATCAAATGCTGGATAAGGCTCATGCAGGGCTCCTGAAAGTTGTCCACAGGCGCGACACTCGCCGCGCCCGATGTGTGTTCTATATAGAAGGAGAAATCAGTCGATCTTGTTCAGCACTTCACCGACCGCATCGAACAAGCGATCCAGATCCTGCGGCTTGCTGTTGAAGGTTGGGCCGAACTGCAAGGTGTCACCGCCGAAACGCACGTAGAACCCGGCTTTCCATAACGCCATCCCGGCCTCGAATGGACGCACGATGGCATCACCGTCACGCGGGGCAATCTGGATCGCACCGGCCAGGCCATAGTTGCGGATGTCGATGATGTTCTTGCCGCCCTTCAAGCCGTGCAACGCGTTCTCGAAGTGCGGCGCGACTTCGGCCACGCTCTGCACCAGGTTTTCCTTCTGCAACAGATCCAATGCCGCCAGGCCAGCGGCGCACGCTACCGGGTGTGCCGAGTAGGTGTAGCCGTGTGGGAATTCCACTGCGTACTCCGGCGTCGCCTGGTTCATGAAGGTCTGATAAATCTCGCTGCTGGCAATCACCGCACCCATCGGGATCGCACCGTTGGTGACTTGCTTGGCAATGCACATCAGGTCCGGCGTCACACCGAAGCTGTCAGCGCCAAACATCGAACCGGTACGCCCGAAACCGGTGATCACTTCGTCGAACACCAACAGAATATTGTGTTGATCACAAATCTCACGCAGACGCTTGAGGTAGCCCTGAGGGGGGACCAATACGCCAGCAGAACCGGCCATAGGCTCGACAAACACCGCCGCGATGTTGGAAGCGTCATGCAGCTCAATCAGCTTGAGCAGCTCATCGGCCAAGGCGATCCCGCCCTGCTCCGGCATCCCCCGGGAGAATGCATTGCTCGCCAGCAAGGTGTGCGGCAGGTGATCGACATCCATCATCGCCTGACCAAACAGCTTGCGATTGCCGTTGACACCGCCAAGGCTCGTACCGGCGATATTCACCCCGTGGTAACCACGGGCGCGGCCAATCATCTTGGTCTTGGTCGCCTGGCCTTTCAGGCGCCAGTAGCCGCGCACCATCTTCACCGCCGTATCGGCGCACTCGGAACCGGAGTCAGTGAAGAACACATGATTAAGGTTGCCAGGCGTCAGGTCGGTGATTTTTTCGGCCAACTGGAACGACAGCGGATGACCGTATTGAAAGCCTGGCGAGTAATCCAGCGTACCGAGTTGCTTGGCCACCGCGTCCTGGATTTCCTTGCGTGTATGCCCGGCACCGCAGGTCCACAGGCCCGATAGCGAGTCATAGACCCGGCGTCCTTTGTCATCGATCAACCAACTGCCTTCGGCCCCAACAATCAGACGCGGGTCGCGCTGAAAGTTGCGGTTAGCGGTGTAAGGCATCCAATGGGCGTCCAGCTTCAATTGGCTGGCCAGGGAGGACCGGGCGTTTTCGGGCATGTTCATCAGCAAAACCTCGCAGGGCAGAAGGCAGCGTCGGGATTGAAAAGCGTTCTTGCAGCTAAATTGCCATGGGGATAAAGTCTGTGAAATCCAACTTTTCTAACCTTCAGTCAGGCCCCCACTAAACTATGAGCAGCCGTCGCCCCGATCCCCTGGCCCAAGTCAGCGACTTCGATATTCGCTTGCTGCGTATCTTTCGCAGCGTGGTGGAGTGCGGCGGCTTCTCGGCGGCGGAAACGGTGCTGGGCATTGGTCGTTCGGCCATCAGCCAGCAGATGAGTGATCTCGAGCAACGCCTGGGCTTGCGTTTGTGCCAGCGCGGACGCGCGGGGTTTTCGCTGACCGAGGAAGGTCGTGAGGTGTACCAGTCAGTGCTGCAACTATTAAGTGCGTTGGAAAGTTTCCGCACCGAGGTCAATGGCCTGCATCAACACCTGCGCGGGGAACTGATCATCGGCCTCACCGATAACCTGGTCACACTTCCTCACATGCGCATTACCCACGCCTTGGCACAACTGAAAGAACGCGGCCCTGACGTACAAATCCAGATTCGCATGATCGCCCCCAATGAGGTCGAGCAAGGCGTGCTCGACGGACGCCTGCACGTCGGCGTGGTGCCTCAGGCCAGCGCGTTGTCGGGTCTCGAATATCAACCGCTGTATAGCGAACGTTCGCTGCTCTACTGCGCGGTCGGTCATCCACTGTTCTATGCCGATGACAAGCAACTGGATGACCCACGCATCAATCAACAGGACGCCATCGCGCCGACCTTTCGCCTGCCGGCCGACATCCAGGCGCATTATCAAGCCCTTAATTGCACCGCCAGCGCATCCGACCGTGAAGGCATGGCATTCCTGATCCTGACCGGGCGCTATATCGGTTATCTGCCCGATCACTACGCCAGCCTGTGGGTGCAACAAGGCCGATTGCGTGCCTTGAAACCTGCGGCGCGCTTTTATGATTTAAGCCTCGCTTCGGTCACGCGCAAAGGTCGTCGTCCTCATTTGGTGCTGGAAAGTTTTCTCGACAGCCTGGCCGCAACCCGCTGATACGGGCCGCGCGCAAACTCAGCAACTGAATAGTTTTTCGCCAGACCCGAGAATCATGACCTCTGCGGCCTGAGCCTCGGTTCTGCATGGGACCTGACCGCGTACGGCCTTATTGACCGTTGAGAGTCGCGGGTGCAGGAGCTTTTATCCAGATCCGCAGGCCCTCTGCTAGTGAGGTCGTGTTGCCGTCCGGCGTTCTGGGCAAACAGCGCGGCGGCGACCCGGTCCGCGAAACGCTGAAACCGCTTTGAGGCTTTTATCGTATCGGGACTTGTCTGGGGCTTGTGGGTGGGTTATCTGTGCATCAGCCGCATTCATCGATCTGCACGGAAACCTCCATGAGCCTCGACGTTCCTGCCCACAGTAACCACGCTGGAAAACCTGCAAGCCGCATTCGGCAAAAGAACCAACAAGCGATCATCCAGGCCGCCGAAGACGAGTTCGCCCGTCATGGCTACAAAGGCACCAGCATGAATACCATCGCAACGAGCGCCGGACTGCCGAAGGCCAACCTGCACTACTACTTCACCAACAAGCTGGGGCTCTATGTTGCGGTACTCAGCAACATCATCGAGCTGTGGGACAGCGCCTTCAACACGCTGACCGCCGAGGATGATCCTGCCGAAGCGCTGACGCGCTACATCCGCGCCAAAATGGAGTTTTCCCGACGTCAGCCACAAGCCTCGCGGATCTTCGCCATGGAGATCATCAGCGGCGGAGAGTGCCTCACCGAATACTTCAGCCAGGACTACCGCGCCTGGTTCAGCGGCCGCGCGGCCGTGTTCCAAGCCTGGATCGATGCGGGCAAAATGGACCCCGTCGACCCGGTCCACCTGATCTTCCTGCTCTGGGGCAGCACCCAGCATTACGCTGACTTCGCCACGCAGATCTGTCGCGTTACCGGTCGCACCAAGCTGACCAAACACGATATGGAAGACGCCGGCACCAACCTTATCCACATCATTCTCAAAGGCTGCGGCATCAAGCCCGCCCTCTAAACGAAGTCACTCATGCCTTTTACGCTTATCGGCCTTTGCGAGTTTCGCGAAGAAATTCGCAAAAGCCGCTTCATCACCCTCGCCGCCCCCATCACCTGCCCCCAAGACGCCCAGGCGTTCATCGAGCAGCACAGCGACCTGAACGCCACGCACAATTGCTGGGCCTGGAAGCTGGGTGGGCAATACCGCAGTAATGATGACGGAGAACCCGGCGGCACCGCAGGGCGACCGATCCTGGCGGCCATCGAAGCCCAAGACTTCGACCAAGTCGTGGTGCTGGTGATCCGCTGGTACGGCGGCATTCAACTGGGTACCGGTGGCCTCGCCCGTGCCTACGGTGGTGGCGCGAATAAATGCCTGCAAAACGCCGAGCGGATCGAATTGATCAGTCGCGTGCCACTCACCTGCGCGTGCAGCTTCGCTGAACTGCCCTTGGTCAAACTGCGTGTCGCCGAACTGCACGGCTTGGTGGTAGAGGAAACCTTCACCGCCAACGGCGTGGAGCTTCAACTCGCGCTGGGTGAAGCCCAGATCGACACCTTGCAGACGCTACTGGCAGACCTGAGTCGCGGACGAATTCGCCTGCAACGCTGAAACTACCCACAGCGACTGTGCATCTGCCTGTGGATAACCTGAGCACACTCGCCTGTAACCTTTTTGTCACCGGGCGTTGAGGCTGCTGTTCATTTTTTATCCAATTGAACCGGCCAGAATTGCGCAATTGCCCAGAGCACCTCAAATACCAGAATCACCACCAGTATCGAGGACACTCCATTTAACAATGCATAGAGCTGCCAGGTAGCAAACAATAGTCGGCCCACTGCGTCGTAGCGCCCAAAAACCCGTTGCGGGTCACGGATCCGCAGCACCGCCCAAACGCAGACAATCGACCCCAGCAGGTTAGCCATCAGCAGATGAATCGGCGCAAAAGGTGGCAGCTCCCCCGGCAAATTGAAGGTCTGGCTGACATTCGACAAAGCGCCGTGCAACAGTAAAAAACCCCACGGCGTGACAAACGCAGCGGTTACGATCAAGTCATACCAGCCACTGGCTCGTACCAGTTGGCGATAGTGCTCGGTGGACCACATAACGGCAGGCTCCTTCGATTCAAGAAGCCAGCAAGGTAAAGCCTGGAGTATGCTCCAAGGTCAAGCCTTATCGAGTTCACTCCATGCGCATCGGCGAATTGGCTCAAGCCAGTGGCGTCAGCCGCGATACCTTGCGTTTCTACGAGCAGCGCGGACTGATTGCCGCGCAACGCAGCGCCAACGGTTATCGCCACTACCCGGCAGAGATGCTGCAACTGGTGCTGTACATCAAGACCGCGCAACGCCTAGGCTTCAGCCTCGGTGAAATCGGCAGCAGCGTCGCCGCTCTCTGGCATGCTCCCGACCCTGACAGCGCAGTCACCCAGTTGTTGCAAGACAAGCTCATGCTGATCGACACCCGCATCCGCGAACTTGGCCAACTGCGCCTGGAGTTGCAGCAACGACTCGGACAACGTTGTCCACTGAACCCTTGAACCTGCACCACGAAGGAAGCTACTCATGTCTACGCCAAAAACCGCGCTGATCATCGGCGCCTCTCGAGGCCTGGGCCTTGGTCTGGTCGAACGTCTGCTGGCGGATGGCTGGCAAGTCACCGCCACAGTCCGTGATCCGCACAAGGCCGATGCCTTGAAAGCCCTCGGTCCGGTAAGCATCGAACAACTGGACATGGATGATCAGCAGGCCGTGATTGCCCTGAGCCAGCTTCTGAAGACCCAGACGTTCGACCTGCTGTTCGTCAACGCCGGCGTCAAGGGCCCGGAAAATCAGGCCCCAGGGCATGCAACCCTGGCCGAAGTGGGCCAACTGTTTTTCACCAACGCGGTGGCACCGATCAACCTGGCACAGCGCTTTGCCCCGCTGATTCGCAAAGACAGCGGCGTGCTGGCGTTCATGAGTTCAGTGCTGGGCAGCGTGACCATGCCCGATGCGCCGGAGCTTGCGCTGTACAAAGCCAGCAAGGCTGCGCTCAACTCCATGACCAACACCTTTGTCACGCAATTGGGCGAGCAGAAGTTAACGGTATTGTCGCTGCATCCGGGCTGGGTCAAGACCGATATGGGCGGCGAAGGCGCCGACCTGGACGTGCAGACCAGTGTGCGCGGTTTGATTGCCCAAGTGAACGCCTACACTGGCAAAGGCGGTCATCACTTTGTGAATTACAAGGGCGAGACTATTCCCTGGTAAGCATCCTGCGGATCTATCACCGATTGCCGGTGATAGACCCGGCTTTGGACTACACGTAAACTGCGCGTTCGCCCTCACCGGCGACCCTGGATCAGCAGACAGGGCAACACTGAGCTGGCAAACCTGAACCCATCATTCAGAGGAGCCGGCCAATGCCTGCGACCCGTATCTGGTTGAAAAACCCTCTCGCGATTTTCACCGCCAATGCCCTCGATGCCCGAGGCGGCCTGGTGCTACAGGATGGCGTGATCGTCGAAGTCCTTGCCCTCGGGCAACAACCGGCCACCGCCTGTGGACAGGTCTTCGATGCCCGCGAGCATGTCGTCCTTCCCGGACTGATCAACACTCACCACCACTTCTATCAAACCCTGACCCGCGCCTGGGCGCCGGTGGTCAACCAGCCCTTATTCCCGTGGTTGAAAACCTTGTATCCGGTCTGGGCGCGGCTGACACCCGAGAAGCTCGCGCTCGCCAGCAAGGTTGCGTTGGCCGAGTTGCTGCTCTCGGGTTGCACCACCGCGGCGGACCATCACTACTTGTTTCCCGATGGCCTGGAAAACGCCATCGATGTACAAGTCGAAAGTGTCCGTGAACTGGGCATGCGCGCCATGCTGACCCGTGGTTCCATGAGCCTGGGTGAAGCTGACGGCGGACTTCCGCCGCAACAGACGGTGCAGCAGGGCGAAGTCATCCTCGAAGACAGCCAGCGCCTGATCGCCCGGTATCATGAACGTGGCGATGGCGCGCGGATCCAGATTGCCCTGGCGCCGTGCTCACCGTTTTCGGTGACGCCGCAAATCATGAGCGCCAGCGCCGAGCTGGCCAACAGCCTCGATGTACGCCTGCACACGCACCTGGCGGAAACCCTCGACGAAGAAGACTTCTGCCTGCAACGCTTTGGCTTGCGCACCGTGGACTATCTGGACAGCGTCGGCTGGCTCGGTCCTCGCACCTGGCTGGCCCACGGCATCCACTTCAACCCTGAGGAGATTGCCCGTCTGGGCGCGGCCGGTACCGGCATCTGCCATTGCCCGAGTTCCAACATGCGCCTGGCCTCGGGCATTTGTCCGAGCCTCGACCTGATCGCCGCCGGCGCCCCCCTCGGGCTGGGGGTGGACGGCTCCGCCTCCAACGACGCCTCCAATATGATCCTCGAAGCCCGCCAGGCCTTGTACATCCAGCGCTTGCGTTACGGAGCCGAGAAAATCACCCCTGAAGGGGTACTCGGCTGGGCAACCCAGGGCTCGGCAACATTGCTCGGCCGCAGCGACATCGGCGAGTTGGCAGTGGGCAAACAGGCCGACCTGGCCCTATTCAAGCTCGATGAACTGCGCTTCTCCGGCAGCCACGATCCACTGTCGGCCCTGCTGCTGTGCGGCGCCGATCGGGCCGATCGCGTGATGGTCGGCGGTCAATGGCGAGTGATCGACGGGCAGGTCGAAGGCCTGGACCTTCAAGGCCTGATTGCCGATCACAGCCAGGCGGCGCGGGAGTTGATCGCAGGCTAAGGCTACAACCCCAGCAGCGACAACATGATAAAGGTCGCAAACAGCACAAAATGGGTCATCCCTTCGATGGCGTTGGTTTCGCCATCGTTGAGGTTGATCGCGCAGACAATCAGCGTGATGAACACCATCACCGTTTGCACCGGGGTCATTGCCATCTGAAACGGCTGGCCGGTGTACAGCGCCATCGCTTCCATCACCGGCACGGTCAGGATTACCGTCGATAGCGATGCACCCAGGGCGATATTGACCACCGATTGCATGCGGTTGGCCAAGGCTGCGCGCAATGCGGTCAAGATCTCCGGTGCCGCGGAAATGGCTGCCACCAGGATTGCCGTAATCACGGGAGGTGCGCCCGTGCCTTCAAGGCCAAGATCCAGGGTCTTGGACATCACCTCGGCCAATGCGCCAATCACCACCACGCCGAATACCAGCGTCGCGATGGAGAACGTCAGGTTGACGGGCGAGGCTTCTCCCGGCGGCAATTGCTTGCGACGTTTTTCCGGATAACTGTAACTGAAGAAGTAACTGTGAGGCCCGACCTGCATACGCAGGAACAAGGTGTACAACACCACCATCGCACCGATGGTGAAGGCCGAGTAGATTTTCCAGTCCGCCTCGGGGATAAATTCCGGCACCACCATCGACACGCCCATGGCCGTGAGAATCATCACGCTGTAGGTTCGCGCCGAATCATCGTTATAGGATTGCTCGCCGTGCTTGATGCCCCCCATCAGCGCGGCCAGGCCGAGGATTCCGTTGATGTCCAACATCACGGCCGAATAGATGGTATCGCGGACCAAGGTGGGAGACGCCTCGTTACTCATCATGATGGCCAGGATCACCACTTCCACCAACACCGCCGCGAGGGTCAGGATCATGGTGCCGTAGGGATCGCCGACTTTTTCTGCCAGCACCTCCGCATGATGGGCTACCCGCATCGAAGCCATGACGATAAAGCCGATCAGCACCATGCCACCGAATAGCGCGATCATCTGTCCGCTGTGCAGCAACGGGTGTTCCAGCACATAGGCCGCGATGGCCGCAATCAGCGCCAGCAGCATGAATTTTTCTTGCTTGAGGGATGTGAGCATTAAAGGCCTTTTCGAGCAGCGAATCAGTCGTTGATGGGGTACAGACTGCACCACGTCGCTAACGTTTCGTTACACCTTAGTTCAATCGATGATTACTGCAGGCATGAAGAATGCTTACCGCTCGGTCAGGTTTTGCCGATTATTTTGGCCTTGGCCTGTAGAATGCCGCCATTGCACCTGATGAGAATTTGAACATGTACGATTGGCTCAACGCCCTGCCAAAAGCTGAACTGCACTTGCACCTCGAGGGTTCCCTGGAACCAGAGTTGCTGTTCGCCCTGGCCGAACGCAACAAGATCGCGCTGCCGTGGAACGACGTCGAAACCCTGCGCAAGGCCTATGCCTTCAACAATCTGCAAGAGTTTCTTGACCTCTACTACAAAGGTGCCGATGTGTTGCGCACCTCCCAGGACTTCTACGACCTGACCTGGGCCTACCTGCTGCGCTGCAAGGCGCAGAACGTGATCCATACCGAACCCTTCTTCGACCCGCAAACCCATACCGACCGGGGCATTCCCTTCGAAGTCGTGCTCAACGGTATCGCCGCGGCGCTCAAGGATGGCGAACAACAACTGGGCATCAGCAGTGGCCTGATCCTCAGCTTCCTGCGCCACTTGAGCGAGGAAGAAGCCGAAAAAACCCTCGACCAGGCGCTACCGTTCCGCGACGCGTTTGTTGCCGTGGGCCTGGACAGTTCGGAGATGGGTCACCCACCCAGCAAGTTTCAGCGTGTGTTCGACCGCGCGCGCGGCGAAGGCTTCCTGACCGTGGCTCACGCCGGCGAAGAAGGTCCACCGGAATACATCTGGGAAGCCATCGACCTGCTGAAGATCCAGCGTATCGACCATGGTGTGCGCGCTATCGAAGACGAACGCTTGATGCAACGGATCATCGACGAGCAGATCCCGTTGACCGTCTGCCCGTTGTCCAACACCAAGCTTTGCGTGTTCGATGACATGTCCCAGCACAATATCCTCGACATGCTTGAGCGGGGAGTGAAGGTCACGGTTAACTCGGATGACCCGGCGTACTTCGGTGGTTATGTCACCGAGAACTTCCATGCGCTGTACACCTCGCTGGGCATGACCCAGGATCAGGCCCAGCGCCTGGCGCAAAACAGTTTGGATGCGCGACTGGTCAAGCCATAATCGACGACCACTGACGCAAACACTCCAACGTGGGAACCGGGAATACCCGGTTCCCACGGGTGGTCAGCACCGCCCTTCAGACCTCGCTCAACTCCTCCAGCGTCTTGCCCTTCGTCTCCATTCCGAACACCCAGACCACCCCCGCCGCCACCGCAAAACACAACGCGCCCAAGGCAAACACCCCACCCTGTCCGGTAATCGGAAACAGCAGCCCCGTGACCAACGGCCCGAGCAACGAGCCTACGCGACCCACCGCCGAAGCAAAGCCCGAACCGGTAGCCCGCGCCGACGTCGGATACAGCTCCGGCGTATAGGTGTAAAGCACCGCCCACATGCCAAACAGAAAGAACTGCATCAGCAGGCCCGTGCCGATCAGCAGGCCGACGTTGCCACCAAAAACCGCGCTCTGCCCATACAGAAACGCCATCACCCCGCCGCCGAGCAAGGTCACGATGCACACCGGTTTGCGCCCCCAGCGTTCCACCAGCCAGGCCGCCATCAGGAAGCCGGGAATCCCGCCCAGGGAAATGATCACGGTGTAGTACACCGACTGGGTCACGGCGAAACCCGATTGCTGCAACAGGGCACTCAGCCACGACGTGAGCCCGTAAAAACCGAGCAAGGCAAAGAACCACACGCTCCAGATCATCATCGTGCGCTGGCGGTACTGCGTTGACCACAATTGCCGGAACGCCGAGAAAAAAGTCCCCGGCACGATATCCACCCGCGGTAAACGCACCGGTGGCGGCAACGGAACGTTCCCTAACGCGCTCTGCACCCGTTGCTCGATGCCCTGCAGCACCTTATCCGCCGCTTGCGCATGTCCGGCCTGCTCCAACCAACGCGGCGATTCGGGAATAAAGAAACGAATCGCCAGGACAAACACCGCCGGCACCGCCAGCACCAGGAAAATGTCGCGCCAGCCAATCACCGGCAGCAGGAAATAGGACAGCACCCCCGCCGCGACAAACCCGAGCGGCCAAAAGCCGTCCATCAAGGCGATGTAGCGTCCACGGCGCTTGGCCGGTATCAGTTCCGAAAGCATCGATTGGGCAATCGGGAACTCCATGCCCATGCCAATCCCCAACAGAATACGAAACAACGTCAGCATTTCCACCGTCTGCGCCGTGGAACACAGGTAGCTGGCGACGCCCCACAACACGATGCTCCATTGGAACACCGGCTTGCGTCCGAAGCGGTCAGCCAACATCCCTGATAGCGATGCGCCCACCACCATGCCGAAGAAACTCGAACTGGCCAATAAGCCGGCCTGGGCGGTACTTAAGCCAAATTCGGCTTTGATCGATCCCAGCAGGAACGTCATCATCGCCAAATCCATGGAGTCGAAGAAAAACGCCAGGGCAATGATGATAAAAATGACCCGGTGATAACCACTGATGGGTAACCGTTCCAGTCGCTCTGCCGCGCTATAGCCTTGAATGCCCATGCTCTGCCCCTCGTGTGGAAAATCCCCTCAGCGAGTGTGCGGCATCGCCCGGCGGGGTATTCGCTGGATGCGACCTGATTAAAACCCTGAACGACGCTAGCTGGCGCAGGCCTCCGGCGTCAGCGCCAACCTGGCTATTTCCACTCGCCCTGTCTCGGTGATCTGGAGCGCCTTGGATTCATTGATGACCTGCAACCAGCCCGACTGCATGAACAATTGCAGCAGCCCCGCGCCCAATGCTCCACCCAGATGGGGCTGCTGCTCGCTCCAGTCAAAGCAATCGCAGGTGATGGACGTCTTGCAGTACTGAGCCAGCGCCTGGGTATAAATCCCATGACTCGCCAGATTGCGTGCGCCCAAGGGCGTGACATTGATCCGTTGCTCATGGCAATCGATCCATCTGGCCAGGCGCATCCGTTGATAAAGCGCGACCGCCAGTTCGCCAGCCAAATGGCCGTGGCACAGCCGGGCCTGGCGCATTGACGCGGGGGCAGCCAAGGCCTCCACCGCCCGCAAAGGCGCACTGCGCGCGGCGCTGGCGGCCGTGGTGCTGGCAAGGGCCTCGACCGCAGCGCTCACATCGGGTGCGGCCACACGAAATAAGCGTTTACGCCCACGGACTTCCACCCGCAGCAAGCCGCCGGTCGCCAACCGGGCCAAGTGGGCATTGGCCGAAGACGGTGATAAGCCTGCCAGCGTGGCCAGTTCTTCGGCAGGCTTGGCCGAACCGTCCATTAACGGCCACATCATCGCGATGCGCTTGGGGTCGGCCAGCAGTGTGGCAATCTGGCTGATGCAAGGTGCCTGTTCCATTATTCACTCCCTGTTGAATCATTCGTCTGCTGCTCGTCGCTCGAAAGTATAGGTGCGCAAACTCCGTTTTCCCTGACGTCCCACAGCCAAATCGTAGACAGAAGCTGAGTGAAATTTCTCCGTATTCCGCGGTTATTGCCTAGGGCTCCATCGCTCCGAGAACTGCTCAGTCAATTTCGCACAACGGGCCACGAGCATTTCCCGCAAAAGGTTGATCGGTTTACTCAACTGAGCACGGTGAGCGCACAACAGATTGAGGGGCGTACGCTCCCCCCGCAGTTCCGGCAGGATCACACGCAAGCGCCCCGCCAGCACATCCTCACTGACATCCAGCCAGGACTTGTAGGCGATGCCGGCACCGGCCACCGCCCAACGTCGGACCACATCGGCATCATCGCTGAAACGATCGCCCGTCACGGTCAGGCTGACTTCCCGGCGGCCATCGTGAAAACCCCAATGATCATGCACCCGGCTGCCGAGCATATAGAGCAGGCAATTATGCTGGGCCAACTGCGCCAACTGACGCGGCTCGCCATGCCGCGCCAGGTAGCTGGGCGCAGCACACAGCACGCGCTGATTGTGAGGGGCCACGGGTAAGGCAATCAGGCTGGAGTCCTCGGGTTCACCGTAGCGCAAGGCGATGTCCACAGGCTGGCGAAACAGATCGGCGATGCGGTCACCCAGCAGCAGCCGCACAGCCAATTGAGGATGCTCGCGCTGGAATTCATCCAACCAGGGCAACAACACATTACGCCCGAAATCCGAAGGCGCCGAGAGTTGCAGCACACCGCTGACGTGATCTTGCCGGCTGGCCAGCAAGCGTCGGCCTTCATCCAGCTGACTCAACGCGGCGCGCGCGTATTGCAAAAACCCCTCACCTTCGGCCGTCAGGCGCAGGCTCCGGGTAGACCGCGCCAGCAGGCGCGCGCCCAATTGCTGCTCGATGCGTTTCAACGCCGCGCTTGCCACGGCCGCCGACATGTCCATGCCCCTGGCCGCCGCCGACAGGCTGCCCAAATCGGCAGCCCGAACAAACAACTGCAAATCATCAAAACGCAGCATGAAGATTAATCCTGGCCAATTATCAAAATTTCTTTGAAAGAGACTGTGCTTTTAGCGGGTTTTATCTTCATTAGAAATAGCCAATGATCTGCTCATCCCGTTCCACGGTCCCGCTCATTTTTGGAACTCACCATGAAAGCCATTGCTTACTACGCCGCCCTGCCCATCCACGACCCCAAATCCCTGCAAGACATCGAATTGCCGGAGCCGGTCGCCGGCCCGCGTGACCTGCTGGTGGAGGTCAAAGCCATCTCGGTCAACCCGGTGGACACCAAGGTCCGTCAGAACGTCGCCCCGGAAAACGGTACGGCCAAAGTACTGGGCTGGGATGTAGCCGGCGTGGTCAAGGCCGTGGGCAGTGAAGTGACACTGTTCAAGGCCGGCGACAAAGTCTTTTACGCCGGCTCACTGGTGCGCCCGGGCGGCAACAGCGAGTTGCACACGGTGGATGAGCGGATCGTCGGCCATATGCCCAAGAGCCTGGGTTTTGCCGAAGCGGCTGCGTTGCCGCTGACCGCCATCACCGCCTGGGAGTTACTCTTCGAACGCCTGCAAGTGCGCGAAGGCAAGAACGATGAAGGGCAAACTCTGCTGATCGTCGGCGCGGCCGGCGGCGTGGGTTCGATCCTGACCCAATTGGCCGCGCAGCTTACTGCGCTAAAGGTCATCGGCACCGCTTCACGCCCCGAGACCCGCACCTGGACCAACGACCTCGGCGCCGACCTGGTGATTGATCACAACCAGCCACTGAGTGAAGAATTGAAGCGCGCGGGCGTGCCACAGGTGACTCACGTCGCCAGCCTGACCCAGACCGATCATCACCTGGACCAACTGGTGGAGGCCCTGGTGCCTCAGGGGAAACTGGCGCTGATCGATGACCCGAAAGCGCTGGATGTCAGCAAGCTCAAGCGCAAGAGCCTGTCATTGCACTGGGAGTTCATGTACACCCGCTCGATGTTTGAAACCGCCGACATGATCGAGCAGCACAACCTGCTCAACCGCGTGGCCGAACTGATCGACGCCGGCACGTTGAAAACCACGTTGGGCGAGCACTTCGGCGTGATCAATGCACATAACCTGCGCCGGGCTCATGAATTGCTGGAAAGCGGCAAGGCCAAGGGCAAAATCGTGCTGGAAGGCTTCTAGACAAACAGGTCTGTCAGGGGCATCCGCTATCTGAGTAGGCAGCGGATGACACCGCTAGTCAGACACTTGATCCTTGTCATATTTATCAGCGCATTCGGGTTTATATTGGCCGCCTTTGCCACGCAATCTTTTACGTGAGGACATCAGCAATGAAAATCCTGATAAAAGCGTTAGCAAAATCCCACGGCAGCAAATGGCAGGTTCGCCTGGACCGGAACACCTTTACCTTTCGCAGCGAGGCCGAGGCCAGGGCCTTCGCCAACACCCTGCAAAGCCGCATCCAGGCTCCCCATCACTTTCCCGAAAGCCAGCAGCGGGCTGCTGGCTGAACATGCGCTGATCAGACCGGCGCTTGCAAGGCTCTTTCACGCTGCAGGCGTCGGGTCCACATGGCCACAATCACCGCCAACACCCCGCACAGGCTGATGACCATCGCCATCGGCATGGCCGTGCCATTGTGCAGCACGCCGACCAACGACGCCGCGCCAGCCGCTATGCCAAACTGAATGCACCCCAGTAACGCCGAGGCGCTACCGGCCCGTGCGCCCTGCCCGTTCATGGCGCACGCCGAAGTATTGGGCATGATGCAGCCCAAACTGGCGATACAAAAAAACAGCGGCAGCATCAACGGCCACAACGCCTCGGTATGCAGCGCGCTGACTGCCAGCAACGCCAGCGCCGCCGCCAGATACACCCACACCGTGCGAGTCAGCAAAAACGCCGGGCCACGCTTGGACAACAACCGCGCGTTAACCTGCGCGACCAGGATGAAGCCCGCCGCGTTGGTGCCGAACAGCCAACCGTAATGCTCGGCCGGTACCCCATAGAGTTTGATAAAGACAAACGGCGAACCGGCGATGTAGGCAAACATCCCGCCAATCGCAATGCCTCCGGTCAAGGCATAACCGAAAAATACCCGGTCCCCCAACAAGCGAGCGTACTGGCGCAACGCCCCGGATAACGGTTGTCGAGGCTGATTGGCCGGCAGGCTTTCCGGCAGGCCGACAGCCACCGCAATGCCCGCGCCGACGCTGAAGAGCGTCAACGCCAGGAAAATCGACTGCCAGCCATACAGGTTGACCATCACCCCACCCAGCATCGGTGCCAGTATTGGCGCGAGCCCGACCACCAGCATCAGTTGCGAGAACACCTTGGCCGAGCCCACCGCGTCACATTTATCACTGACCACCGCACGGGAAATCACCATGCCCGCACAGCCGCCCAGGGCCTGAACGAAGCGCGCGCCGATCAGCCATTCCAGAGACGGCGCATAGGCGCAGGCCAGAGAAGCCAGCGTGAACAAGGTAACGCCGCTCAACAACGGAAGACGCCGGCCAAAGCGGTCCGCCAGCGGCCCATAGATCAGTTGCCCGATAGCCAGGCCAACGAAGTACACGGCCAGGGTCAGCTGGATATGCTTTTCATCCGTGCCGAATGCCACGGCCATGGCCGGAAACCCCGGCAGGTAGAAGTCGATCGCCAAGGGCGCAAATGCGCTCAAGGCCCCCAAAATCAGGATTATGCGAAGTTTCATCAGGCACCCAGGTAAGTCGGCAGCTCAATAGTCTAGCCGCGCCTGGGAGCCTTGAACATTACGTTAGGTCGCTAACTATCAAAATCAGCCGAGTTTGGCGCTGTAGCCTTCTTCAGCGATCAGGTCGATCACCTCCTGTGGCGACAGTCGGCTTTCAACGCCGACTTCCTTGGCGGCCAGGTCGACGCGTACGCTGGCCGCTGGATCCCGGTTCTGCACCGCTTGTGTCACGGCCCGGACGCAGTGGCCGCAGGTCATTCCTTCAACGTTGAATACTTGCATGGGGTAGCTCCTTGGATAACGTAGCCGGCAGTGTTGACCTTTCCACGGTGGCAAGGTCAAGTTCTGAAATCTTCGGCCGGGCTGGTATTCGTGGGCATCGTCGGCCAAGCTGCAAGCAACCACGATTCAAAACTCGGAGAATTCCCCATGCGTTGGTCGCTGTTTGGCCTTGCCGGCCTGATGAGCCTGTTCGCCGCTGCCCCGATGGCCCATGCCGCCGAAGACTATGCGGTACTGATCATTTCCAGGGAGCGCCTGGAAGTCCCGACCAATTGCGAAATTGGCCTGTACGTGAACGACCAATTGGCCGGGCGACTGTTTCAGGAGCAAGCCACCTCCTTCAATTTCCCCGAAGGCCGGGTCTCGCTGCGTCTCAAGCTGCTGCCGGGCCAGGCCCCGGGATGCTTGCCGGGCATGCTGGCGCCCAAGGCCCAGGAAATCACCTTGAAGGCCGGAGACGTGCGCAAGCTGCGCATCGCCCAGGGCGCCGACGGGATGTACCTCAAGTCGGCGAAGCTGGGTTACTGAAACATTGATCTGAATCCTTGACCTTCCCCCGAGGTCAGGGTTGATCCTAGGGCCAATGTCTCCGGGAGTATTGCTCATGAACATCGGCCAAGCAGCCCGTCAAAGCGGCTTGAGCGCCAAGATGATTCGCTACTACGAATCCATCAATCTGCTCAAGCCGGCCCTTCGCAGCGCCAGTGGTTATCGCCTGTATGGCGCCGACGACTTGCACACCCTGGCGTTTATCAAGCGCTCGCGAGACCTGGGCTTCTCCCTGGAGGAGGTCGGTAAACTGCTGGAACTATGGCAGGACCGGCAACGGGCCAGCGCCGACGTCAAGGCGTTGGCTCGCCAGCACATCGATGAACTGAATCAGAAAATCCGCGAATTGGCCCAACTGCGCGATACCTTGCAGGAACTGGCCGAGAACTGTCAGGGCGACCACCGGCCAGACTGCCCGATTCTCAAGGAATTGGCCTCTGGCGCCGGTTGTCGTTGAGGATCCCTGGCAAGGCTGCGTCCGCGGCAAGCGCGCTAACGCAGCCGCGCCAGGACTCGACAGCGGCTACGGGGCGCTCAAGTCAAGGCTGACCCGATTGGCCTTGAACACCCCGAAGGCAGATCACTGCATCCAGGGCGGCGGCGGTTCTTCCGCAGTTTTGCCCGGTGGCGCATCGTCCGCCGCGCGTATCGCCTGGCGCCGTTCCTCATCCAGCCGCGCCGCTTCAATCTCACGCATCACACCGCCGACGTCCGCCGACTCTTCCGGTTCGTCAAACTCGCCGGTCAAGAGGCTGGCCGGGTGCAAGGTGCCCGCTTCGTAAAGCGCCCACATTTCCTTGGCGTACTTGGTGTGCTTCAATTCCGGCGCGAAACGCCCGAAATAGGCGGCCATGTTGCCCACGTCCCGCTCCAGCATGCTGAACGCGTGGTTGTTGCCCGCCGCATCCACCGCTTGAGGCAGGTCGATGATCACCGGGCCCGTCGGGGTCAACAGCACGTTGAACTCGGACAAGTCACCATGCACCAGGCCCGTACACAACATCAGCACGATCTGGGAAATCAGGAAGGCGTGATATTCACGGGCCTGATCCGCATCCAGGGTCACGTCGTTAAGACGCGGCGCCGCGTCACCGTATTCATCGGCCACCAGTTCCATCAACAACACGCCTTCAAGGAAGTCGTAGGGTTGAGGAACTCGTACACCGGCCCCCGCCAGACGAAACAGCGCCGCCACTTCGGCGTTCTGCCATGCGTCTTCGGTTTCTTTCTTGCCGAACTTGGAGCCCTTGGCCATCGCCCGGGCTTGTCGACTGTTACGGACCTTGCGTCCTTCCTGGTATTCGGACGCCTGACGAAAACTTCGTTTATTCGCCTCCTTGTAGACCTTGGCGCAACGTAGCTCGTTGCCGCAGCGCACCACATAAACAGCTGCTTCTTTACCACTCATGAGTGGGCGCAGCACTTCGTCGACCAGACCGTCCTCGATCAGGGGTTCAATGCGTTTAGGAGTCTTCATCAGCTTTTATTGTGGGTCCTTTATTACCAAACACGCGTATGGCACTCGTTATACGGCAATCCTCTCACAGCTGGGAGAGGATACCGACCTTTGACCATCCAAGAATGCGCCCAATATGCCAGATTTATCTGACAAGACCGCTTTTGCCGGCAATTCCCCGCAAGGGCGAGGCAATCATAGCCGAGATCAGCGCTCAACAATTGCCGTCACGCCCTGGCCGCCGGCCGCGCAGATCGAGATCAACCCGCGCCCCCCTCCCGCCGCGTCCAACAGCTTGGCCATATTGGCAATGATCCGCCCCCCGGTGGCCGCGAACGGATGCCCGGCCGCCAGGGAGCTGCCCTTGACGTTCAAGCGGCTACGATCGATGGCCCCCAATGGGGCGTCCAGCCCGAGACGGGTCTTGCAATACTCGGCATCTTCCCAGGCCTTGAGCGTACACAGCACTTGGGCAGCGAATGCTTCGTGAATCTCGTAGTAATCGAAGTCCTGCAGCGTTAGGCCATTTCTCGCCAACAAGCGTGGAACGGCATACACCGGCGCCATCAGCAGGCCTTCGGCGCCGTGGACAAAATCCACCGCCGCCGCTTCGCCGTCACGCAGATAGGCCAGGATCGGCAGGCCACGCTCCCTGGCCCAAGCCTCGCTGCCCAGCAGCACGAGGGAGGCGCCATCGGTCAGCGGCGTGGAGTTGCCGGCGGTCAAGGTGCCCTTCTCACTGCGTTCAAACGCCGGTTTCAGACTGGCGAGTTTTTCCAGGCTGAGGTCGGGGCGCAGGTTGTTGTCGCGGGTCAAACCGAGAAACGGCGTGAGCAAATCGTTGTGCCAACCCTCGGCGTAGGACGCGGCCATTTTCTGATGGCTTTCCAGCGCCAGTTGGTCCTGTTCGGCGCGGGGGATCTGCCAAGTCTGTGCCATCAGTTCGCAATGCTGCCCCATGGACAGGCCGGTGCGAGGTTCACCATTGCGTGGCAGCTCGGGCTTGAGGTGCTGGGGACGAAGTTGTAACAAGACTTTTAATTTATCCGCCATGGATTTACTGCGGTTGGCTTTCAGTAAAAGTTTACGCAGCCCCTCGTTCACGCCGATCGGCGCATCGGACGTGGTGTCGACTCCGCCGGCAATCCCACATTCGATTTGTCCCAGGGCAATCTTGTTGGCCACCAGCAGCGCCGCTTCCAAACCCGTGCCGCAGGCCTGTTGGATGTCGTAGGCCGGAGTTTGCGGCGACAAACGCGAGCCCAGCACACATTCGCGAGTCAGGTTGAAATCCCGCGAATGTTTGAGCACCGCCCCGGCGGCCACCTCACCGAGGCGCAAGCCATGCAGGTTGTAGCGCTCGATCAGGCCTTCCAGGGCCGCGGTCAGCATCGCCTGGTTGCTGGCCGTGGCGTACGGGCCATTGGACCGGGCGAAGGGGATGCGATTACCGCCGATGATCGCGACACGGCGCAACTGAGTCATGGAAAGCTCCCTGAAGGTGGTGGGTGGAATCTTGAGCCTAGCCTAGGCTCAATCGAACGACTTTCAACGATTGATGGTCCACCGTTTGAACCCCAGCAGCCGGAGAGCGTTCCATGTCTGACCGTTATATAGACTTCGCCAACTCAAGCCTCGGCCAGCGATTGGTTGCCGCCATTGGCCTGCCGTCGCCGGGACACCTGGAACGCTGGCAAGCCGGCCGCCTGCGCCCTGTCGAGGGTGCCCTGTTGTTAGGCGGCGGCCCGCTGGCAGCCAAGGTATTGCCATTTGCCAACAAACTCACCGAGGCGATTTTCAGCTACGGTGCCGAACCCTTGGAGGCCACCGCGTGGATTCCGGGGCATGGCCCCAAACTCAAGGCCGTCGTGTTCGACGCCAGCCATCTTCAGCACACCGACCAGCTCAAGCAATTGCGCGAATTCTTCCAGCCGTTGCTGAAAAATCTCGATCACAGCGCGCATCTGGTGATCCTCGGACGCGCTCCGGAAAGCCTTGATGAGCCGTTCGGCGCCAGCGCCCAGCGCGCCCTTGAAGGTTTCAGTCGCTCGCTGGCCAAGGAGCTGCGCAACGGCGGCACCTTGCAATTGTTGTATGTCGGCGAAGGTGCCGAAGACCAGTTGGAAGGCGCCTTGCGGTTTTTCCTTTCGCCCAAAAGTGCGTACATCTCGGGCCAGGTGATTCGCTTGAGTGCCTGCGCGACGCACGTTCAAGACTGGACACGCCCGCTGGCCGGGCTCAAGGCGCTGGTGACGGGTGCGGCGCGAGGCATTGGCGCCTCGATTGCCGAGACCCTGGCCCGCGATGGCGCGCAGATCGTATTGTTGGACGTGCCGCCCGCCAAGGCAGACCTTGAGGCATTGGCGGCGCGCTTGGGCGGGCGCGGCATTGCCCTGGACATCTGCGCCGAAGACGCCGCCGCGCAGCTTATCGAGCAGTTGCCGGACGGTATCGACATCGTGGTCCACAATGCCGGCATCACTCGGGACAAGACCCTGGCCAACATGACGCCTGAATATTGGGACGCGGTGTTGGCGGTCAATCTCAACGCGCCCCAAGTGCTGACCAAAGCCCTGCTCGACAGCGGCACGTTGCACGACAACGGCCGCGTGGTGTTGCTGGCCTCCATCAGCGGCATCGCCGGCAATCGCGGGCAAACCAATTACGCCGCGAGCAAGGCCGGCTTGATCGGCCTGGCCCAGGCCTGGGCACCTCTGCTGGCCGAACGCGGCATCAGTATCAATGCCGTGGCGCCCGGTTTTATCGAGACCCAGATGACCGCACACATTCCTTTCGCCCTGCGCGAGGCAGGGCGGCGCATGAGTTCGTTGGGTCAGGGTGGCCTGCCGCAGGACGTCGCCGAAGCGGTGGCCTGGCTCGGCCAACCGGGCTCCGGCGCCATCAGCGGTCAGGCCTTGCGGGTCTGCGGACAAAGTCTGCTGGGAGCCTGAGCATGGAATGGCATACATTGCACAACAGCCCTTCGTTGCCGCCGCTGTATCTGCGTGCGGCCCTCAAACGCAACATCAGTGGCACGACACTGCCCGATTGCGGGCTGCGTTGCCCGGCACGCGTCAATCCCAGGGCGGTGGAGGCTTATCGCAAGGTCTGCGGGTTTGCCGACGGCCCCATGTTGCCGGCGACCTACCCGCACATTCTGGCGTTCGGCCTGCAACTGCAATTATTGACCGCCAAGAACTTTCCTTTCCCGCTGCTGGGACTGGTGCACCTGCGTAATCGCATGCGCATTCTTCGCCCGCTGGGTGCAGTGAGCGAAGTACAGATCAGCGTGCACGCGCAAAACCTGCAGCCCCATGCAAAAGGGGCGACCTTTGACCTGATAACTACGCTCGACGATTCTCTCGGCCGGCTATGGGAAGGCGAGAGCCGCATGCTGTGTCGCGGGGCAAAGCTTGCGGGAGAGTCGATGGATCAACCCCTGCAGATCATCGACCCGCTGAACGAACTGCTCCGGTGGCAGGTGCCCACTGACATCGGCCGCCGTTACGCACGGGTGTCCGGGGATTACAATCCGATTCATTTAAGCGCGCTGACGGCCAAGCTGTTCGGTTTCCCTCAGGCCATCGCCCATGGTCTGTGGAGCAAGGCCCGCGCGTTGGCGGCCCTCGACGAACATTTGCCGATCGTCAACGTCGAGATTGAGGTCGACTTCAAGAAACCGGTTCGTTTACCCAGTGAAGTGATCTTGTCATGCAGCCCTCCTGGCTCGAGCGGTCAATGGCAATTGAAAGGAACGGGCGATATCGAACACATGATTGGACAGTGGAAGCCGATTGCTTGAAACCCCGAATTTCCACTGATCAGCGGCATATACCCGATGCCGTGGGCTTTCAGCGCGGCGGATAGTTGGAGAGCACCTTGCTGACAGTCGCGCGGATGGCCGCTGCGCGGTCCTGCGGGTCAGGCGTGCCGCTCATCATCTGCTCATCGCTGCCGCGCCAGACCAGCTTGCCGTCCTTGCCGTCCAGCAAGTCGATCTGGAGGGTGGCGACCTTGTAGGTGATATTGCGGGTTTCGTTGTACATCGGCGCGCCCCAATAACCGTTCCATGGCCCGCCCCACGCGCCGCCGTAGTTGGTGCTGACTTGTTGCTGGCGGTCTTCGACAATCAGGTAGGCCTGCACATTCAAATCGGCCTTGGTCCCCGCGGGCGCGGCGCGTAAACCGCGTTGATCGAGCTGCTCGGCAACCGCCTGGCGGATGCGCTGTTCGGTGAGGTCACTGCGGATCCGGGGGTCATCGGGCCGGTACTGCAGCGCGGGCTCTTTCCAGCTCCAACTGCGGTAGGCGCCAAAGTCGCGGCTGGCGTCAAAATCGTGGTTGACCTGGCTGGTCTGGCAGCCACCGATCAGCACGGCAAAAGCAAGCAAAGCGAGACGACGCAACATGATGGTTCTCCAAAAGGCAGTCTGAGCCTGAGATGAGAATAGTTGTTAACTGGGAGGATACGCCGTCATTGCTTTTTGCACAGCCTGTCGCAAGGCGTCACCGCGTTCGCTCAGGCTGCCCTGGCTACCGGTTTCGGCGCTGGCACTCCACACTGGCTGACCGCTGCGGGCATCGAACAGATTGACCCGTACCACCACGACCTGCACTTCATAGGTACGCACGATCGGCACCGAGTTGTACATGCCATAGCCGTTACCGTAGCGGTTGTAGCCGCCGTAGCCATACCCGTAATCGTCCTGCACCTGACGCAGGCGCTTTTCGAGGTGCACATCAGCGCTGACCAGCAGATCCGGCGCCCGGTTATCATGCAACGGGCGCAAGCCGCGCTGGTCCAGGGCGCCGCTGACCGCTTCGGCAATCTGCGCCGAGTCGGCCCAAGCGCTGCCCGCCGGCAGTTGGCCGTTACGCCAGGCCCAGTTACGGTAGGCGCCATAGTCGCGCACCGGCGCCGGGTAGGCGCTGGCATCGAACGTCCTGGCAGCCTGGGCAGGCGCCGGCGGCATGGGGCTGGAAGCCGCCACATAAGGGTTGTTGCTCTGGCAGGCGGCAAGCCCAAGGCAGAGCAGGATAAATCCGACATGGCGCTTCATTTCGACCTCCGCAGACTGGGCCGTTTAAACCGGACGGCAGATCCAGTGCAAATAACGTCCAAGCCCGACAAAACCTGGATGACGACGGTGAGCCAGCTCCATCTCCAACACGTCCGGCAAACTGGCGCGTGCCTGGAATTCCAGCGGCATGTAGTCGTGGAACACCCGCACCCCACTCTGGCTTTCGACCTGCCACAGCCCGGCTAGTTGCGCCGCCAACGCCCGAGGGTCGAGGGGTTGTTGCGGCGTCAGGCTTTGTTTTTCGCCGGCCATGTCGTTCGTGCGCATTTTGCGGAAGTGGCCCTTGAGCAGATTGCGGTAAATCAGCGCATCGCGGTTATAAAAAGCCAGGGACAACCAGCCACCGGGCACGGTCAGGTGGTGCAACACCGGCAGGATCGCATGGGGTTCCGCCAGCCACTCCAACACGGCGTGGCACAACACCAGATCGTAAGGCTCGGTGAGCTGGCCCGGCAGTTCCTGCCAGGGTGCCTGGATAAATGTGGCCTGTTGACCGGCTTCGGCAAAGCGTTGGCGCGCGCCTTCAAGCATCGGTGCGGCGGGTTCGGCCAAGGTCACCTGATGACCGCGCTCGGCCAGCCATAACGACATATGGCCGAGGCCGGCGCCGATATCCAGCACCCGCAACGGCCGCTCCGGCAAGGCTTCGCTCAAGTCGGCCTGCAACACCGCGAGGCGAATCGCGCCCTTGGCACCGCCGTAGATTTTCTCGGCAAATCGCGTCGCAAGCTGGTCGAAATGACGATCACTCATGGGCAAACCGCCGTTCGCTGTCGGCCAGTTTGGCGCGAACCACTTGATCCATGTCCAGCCCCAGTTCGCTGCACAGCAGCAGGAGATAAAGCACGATGTCGCCTACTTCCTGGCCCGCATGGGCGAGCTTGTCCGCAGGTAATTGTCGAGACTGGTCTTCGGTCAGCCACTGGAAAATTTCGACCAGCTCGGCCATTTCGACACTGGCGGCCATCGCCAGGTTTTTCGGGCTGTGGAATTGTTTCCAGTTGTTGTTATCGCGAATGCGATGCAGACGCTCGGTAAGGTGTTCGAGGTTCATGGGGGGCTCCTGAAGGCGTATAGCTTCGGGCGGATAGGCGGGGATGGCAAGTGAATCTGCGGGGTTCATGGTCTTGCGGGTCACCGTTGGAAAAGAGCCTGGAATGGCACCCCGAGGCGATCTCAGGTTTTTCGCGAGCAAGCGCGCGCCTACGACGCCCTGGCCGCGGCAACGGATAGGCTCCCACAATCACCACTCAGTCCACCACGCTGAACTCAACCCTGGCCGTCTGCCCCGCCTCATCCAGCACACTCAGTTGATAGCGCCCCAAGTGCTCGAAACTGGCGTGGATACTGTCCTGATTAGCGCTGTCGCCCAACGGAGCACCATTGAGGAACCACCAGCG
Source organism: Pseudomonas sp. GQ91 (assembly GCF_059758795.1). Classification (NCBI taxonomy): domain Bacteria; kingdom Pseudomonadati; phylum Pseudomonadota; class Gammaproteobacteria; order Pseudomonadales; family Pseudomonadaceae; genus Pseudomonas; species Pseudomonas sp. GQ91. The sequence goes on from NZ_JCAXED010000005.1 coordinate 25,820, forward strand.
CCGCCCGCTGCCGCCCAGGGCCGACAGTTCAAGACGTAATGCTTGCAAGCTCGACGCCGGCAGCCGCAGTTGGTCGCCCTCACGCACACCGACGATCGACAGCGGCGATGACGCCGCCAACGCCGGTGGCGGGCAAGCGGAATCGGGCGCTGGAATCCGCGCCTCGCGACGTTCGATCCTGGGCAACCAGGGTTCCAGCGGCGCCGGCCACAGCGCAATGTCACGGGACACCGCACCCGGGCAGTTGGCGGCAACCCGCAAGCCCTTGGCATTGACCCAGATTTTTTCCATCAGGCCGACACTCAAGGGTTGGTCCAGCGCCTGCAAGGTCGGCGGCGTGGTCTTGTCCAGCGTCCAGGCAAAACGCTGGCGGCGGCAATTCGAATCACTGCGGCTCATCGGCTGGCCCAACGGCCAGCAAATCGCGGCCACCCCGACATTCGTCGGCACCGGTTTGACCGGCGCCGTGATACCGCGCTGACTGTCGCGATTGGTCAGCACATCATGCACCTGCAACATCAACGGCGCCGCCGATGCCAGGCCGAACTGGCCCGGCACCGGAGTGCCGTCGGGTCGGCCGATCCACACGCCGATCAGATAACGCGGCCCGACCCCCATCGCCCAGGCATCACGAAAGCCGTAACTGGTGCCCGTCTTCCAGGCCAGCACCGGCCGCTGTACCAGCTCGGCCCGCGGATCGCGATCCGGCCGCGCCTGGCCGCTGAGGATGCGTCGCACAATCCAGGCAGAACCCGGCGACAACAGCGGCCGCTCCCTGAGCAGATCCTGCGGTTGCAAACGGATCGTGGCGCTCTTGCCATCCCGGGCAAAGGCGCTGTAGCCACTGACCAACTCCTCCAGCCGGCTACCGGCGCCACCGAGAATCAGCGCAAGGTTCGGCTCAGCCAGCGGCGGTAGCGCCAGCGGCATGCCACCGACGCGCATTTCGCCGGCAAAGCGTTTCGGCCCGTAGGCTTCCAGCAACTGCACGGCCGGAAGGTTCAATGAGCTGGACAACGCAGTGCTGGCCGGCACCGCACCAGTAAAGCCCATGGAAAAGTTGCCCGGTCGATAATCGCCGTATCGCCGGGGGACGTCCTGCAACAGCGATTCGGAGTGAATCAGCCCGGCGTCCAGCGCCATGCCATACAGAAAGGGCTTCAACGTCGACCCCGGCGAACGCAGGGCGCTGATCATGTCGACATGACCAAAGCGTCGGGCGTCGTTGATGTCCACCGACCCCAGGTAGGCACGCACCGCCATGCTTTCCTCTTCCACCACAAGAATGGCCGCCGAGGTGTGTTCCGGCAAGCGCGCACGCCAGCCCAGCAGCAAGTCTTCCAGGCGGCGTTGCAGGCTGGCATCAATGGTGGTGCGAATCAGTGGCGGGCTGTCGGGACGGTTCAGGCGACGGGCCAGCAACGGCGCAAGACTGGGTTCCTGGCGGGGTGCCAGCAACAGCGGCTCCTCAAGCGCTTCATCGACGGCGGACTGCGGCCACACCTGGAATTCGCCGAGCCGCCGCAGTACCTTGTCTCGCGCCTCCTGGGCACGCCGCGGATGACGATCCGGGCGCAAGCGACTCGGGGCCTGGGGCAATACGGCGAGCAAGGCGGCCTCGGCCCGGGTCAGGTGGTGCGGCGATTTTCCCAGATACGCCCAACTGGCCGCCGCCACGCCCTGCAACGTACCGCCGAAGGGTGCCCGATTCAGGTACAGGTTGAGGATTTGCTCTTTGGACAGGTACCACTCCAACTGCGCCGTGCGCCACAGTTGGCGCAACTTGCCATGGAGGGTGCGCGAATGAGGATCGAGCAAGCGCGCCACTTGCATCGACAAGGTGCTGCCACCGGAAACCACCCGGGCGTCTGTCAGGTTCTGCCAGGTGGCGCGCATCAGGGATAACGGATTGACGCCGGGATGCTGGTAGAACCAGCGGTCTTCATAAGTCAGCAAGGCATCGAGGTAATACGGTGAGACCTCGCGGCTTTGCACCGGATAACGCCACACCCCGTCGGCATCGGCGAAACGCCACAATGGCGTGCCGTCCTCGGCCAACACCACGCGGGCCAGGTCGTCCTTGGGCAGGGGTAATGGCCAGATTCGGTCAGCCAGCCACAGCAGCGCCATCACCCATAACAGGCTACCCAAGGACCAGCGTGCAACTAATCGCAAATTCAACCGGGCAAACCTCTATGCTTCAACGGAACTCGCCCGCGGGATTGACGGCCAAAGGCTCAGGTCCGGCAGATACGCCCACCACTTCATCAGGACACTCATATGCAGGTAGAAAGCTTTTTTGACTGGCTGGGCCAGGCACTCGGTTCGGTCATTCGTTTTATCGTCGACGGGCTCAGTGGGTTGTTCGGTGCACTGACAAATGCCGGCGGCAATTTTATTGACGGCTTGTCCCGCACCTTGGGCATGGATACCTCAATCATCAGCATCATCACCTTGATCATCGGCTTGATGCTGCTGTATTCGGCAATCCGCGCCTTTATGCGAGCGTCGATCATCATGGGGATTATCTGGCTGATGCTCGGGCTGTGGCTGCTCAGTTGGGTCGTACATTAAATAGACACCCTGTGGCGGGCGGGCTTGTGTGGGAGCGGGCTTGCTCGCGATGGCGGTGTGTCAGTCGCCGAATATATCGGCTGAAAAACCGCCATCGCGAGCAAGCCCGCTCCCACATAAAGATAAAGCCGGTTTCCACAGGTGGAGCGTTCAGCGGCCTTTGATCACCATATCCGCCGGGGTTTCGCCCACTGCCTGCCAGTTCGGCCGGTACATCGACTCGACTTGCGGCGGCGGCACCCGGTAAGTCCCCGGCGTTACCGCGCGGGCCAGGTACAGCAGGTGCGTGGTGCCATAACCGTCAAGGTTCAATGCCGCGACGTAACGGTCATCGCGAAACTCCTGATGCTTGATCGACGCGTTCTGCATTGACTCACGCCATTCCTTGACCTGACTGCTGGCGTTTTCCAGGCTGGCGGCGCTTTGTGCCAGGTTCTGGTTTTCCAGCTCCAGGCCGGCGGGCAACAAATCCACCACCAGGGCGTCTGGCACCCGCTGTTTATTGGCGCTGACGACCAGGTGCACCAGCACCAACTCCCCGCTGTTGAGGTTGCGCAGATTCAGCGGTTGGCCATTCATGCCGAGGTATTCACGGCGAATGCTGAGGTTTTCACCACCGGCGGCCGGCGGCTGCAGTGGATAACCGGAAATGCTCAATTGCTGGTAAACCGGTTCGCTGCCTGGATTACTCAGGGTCAACGGGGATGCCAACAATGCACCTTCCAGCTTCAAGCCGGATTGACCGTTGTTCAGTTCGCGGGTTTCGCCGCCGCTGCTCAATTGCGCGGTCCAGTTGGTTTCCGGCTTGCTCAACAGCCCACGGCCGGCGAGAAACAGCGAGTTGCGCTCCTGGGTCGACAGCCACTGACTGGCAGCCATCTGGTCGGACAGCTCGAACAACCGTTCTTCACGCGCGCCCTTGGCCAGATCGTTTTCTTCCAGCAGCGCCAGAATCATCGCCTGGTCACGCAATGGGCTGCCATAGTCGGCCAGCCACTCATTGGCTTTGCGCTTCACCGCCAGGCCGGCAACCAGGGCCTGATCGGCACGCGGCTGATCGCCCATCTTCTGCAAGGCGATCGCCAACTGCACCAGCGGCAACCCGGAGCGGGCATCGGTACGCCGCTCGAACAAACTGCGCAAGGCGCCCAGCGGTGCCTGCTGACTGCGGGCCAACACCATGCCGGCGTAGGCCTGCACGGCGAAACGGCTGTGATCGGCGTCATCGCTGTAGTCGACCTCGATCAGGTTGCGCTCCTGCACATAACGCAGCAGGCGCTCGCTGGCTTTTTTCAGCGCTTCGGACGGCACGGCAAAACCCTGGTCACGGGCCCGCAACAGGAAGTCGGTGACATACGCCGTCAACCAATACTCTTCCGAACCATCGGCGCCCCACAAACCGAAGCTGCCGTTGTAGCGCTGCATGCCCAGCAGGCGCTCGATGCCCAGTTCGATCTTGCGCTTGCGCTCGGCGTCCGGTTCACCCTTGAGACCGAGGCGGGTCAGCACTTCGGCGTCAGCATAGAGCGATGGGTACAAGCCGCTGGCGGTTTGTTCCAGGCAGCCATACGGATACGCCTTGAGCGCACGAATCTGTTCGCCAAGGTTCAACGGTGGACGGCTCGACAGGCTTAACAGCGCCTCGCGTCCGGCCGGTTCAAACAGCGCCAGCTCGGCTTCCGGCAGGCTCCAGGTTTGATCCTTGAGTACCGCGCGGTAATGCTTGAGCAGCGCCGGATAGGCTGGACGCACACCCAGCGTCCACTCCCGGGTGAACGGCGGCAGGCTCTCGCCCGGCAGATCAAGGCCGTTGACACTGACCTTGACCTTGCCCTGGCCAAAACCGCCCAGCGCGCGCACCGGGATGTGCAAGGTGGTGCGCTGGTCCTTGGCCAACTGCACGCTGTGAGCGGCCTCGCCGAGCAAGCTCAGTTGCCCTTCGGCGCTGAGTTGCACATCAAGCTTCTGGGCCTTGCCCGACAGGTTGGACAGGTCCAGCGCCAGCGCAGTCTGGTCGCCACCGGCCAGGAAGCGCGGGGCCGACAGCTCGGCAATCAGCGGCGCGGCGATCACGGTCCGGGCTTCGGCCATGCCGTAGCGATCGTCGCTCCAGGCCTGGGCCATCAACCGCAGCTCGCCGTTAAAATCGGGAATATTGACGCTGATTTCGCCCTCGCCTTTCTCGTTCAACCTCACCGGCGCGCTTTGCAAGGCAACGATGGTGACACTGGTATCCGGGCGCTTGCCGCCCTTGGCCAATGCTGCATCACCGCCAAACGCCAGACTCGCGAGACGCCCCTGTCCGGCTTCGATCAGTTGACCGTAGATATCGAACTGGTCCACGCCGTAAGCCTTGCGACCAAACAGACTGGAATACGGGTCCGGCGTCGGGTATTCGGTGATATTGAGAATGCCCACATCCACCGCGGCCACCAGCACATGCACCTGCTTCGGTAGGCTGCCGTCGGCGTTTTTAGCGGCGACTTTTACCGTCAGCGGCTGCTTGGGACGCATTTTTTCTGGCGCGCTCAGGCTTAAATCCAATTTACGCTGGGTACGATCCAGCGGCAGATGCAGCAGGCCGACCGCGCGTTTCGGGGTGACATTGGCTTTGCGTTCGCCCGGACGAATCACCAGGGCGCTGACATACAGGTCGTGACGCGACCATTTCGGATCGAGCTTCACCGCATAGCTTTTGCCCTCGGCCGGCACGTCGATTTCTTGCCACCATAGCGGCCCTTCGCTGGACTCCACCAGCAGGTAGCCCTTACCGGCGGCCGGCGGAGTAACCGTGACGTTAGCCGTATCGCCATCGGCATACGCCGGTTTATCCAGCGCCAGCTTGACCTGATCCGGGCGCACCGCGCCACCTTCGGTATTGTCCTGGGCCTGATAGCCGGCCCAGAAGCGCACGCTGCTGATCAGGCCGGTTTGCGGGTCTTCGACCTCGACCCGATAAGGGCCCCACTCCACCTGAAAGCTGACCTTGGCGGTGTCGCCAGCCTTGATATTGATGCTCTGCTCGTCGAGGTTGAGGAATTTCTCGTTGTAGTGATAGCTCCAGCCATCGTTGTCCGAGTAGTTCCAGTAGTAATCGCGACGCTCACGAATCAAGCGTACTTTGAGGTTGTCGGCGGCGAGTTTCTGGCCGGCCGGATCGGCCAGCAGCACTTCAAATTCCGCGGGACCATCGCCATTGGTTTCCTGGCCGTCGAACAGTCCGCGCAGGCCCGGCAATTGCTCGGCCGGCCATATCGGCTGCACCAGGCGTCGGGTAATCGGCCGGCCGCCGGACTCCTGCAGGCTGGCCTGGACGATCAGTTGCAACGGCGACTTGGCCTCGGCCCATTTACTTTCCAGGGTCAGCAGCGCTTCACCCTTGGCGTCGAGCACGCTTTCGTCGAGTTCGAAATCCTGGCTCAATTCTTCTTCGGTGACAGAACCGAACTGATACCCCGGCAACCCTTTGACCGCCTCGCGCAGCGGACGCACATAGACTTGCCCACTGATCCGATTACCCGACGCGGGCGCACCGTACAGGTAGCGGCCGTTGACCTGAATGGTCGCGTTGTCGGCAGGTTTGAGCGGGGCGTCGCTGCCCTTGAGTTCCAAGGCCAGGCGTTCCGGCAAGAAGTCCTCAACGAGGAACTCATACAGCTGCGGCTTGCCGTCGCCGAGGTCGAACACCAGTTGCCAGCGGCCGGTCGGTGCTTCGCCTGCCAGTTGCAATTGATATTGATAAAGCCCCGAAGCATCCGCGTCCCACACGAACTTACGACTGACCTGCTCATCTGGACGGCGTACCTCGACGCTCACCGGTTGCGGCTTGACGGCCTTACCGTCGCTGTCCCGCAACAGGGCATTGAGCAGCACGGTTTCGCCGGGACGGTACAGGTCACGCGGACCGAACACGAAAAACTGCAGCGGGTGAGCGGGTTGCCCGCCGATATCAAACTCGGCCAGGTCCAACGCCGCGCTGTCCAGGCGCAACAGGCTGGTTTGTTCGCCCTGCTTGGCCAGCAACACCTGGGCTTTTTTCGGCAACGGCAACTCGACATGGCCACCCTTGCCGGTCTGGCCCTGAGCGAGCACACGCCCTCCAGCGTCGAGGACTTCCAGATCGACCCCGTCCAGCGCCTTGCCGCCGTCCAGCGCCTGGGTGAACACATCCAGGCGGTTCGCGTAGCGGTGTACCGACAGGCCGATATCGCTGAGCGTGAACAGCGTCGCCGGTTGCGAGTAGTTGTAGGTGCCCGAGGCACGCATCACGGCCAGATAAACGCCCGGTTGCTGTAACTGCTTGAGGCCGGCGATCGGCAGCAGCAGGGTTTCGCGGGTGTTGCGCGCCGGATTCAGGTCGAAGCGGCCGCCATACACCAACTCGGCCATCGGCAGCAGTTCGCGGGATTCATAACTTTGCAAACTGGTGTTACGGCCCCACTGGGCGAGGAACGCCGGCAGGGACTCGGGCTTGATCCGGAAGAACTCGACGTCGATCTTGTCGACATTCAGCGCGATCACCGGCAGGCCTTCGGCCAAGCGGGTCGGCAGTAATGTGCCACGGCTGGCGAAGCCGACAGTGGCTTGCAGGTCGCGGGTTTCGAGGCGGCTGATGTACTCGGTGGCGAGCTTGGCGTCATTGACCCCGCGCAGGCCGGGGTCAACCGTCAGCACCAGTTTGCGCTGGGGTTCGAGGTGGCGCAGGCGCAGCTCCATCAGGTTGTCGGAGAGCTCCCAGGCGCCATCGACCTTGCCGGACTTGCTGTCCACCAGATGCAGTTTGTCGGCGAACTTCTGCTCCGGATCCAGCGGAATCGAAAAGCTCACCGACAAGCTGCTGGCGCCATCCAGCTGGACTTCAGACACGTCCACCACGCTTAACTCGCGGCCGGCATACCGCTGCTTGAGGGCCGCCACATCCACCGCAGGCTTGACCGGTTGCGGCGCCGTCACCGCAGCAGGCGCGGCAGGAGCGGCCGGTTTATCTGAAGAATCACAGGCGCTCAGCAGGGCCAGCGCGCAGGCCAGGAACAATCCTTTGTTAAGCATGGGGCACTCATTGTTGGTGTAGGCGAGGAATGAACTATATATCAGCTCAGGCAAAACGGTAGGGCCAAGACGATGGTTGAACGGTCGACTGAGTGCCTGGATCCGAGCAACACTTGAAGACCGCCCCCTCACCCTAACCCTCTCCCCAACGGGGCGAGGGAACTGACCGTGAGATATTGCCGTTCTACATCGACCTGAACGCTCGCACTGAATCCAAAAGTAGACTCGGTTTAACCGTCGCCCCAGGAGGAGAAAGGACTGGCCGTGAGATATTGCCGTTTTACATTGACCTGAAAACTCGCACTGAATCCACAAGTAGACTCGGTTTAACCGTCGCCCCAGGAGGAGAAAGGACTGGCCGCGAGATATTGCCGTTTTAGATCGACCTGAAAACTCGCACTGAATCCAAAAATCGACCCGGTTTAACCGGTCGCCCATTTTATCAGCACACTTCGGTCGGTCCCCTCGCCCCTTTGGGGAGAGGGTTAGGGTGAGGGGTGGCTCTCAGCATCACCGCAGTTACAATACCGCTCCCCAAGGAGCCCCAATGACTGCCCTGCTCACCGACTGGCGCCACCGCCCCACCCATCGCCGGGTCTGGGCGCTTGCCGCGCCGATGATTCTGTCGAATATCTCCGTACCGCTGGTGGCGTTGGTGGACAGCATGGTCATCGGCCATTTGCCTCACGCCCATCAACTGGGTGCCGTGGCCGTGGGAGCCAGTCTGTATACCTTCCTCGCCTGGGCCATGGGGTTTCTGCGCATGGGCTCCACCGGCTTTGCCGCGCAGGCCGCCGGACGTGGTGACGGTGCCGCATTGCGCCAGATTCTGCTGCAAGGATTGTTACTCGCACTCGGACTGGCGATGCTACTGGGCACCCTCGGCGCCCCGCTGAGCGGTGTGGTGCTGGACTGGATGCAGCCGTCGCCGGAACTGAACCAACTGACCCGCGAGTTTTTCCACACGCGCCTGTTCGGCCTACCCGCCGCCCTCGCCAGCTACGCGCTGGTGGGCTGGTTCCTCGGCACACAAAACGCCCGTGCACCGCTGGCGATACTGTTGACCACCAACCTGGTGAACATCGTCCTGAACCTGTGGTTTGTGCTCGGCCTGGACTGGGGCGTCGTCGGGTCGGCGCGAGCCTCGGTGATTGCCGAATGGACCGGCGCCCTGCTCGGCCTGGCCATGACGCAAAAAGCCCTGCGCGCCTATCCCGGGCATATCGCCTGGGCAGCGCTCAAGGCATGGCAAAGCTGGCGCCCGTTATTGGCGGTGAACCGTGACATCTTTATCCGCAGCCTGGCGTTGCAGTCGGTATTTTTCATGATCACTGTGCAAGGCGCCCGATTAGGCGATGCGACGGTGGCGGCGAATGCGCTGCTGCTCAATGGGCTGCTGCTGACCGCCCACGCCCTGGACGGCCTGGCCCACGCGGTGGAAGCCTTGTGTGGCCACGCCATCGGCGCCCGTGACCGCCAATCCCTGCGCCGCTCACTGGTGGTGGCCGGCGGTTGGTCGCTGCTCGCCAGTGTCGGTTTCGCGTTGCTGTTCACCCTCGCGGGTCATCTGTTTATCGCCATGCAGACCGATATCCCCAGCGTGCGCGCGACCGCCGACCTTTACCTGCCGTACCTCGCGGTGCTGCCGCTGATTGCGGTATGGAGCTATCTGTTGGACGGCCTGTTTATCGGCGCCACCCGTGCACGGGAAATGCGCAACGGCATGCTGCTGACGGTGCTGATTGTGCTGCCGTTTGCGTGGGCGTTGCAGGGGCTGGGTAACCACGGACTGTGGATAGCGTTCCTGCTGTTCATGGCGATTCGCAGTCTGACGCTGTGGGCGATTGCATGGCGACTGAATCGGCAGGGGCTTTGGTTAGGCGCGAGCTGAAGGAGCGCAGTCCAAAAATGTGGGAGCGGGCTTGCTCGCGATGGCGGAGGGTCAGTCAATCAATCTGATGACTGATCCAGCGCCATCGCGAGCAAGCCCGCTCCCACAATCTGGATCTCTGCCTGCCTTATGAGGACAGGTAAGACGAGCGGGTCAGCCCCAACCGCAACGCATCAAGGAACTGCGTACGTTCGCTGGCGCTGATCTTCGCGCTGGCGCACTTGTCGCGGTAGTGCGTCATCAACTCCTCCGGCGACAAGTGCACGTATCGCAGCATGTCTTCGATGGTGTCGTGGGTCTCGATGCCGGCGCTGTACACCGAACCATCTTCACGCTGGTAGATGTTCACCGAATCGGTGTCGCCGAACAGGTTGTGCATGTCACCGAGGATTTCCTGGTAAGCGCCCACCAGGAAAATCCCCAGCAGGTAGTCCTCGCCGTCCTTCAAGCCATGCACCGGCAGGCTGGTCTCGATGCTCTGCTCATCGACGTACTGCTTGATCTTGCCGTCGGAGTCGCAAGTCAGATCCTGCAGCACCGCACGACGCAGCGGCTCTTCGTCGAGACGGTGCAGCGGCAGGATCGGCAGCACCTGGCCGATGGCCCAGGTGTCCGGCAGGCTCTGGAATACCGAGAAGTTGCAGATGTACTTGTCGGCCAGCTTGTCGTTGAGTTCGTCCAGCACCTGGCGATGGGAACGCTGGCGCGCCTTCAACGAGTTGTGCAAGCGACGGCATACGGCGAAGTAGCACTGTTCCGCCAGGGCTTTTTCCGCCAGGGTCAGCTTGCCATCGGCGTACTGGGTAGCCACATCACTCATGTAGTGCGTGGCGCGCCAGTAGGTCTCGGTGACCATTTCGATGTCGGTCGGGCCCAGCAGGTCCACCAGCCACTGCACGGTTTCCGGCAGGGCTTCCTTGTTTTCGATGACCGGCACGTCATCGTTGTGTTTCTCGACGTCGGTGACTTGCACCACCAGCATCGCGTGGTGGGCGGTCAGGGAGCGACCGCTCTCGGAAAAAATGTGCGGGTGCGGCAGGCCCTGGGCATCGCAGAATTCCTTGAGCATGCCCACCACGACACCGGCGTAATCGTCCATGTCGTAGTTGATCGAGCTGGCGTTACGCGAGTGAGTACCGTCGTAGTCCACGCCCAGGCCGCCACCGACGTCGATGTGATCCACCGGCAGGCCGAGGTTGCGCAGTTCGCCGTAGTAACGGATGGCTTCCTTGAACCCGTGCTGGTAGTCCGCCAGGTTGGCGATCTGCGAGCCCATGTGGAAGTGCAGCAGGCGGATGCCCTGATCCAGGCCAGCGCCGCGGAAGCGCTCAACCACCGACAACAGCTGTGCCGCCGACAGGCCGAACTTGGATTTTTCGCCGCCGGTGTCCGCCCATTTGCTCGACGCCAGGGACGACAGGCGCACCCGCAGGCCAACCTGTGGCTTGACCTTGAGGTTGGCCGCCTCTTCGATCACCAGCGCGACTTCGGATTCTTTCTCGATCACGATAAACACGTTGTGACCGAGTTTCTGGCCCATCAGCGCCAGGCGGATGAACTCGCGGTCCTTGTAACCGTTGCAAACAATGGTGCCGCCCTTCGGCGCCAGGGCCAGCACGGCCAGCAGCTCCGGCTTGGAACCGGCTTCCAGGCCAATGGAAACGTTTTGCGTGGCGATAATGTTTTCGATCACCGCTTCCTGCTGGTTGACCTTGATCGGGTACAGCGCGGTGTATTTGCTCTGGTATTCCAGGCGCTCGATATTCGCGTCGAAAGCCCCGGTCAACTGGCGAACGCGGTCTTGCAGGATGTCCGGGAAGCGCACCAACAGCGGCAGGGACAGACCACTTTTGCGCAATTGGTCGACTTGTTCATACAAATCGACGGGAGTGCTGTTCGGGCCGTTCGGACGGACTTCAACGCGACCGGCATCATTGATCGCGAAATATCCGGCCCCCCAATGGCGAATCCCGTAAACACTGCGGCTGTCCGCAACTGTCCATTGGCTGCCATCGTCTTTGCGTGTACGTCGTACGGACATCGAAGTCCCCTATATAAAGTCGAAGAGCGCCACCCAAGTCAGAGGCTGGCGCAGTCTAAAGTGTGAAAATGACGATTTGCCTGCAAGGGAGGTAGACCCCACTCGCAGGACAGAGTTTAGACACCGGTCAGGAACAGGCTCTGTGAAACCCATGGGGACGACAATCAGGCGATAAGTCGCACGGTCATCGGGGTGGGTTTCACAGAGGCTGCTAGCCGCCGGACTTCTTGGCCTTGTAACCGAGCTTGATCAGCTCGCCCAACAGCAACTCGACATGATCGCCCTGGATTTCGATGACCCCGTCTTTCACGGCGCCTCCGGTGCCACAGCGCTTTTTCAGCGTGGTGGCCAACTCCTTGAGCGGTTCGCCAGCCAATGGCACACCGCTGATGGTGGTCACCGTCTTGCCGCCACGGCCTTTGCTCTCGCGCCGTACGCGGGCAATGCCATCGCCTTCGGGAATCAGGGTCTGTTTGCAGGTACAGGCATCGACGGGCTGGCGACAGTCCGGACAATGACGACCTGCGTCGGTGGAGAATACCAGGCCACCAAGGGCGGCGAAGGATGCGGCTTTTTTGGCCACCGGCAATCCTCTTGGGAGGACAAAGACTGATCAGGACCTGCAACCGGTCACTGACCGCGAAGCCCCACTCAGGCAGGGGCAGCGCAACCGAACCGCGGGGATCATGGATCTTCGGCGGTTCGGCTTGAAAAGTCGCGCAGTGTAACCACAAAAAGCGCCCTTGCTAAGAGCCAAATCGCGCCATTTCATGCAAGTTTAGCGACGTGCGGCCAGATAGCGTTTCAACGCAGCCAGGGAGTCGGGGCAATAGTCCTTTTGCTGGATGTCCTCGAGCACCGCGTCAATCGACATGAAACGCGCCTCCAGCACCTCTTCGGGCTGCAAACGCAGCGGCCCATCCCACACCGCCGAGAACGCCGAGCACCAGAGCCGGTTATCGGTGTCCTCGAAAAAGAAGTGATCGTGGGCGGTCAACTCCACGCCGCTGACGCCCAGTTCCTCTTCCAGTTCCCGCGCCGCCGATTGAGCATACGTCTCGCCTGCCGCCACCATCCCGCCCGCCGCCACGTCCCAGTAGCCGGGATAGATGGCTTTGCTCAGGGTGCGACGATGCACGCACAGCTCACCCGCACCATTGAACAACATGATGTAAGTGCCGCGCCCGATCAGGCCACGCTCGCGCAAGTCGGCGCGTACCAGGGAACCGAGCAAATTGTCCTGCTCGTCGACCCAGGCGATGTGTTCGGCATCCGAGGCCGCGCGGTGGGCGGCCTCTTTGCTGCTATCGCTCATCGATCAACCCTGGTTGAGCAGTTGACGCAAGTCGATCACCGCCGCGTTGGCCCGGGAAATATAGTTGGCCATGACCAACGAGTGGTTGGCCAACACGCCATAGCCGCTGCCATTGAGGATCATCGGACTCCACAGGGTTTCCTGCGAGGCTTCCAGTTCACGAATGATCTGACGCACGCTGACGGTCGCGTTCTTCTTGGCCAGCACATCGGCGAAGTCGACTTCGATGGCACGCAACAGGTGGGACAAGGCCCAGGCCTGGCCGCGCGCTTCGTAGAACACGTTATCGATCTGCATCCACGGTGTTTCCACCACTTCTTCGTCGACCTGCGGCACCTGGCCCGGCGCCAGGGTCTCGGTTTTCAGGGACGTGTTGAGTTTGACCCGGCCGACGCTGGCCGACAGGCGTTGCGACAATGAGCCCAGGCGGGTGGCGACATCCCCCAGCCAGTTGTTCAGGTTGTCGGCACGCGCATAGAACAATGCGCCTTTCTGATTGGGATCCGACAGCCGCGCTTCATAGCGGCTCAGGGAATTGATGCCTTCCTGGTACTCCGACTCGCTGGACGGCAGTACCCAGCTCTTGTTGTCGAAGTTAAAGCGCGGCTCGGCCTTGGCCAAGTCGGCATCTTCCGCCGATTGCGACTGGGAGCGGGCAAAGTCCTTGCGCAGGGCACGGGTCAGGTCACGCACCTGGACCAATACGCCGTATTCCCAACTCGGCATGTTGTCCATCCACAGGCCTGGCGGGAAACGGTCGTTGGAAATGTAACCGCCTGGCTTGTCGAGCAAGGTGCCCACGACCGTCTTGAGGGTTTCGACCGTGGTGAAACCCAGCACCATTTTCTTGCCTTCTTTCTCAGCCGCGATTTGCGCGTTCTGCTGGACCGGAAACAAATCAGGCTCGGAACTCCAGTACCAACCCAGGGCACTGGTGACCAACAGGTACAAGACAACCAGGGTCAGCAGGGCCCGGCTCATCAGCAGATTGCGAAAATAACTGCGGGGAGCTGACTTCGGCGCAGGGCTTGGGCCCGGAGCGCTGCCTGCACGGTTTTTCCAGTCCAGCATGGCGGATATCCTTTCAGTCACTTGAGTTCAATAGCTACGACCACAACCCTACCCCATCGTGCCCGCGCGTGCGGGGCTTTTAATCAGAGTGGCGCGAAGGCGAAGTTGAACTATAAAGGAAGCACGCTTTTGCGCCTACTTGACCTACCAGTCAGCCAATCAATACGCGGGACCTTGCAGTTAATTGACGTATGACACCCTTGCAAATCTAAAGAGGTGCTAGCATAGAGCCATCAGTCGATCTCAGCATGCACCCTCACCTAGTAGTCAGGATATGACCGAGTCAGAAGATCCCAGCCGTGAGCGTCTCAAACACCATTTTGCCCAGCGCGTAATCCATCAGGCACGTCAAATCCTCGAGATCTGGCAGCGCCTGCAGCGCAGCGAATGGTCGAGCGCTGATTTGTCCGAACTCAGCGAAGCCAGCCTGCGTCTGTTGCGTTTCGCCGAGCGCTTCGAACAAGCCGAGCACGGTCAACTGGCGCGGCACATCATCGACTCCCTCAAAGCGGTGAACGATAACCGCGGCCGCCTGAGCAGCAACCTGATCGGCGAACTCAACCGCTTGATGCAGCGCTTGTCACGCACCGGGTTGCGTCAGGGCGACCACCTTGATCAAACCCTCCTGCCGCCGATGCGCAAGCCGATCTACGTGATGCTGGCCGATCACGACCGCGCCGAGCGACTGGCCAAGCAGCTGGAGTTTTTCGGCCTGAGCGCACAATCCCTCGACAGCCTTGCGGCCTTCCGCGCCTGCATGACCGAGCGCCTGCCCGCCGCGATCGTCATGGATGTGGACTTCTGCGGCCCCGGCGTAGGGCTGGAACTGGCGGCCGAAGCCCAGACAGGCCTGGAGCAGAAACTGCCGCTACTGTTCTTCAGTCTGCATGAGACCGACACCCCGACCCGCCTGGCCGCCGTGCGAGCGGGCGGTCAGGAATTCCTGACGGGTACCCTGGAAGCCTCGAGCCTGCTGGAAAAGATCGAAGTACTGACCTGCGTCGCCCAGTACGAACCTTATAAAGTGCTGATTATCGATGACTCCCGTGCCCAGGCCATGCACACCGAACGCTTGCTTAACAGTGCCGGAATTATCACCCGGACGCTGATCGAGCCGATTCAGGCCATGGCCGAACTGGCGGATTTCCAGCCCGACCTGATTATCCTCGATATGTACATGCCCGCCTGTACCGGTACCGAACTGGCCAAAGTCATTCGCCACAACGACCGTTATGTCAGCGTGCCGATCATTTACCTGTCGGCCGAAGACGACCTGGACAAACAGTTGGATGCGATGAGCGAGGGCGGCGACGACTTCCTCACCAAGCCGATCAAGCCCCGCCACCTGATTACCACGGTGCGCAATCGCGCGGCGCGCGCCCGTCATCTCAAGGCGCGGATGGTGCGCGACAGCCTGACCGGCCTGTATAACCACACGCACATCCTGCAATTGCTGGAGGACTGCAGCTTTCGCGCCCGTCGCGAGAGCAAGCCACTGAGCTTTGCGATGCTCGACATTGATCACTTCAAGCGCGTCAACGACAGCCACGGGCATCCCATGGGCGACCGGGTCATCAAGAGTCTGGCGCTGTTTCTCAAGCAGCGGCTGCGCAAGACCGACTTTATCGGGCGTTACGGCGGCGAAGAATTCGCCATTGTCATGCCCGACACCGACCTGGATGCGGCCTGCAAGGTGCTCGACGAAATCCGTGGGCGCTTTGCCGAAATCCACTACCCGGCGCAGCCGCAGGATTTGTGGTGCACGTTCAGCGCCGGCGTGGTGGAACTGTGCGATGACTCGGACAGCCTGATGATGGCCGCCCAGGCCGACGAAGCGCTGTACCGTGCCAAGGACGCGGGGCGTAATCGAGTGGTGGCTTCGGACAGCGCAAGGCAAAGTGCCATCTTTTCATCGAACTCCACCCGCTCCGTCATAACGCTGTAATGAAAACGCAATAACTTCAGGCACTTATCTTTCTGCCGTTGGTTGAAACCACGCATGCGCCTGAAGCTGCTGACGAATTTGAACACGCTCCTGCTGGTTGCCGTTTGCCTGGCCCTGGGCGCTACGCTCTGGTGGTCACAACGCGCGCTGGAGCGACCTTATCAACTGATGGAGCGCTATCTGGGCCTGTCCCAGGCCTTCCAGAACCAGGTCGCGAGCAATATCGAGGATTACCTGTCCAGCGGCGATGCCTTGCGCTTGAGCAGCGCCAGCCAGAGCGTGGAAAGCCTGATACTGCAACTGGATGAGTTGCCGCCGCAGCTGACGCAAGAACTGCGCCCCAGCCTTCTCGACCTGGACAGCTTCAGCAAGACCGACCTGCTGGCCGCCGGCAAATTGGCCGGTGACCCGCAAGGTTTGCTGTTGCAAGCCGAACGCGAGCTGGGAGCCAATCTCGAACAACTGAGCCAGTACGCCATCGGCGTCAACTCCGTTGACGCAGCGCGCTATCTGCCGCCACTGCTGGCGGCGTCCCAGCACCTGGCCAAGCTGTCACTGGCCCGGGACAAGCTGGTCAGCAGCGGGCGCAGCGAACTGGCCGGTGATGTAGAACGCGAACTCGCCAACATCCGCGACCAGGCGGCCTTGCTTGAACAACTGCCCCTGTTGGGCGTCACCGCCAGCAGCGAGTCCAACAGCGACGACTTCTCCGAGATGATGGGCCTGGAAACCAGCGAAAAAACCCTCGCCCAGGACACTGGCGTTGACCTCAAGCGCGAGCTCAACAGCCTGCTGACACGTTACCCGGCTGAACTTGCGCGTACTCGCGAGCAAATTCAGAAACGCACCGAGCTGGCGGCCGCCACCCACCTGAAAATCGATACCGTGCAACACGCCATCGCCACGTTGGAACCGGTGGTGCGCGCTCAACACGGGCAGATCCAGGGCGAAGTGCGCTTGATACAGGGCGCGATGATTGGCCTGATCCTGCTGATCGCGTTGCTGATCGATACCCTGCAACGCCGGCTGGCGAGGGTCCTGACCAACCTGGCGCCGGCACTGTCCACGTGGGCCGAAGGCGACTTCAGCCAAAACATCGCCTTGGGCAAGACCAATCGCGAACTGCACGACATCGAGGAATCCCTCAATCGCCTGCGGGCCTACCTGGTGGATCTGGTCGGCACCATCCGCGGCAATGCCGAGCAAGTGGCCGGCAGCAGCAGCGCCTTGGCCGATCTGAGCAACAGCATGCACCAGGGCGCTGAGCGCCAGGCCAGCGACACCGCGCAAATCCGTGACTCCCTGGGCGAGCTGGAGGCCACCATTCAACAAGTTGCCGGTGACGCCAGCCAGGCAGCCGATGCCAGCCGTAGCGCGGGCGACGCCGTGGAACAGGGGCAGCGGGTGATCGGCTTGAGCCTGACCGGCCTGCACGCGCTGGTGGGCGAAGTCCAGGGCAACGCCCAGATGATTGAACAACTCGCCGAAGAGTCCGCCACGATCGGTAGCGTACTGACGGTGATTCGCTCAATTGCCGATCAGACCAACTTGTTGGCGCTGAACGCCGCCATCGAAGCGGCCCGCGCCGGGGAAGCCGGACGCGGGTTCGCGGTGGTCGCCGACGAAGTCCGTTCCCTGGCGCAGCGCACCGCTGGCGCCACCGCAGAAATCCAGACCCTGATCGCCGGCCTGCAAACCGCCGCCCGGCAATCGGTGGAAGGTATGCGCGCCCAAGTCGAACACGCCGAAGCCACCGCCCAGCAGGCCCAGGCAGCCGATGGCGCACTGGATGAAATCGTCGGTGCGATACAGACCATTTCCGAGACGGCCGTGCGAATTGCCGATGTCACCGCCCAGCAGAGCGATGCGGTCAGTGAGATCCGGGATAACAGTGAGCGGATTCATCAGTTGGGCGAGGATAATTTGCTGCGCATCGGCCAGGGTCGCAGCCAGGGCGAGCACTTGCTGGTGCTTGGCGGGCAACTCAACACTGCCGTGCAGGCGTTCCGTGTTTGATTCGATTTCGGATGTTGTGAAGAGCGCGAGCAACGCCGCCCTCTCCCTGTAGGAGCGAGCGTGCTCGCGAAAAACCCGAGAACGCCTCGGGGTGCCAGATTTTCCGCGTCAGCGTTGCGGTTCTTCGCGAGCAAGCTCGCGCCTACAAGGAGGACTGCGGTCCCAACCCCCGCCCCCAGACTCATGACCAAACCCTCCAGCCTAGTCACAAATTTTGCGCAATCCTCGCTCATCGTGCTGGCTATTGCAGAGAACTGGACAGTCACAAAGGCTTTGCGGCATAGTCGCCGGGTTCTGCCGTCCCTCAATCAATAACAAGGAACAGCCGATGGCGACCTTACTGGTTCTGCACGGACCCAACCTGAACCTGCTCGGCACCCGCGAACCGGGCGTCTATGGGGCAGTGACCCTCGAGCAGATCAACCTCGATCTGGAACGACGAGCCCGTGAAGCCGGCCACCATTTGCTCTACCTGCAAAGCAATGCCGAGTATGAATTGATTGATCGCATTCACGCTGCCCGTAGCGAAGGCGTGGACTTTATCCTGATCAATCCCGCCGCTTTTACGCACACCAGCGTTGCATTACGTGACGCGCTGCTGGCGGTGAGCATCCCATTCATCGAAGTGCATTTATCCAACGTGCACAAACGCGAAGCTTTCCGCCATCACTCTTACTTCTCCGACGTTGCGGTAGGAGTGATCTGCGGCCTTGGCGCCAGCGGTTACCGACTGGCCCTGGAGGCCGCCCTGGAACAACTTGAAGCCCCGGCTATACGCCCCTGACCGACCCTTGGGAGTTGATGATTCATGGATATCCGTAAAGTTAAGAAACTGATCGAACTGCTGGAAGAATCCGGTATCGACGAGCTGGAGATCAAGGAAGGCGAGGAATCCGTACGGATCAGCCGTCACAGCAAAACCCCGGCCCAGCAATTCTACGCGCCACAGATGCAGGCCCCGGCACCCGCCGTCGCCGCACCGACCGCCGCGCCTGTTGCCGCTGCCCCTGCAGCGCCAGCCGAACCTGTGCTGAACGGCTTCGTGGTCAAGTCGCCAATGGTCGGTACGTTCTACCGCACCCCGGCACCGACCTCGCCAGCGTTCGTTGAAGTGGGCAAGACCGTGAAAGTCGGCGACACCATTTGCATCGTTGAAGCGATGAAAATGATGAACCACATCACCGCTGAAAAAGCCGGCGTGATCGAATCCATTCTGGTAGAAAACGGTCAGCCGGTTGAGTACGACCAGCCGCTGTTCACCATCGTTTGAACCGCGGAGCGCCTTCGATGTTGAAACCTGCGAAGAAACTGCAAAAAGTCCTGATCGCCAACCGCGGCGAGATCGCGCTGCGTATCCTGCGCGCCTGTAAGGAAGAGGGCATCAAGACCGTCGCTGTTTACTCGACGGCCGATACCGAATTGATGCACGTGAAACTGGCGGACGAAAGCATCTGCATCGGCCCGCCACTGGCCACGAACTCGTACCTGAAGGTCTCGAACATCATCGCCGCCGCCGAAGTGACCGGTGCTGACGGCATTCACCCGGGCTACGGCTTCCTCGCGGAAAACGCCGATTTCGCCGAACAGGTGGAAAAATCCGGGTTTGCCTTCATCGGCCCGAAAGCCGACACCATTCGCCTGATGGGCGACAAGGTATCGGCCAAGGCCGCGATGATCGCCGCGGGTGTGCCGACGGTTCCTGGTTCCGACGGCCCGCTGCCCGAAGACCCGGAAACCGCTCTGCGCATCGGTCGCGAAGTCGGCTACCCGGTGATCATCAAGGCCGCCGGCGGCGGCGGTGGTCGCGGCATGCGCGTGGTGCACAAGGAAGAAGACCTGATCGAAGCGGCCAAGCAGACTCGCGAAGAAGCGGGCGCCTGGTTCAGCAACCCGATGGTCTACCTGGAAAAATACCTGACCAACCCGCGTCACGTGGAAGTCCAGGTATTGTCCGACGGCCAGGGTCACGCCATCCACTTGGGCGACCGCGACTGCTCGCTGCAACGTCGTCACCAGAAGGTCCTGGAAGAAGCCCCGGCACCGGGCCTGGATGAAGATGCACGCCAGGAAGTGCTGGCGCGCTGCGTCAAGGCCTGCATCGACATCAACTACCGTGGCGCCGGCACTTTCGAGTTCCTGTACGAGAATGGCCGCTTCTACTTCATCGAGATGAACACTCGCGTGCAGGTAGAGCACCCGGTATCGGAAATGGTCACGGGCGTCGACATCGTCAAGGAGATGCTGAGCATCGCCGCTGGCAACACACTGTCGTTCACCCAGGATGATGTGAAGATGCACGGCCACTCCCTGGAGTGCCGGATCAACGCCGAAGATCCAAAAACCTTTATCCCGAGTCCAGGCCTGGTCAAGCATTTTCATGCTCCGGGCGGCAACGGCGTTCGCGTCGATTCGCACCTGTACAGCGGCTACAAGGTCCCGTCCAACTACGACTCGCTGATCGGCAAGCTGATCACGTGGGGCGCAACCCGCGACGAGGCCATGGCCCGTATGCGCAATGCCCTGGACGAAATCGTGGTCGACGGCATCAAGACCAACATTCCGTTGCATCGGGATCTGGTTCGTGATGAAGGCTTCTGCGAAGGTGGAGTCAACATCCACTACCTGGAACACAAGCTGGCCAACCAGTAAGTTTGTGCTCCGACCAACAAAGCCGCCTTCGGGCGGCTTTGTTGTATCTGCAACAGCCGCGGTGTCGAACTCATTGCTCAGGGCAAAGCGCTTCCCCGCGACCAGCATTATCTGAATCCCCGTTTTCATGTGGCAAGGGGGGGGCTCGTCCTGTGGCAAGGGGGGCCTGCCCTGTGGCGAGGGGGCTTGTCCCCCGTTGGGCTGCGCAGCAGCCCCCCCCAAAAATCACTGCGGTCCTTCAGTCCCAACTGGGGTGACAGGTTTGGGGGCTGCTACGCAGCCCAACGGGGGACAAGCCCCCTCGCCACAGGACAAGCCCCCCTCGCCACAGACAAGCCCCCTCGCCACAAGGTCTTGCTCTCGCGTAAACTGGCGCGCTTTCGTGGCCGGACATGGCTGCACACACTCATTTTTCAAAGGTGCCCGCCATGCCTTGGCTGCAAGTCCGCCTCGCCATCAGCCCGGAACAAGCCGAAACCTACGAAGAGGCTTTCCTCGAAGTGGGTGCGGTCTCGGTCACTTTCATGGACGCCGAAGACCAGCCAATCTTCGAGCCGGAACTGAACACCACGCCCCTGTGGTCCCACACCCATCTGCTGGCCTTGTTCGAAGACGGTACCGACGCCGACAGCGTCTTCGCCCACATGGAGCTGCTGACCGGCGGGCCGCTGCCTGAGCATCACAGCGAAGTGATCGAGGACCAGGATTGGGAGCGCAGTTGGATGGACAATTTCCAGCCCATGCGTTTTGGCCAGCGCCTGTGGATCGTCCCGAGCTGGCACGCTGCGCCAGAGCCCGACGCCGTCAACCTGCTGCTGGACCCAGGCCTGGCGTTCGGCACCGGCACCCACCCGACCACCGCGCTGTGCCTGGAATGGCTCGACGGTCAGGACCTGAAGGACTGCAACGTCCTCGATTTCGGTTGCGGCTCGGGGATCCTCGCGATCGCCGCCCTGCTGCTGGGCGCCAAGGAAGCCGTCGGCACCGATATCGATGTGCAAGCCCTGGAAGCGTCCCGCGACAACGCCGGGCGCAATAACATTGCCGAAGACAAATTCCCGTTGTATCTGCCGGAGCAGTTGCCTCAGGTGCAGGCCGATGTACTGGTCGCCAACATTCTGGCCGGACCACTGGTCGCCCTGGCGCCGCAATTGTCCAACCTGGTCAAGCCGGGTGGGCGCCTGGCGCTGTCGGGGATCCTCGCCGAGCAGGGCGAAGAAGTGGCCGCCGCCTATGCGCGGGATTTCCAATTGGACCCTATCGCCAACCGCGATGGCTGGGTACGCATCAGCGGACGCCGGCGTTAGAATGAGCGCTTGCATGAATCGGATGGCCGCATGACCGACAGTTTCGTCACCCAGTGCCCGCATTGCCAGACGCGTTTTCGCGTCAACCATGCTCAATTGAACGTGGCCCGCGGCGTGGTTCGTTGCGGCTCCTGCCTGCAAGTATTCAGTGCGGCCCGGCAGCTGTTGGAACAGCGCGCCCACGCCTCCGAGGCCCAGGTCCAGGAAGCGCCAGCCGCCGACGCGCCACCGCGAGCCATCAGCCAACAGCAATGGAACGCCGAAGTGCTCGACCTGGACAATCTGGACCTGGATGAGGAGCTGGCCAGGCTGGAACGCCGGGAGATTAAACACGCCCAGCCCCAGGACGCCGACCGGCGTCAGCCTGGCTCTGAGCGCCGGCAAAAGGACGAGGCGCTCAGCGCCAGCCGCGATACGGCCAAGGCAGAAGAAGAACGGTGGGCGGCCAGCCTGTTCAGCGATCGGCCTGACGAACCGGCCGAGCCCTTTGACGCAGCCGACGCTACACCCGAGTTGGCGGCGGTGCCCCCGGGAAAACCAAAGCGCACCGAACCGTCGATGTCATTTGACAGCCTTGAGCCGGAGGATGCGCCGCCGTTCCATGTCCACCCCCTCGATGACGACATCGAGCCGCCCGCCCCAGCCATCAGCGCCGAACCCGACGCGCCGCAGGCCGAGCCGGAGGAGCCACAACCGGGCCGCAAGCGACCTCGCGCCACGACCAGCGCCCATGACGAAATGCTGCAAGGCCTGGAAGACGACCCGCTGCACCTTTACACCGGCAAGCGCCCCGCCAGCCTGGGCCGCCGTTTGCTCTGGCTGACACTGGTGTTGCTGGCGGCCGCGGCGCTGGCCGGGCAATACATTGCCTATCAGTTCGACGAGCTGGCGCGCCAGGACAACTACCGCCCCTGGTTCCAGGAGCTGTGCCCGACACTGGGCTGCACGGTGCCTTCGCGAGTCGATGTGGCGCATATCAAGAGCAGCAATCTGGTGGTGCGCAGCCATCCGGAGTTCGCTGGCGCCTTGGTAGTGGACGCAATCATCTATAACCGAGCGACCTTTTCCCAACCGTTCCCGCTGCTGGAGCTACGTTTCGCCGACCTTAACGGCCGGATGATTGCCAGCCGGCGCTTCAAACCCGCCGAATACCTCAGCGGAGAGCTGGCAGGACAGACCGAGATGCCGTCCCAGACGCCGATTCACATCGCCCTGGACATTCTCGACCCGGGTAACAGGGCGGTGAACTACAGCCTGAGCTTCCACTCTCCCGAGTGAATCGGTCCAGGCGGGCAACTTTGACGGCGGCTTTCTGACTCGAGGGTCCAGGACCTAACCGCTGGCGATAAGAAAGCAGCTGTTCAGATTTTATCCAATTCAGCCTTTAACCAGTCATCGAGAGCGGGTATCATGCCAACCCTTTTTCGAACTCTAATGATCCGGCCCCACAACAGGGAAGTCCTATGTCGGCGGTACGCATCGGCCCATACACGTTAAACAATGGCTTGATTCTCGCCCCGATGGCGGGCGTCACCGACCAGCCCTTTCGTCAGTTGTGCAAACGTTTGGGCGCCGGGCTTGTAGTCTCGGAAATGGTCACCAGCGACATGAGTTTGTGGAACACCCGCAAATCGCGGATGCGCATGATCCACGAAGGTGATCCCGAGCCCCGCTCGGTACAGATCGCCGGTGGCGACGCGCAAATGCTGGCGGACGCGGCCCGCGCCAACGTCGAGCTGGGGGCGCAGATTATTGATATCAACATGGGTTGCCCGGCAAAAAAGGTGTGCAACAAGGCCGCCGGTTCCGCCCTGTTGAAGGATGAGCAGTTGGTGAACGAGATCCTGCAGGCCGTTGTCGCTGCAGTCGATGTGCCGGTCACCCTGAAGATCCGCACCGGTTGGGACCGGGAGCACAAGAATGGCCTGACGGTGGCGAAGATCGCCGAACAGGCGGGTATTACAGCGCTGGCGGTGCATGGCCGCACCCGCGCCGATCTTTATACCGGTGAAGCCGAATACGACACGATTGCCGCGATCAAGCAGGCGGTGTCGATTCCGGTCTTTGCCAATGGCGACATCGACTCCGCCGAGAAAGCCCGGCGCGTGCTGCATGCGACCGGTGCCGATGGCCTGTTGATTGGCCGGGCAGCCCAGGGGCGGCCGTGGATTTTTCGTGAGATCGAGCATTTTCTGCGTACCGGCGACATCCTGCCGGCACCGGAATTGGTCGAAGTGGAACGTATTCTGCTTGAGCATCTGGCCGCACTGCACGCTTTCTATGGAGACGTGATGGGAGTACGTATTGCTCGCAAGCATGTCGGCTGGTATCTCGCAACCTTGCCGGGCGCCAAGGAGTTTCGCGCCCACTTCAATCGTTTGGATGATACGGAAGCACAATGCGCCAACGTTCGTGAGTTCTTCTGCGAGCGTTATAAGAGCCAAGGGGTGGCCGCATGACGATGATGACCGAGACTTTAGTGAGTGGAACAGCACCCGTGAGCGACAACGTCAATTTGAAACAGCACCTCAACACGCCGAGCGAAGAAGGTCAGACCCTTCGCGGGAGTGTCGAAAAGGCGCTGCACAATTATTTCGCCCACCTCGAGGGCGCTTCCGTCACGGACGTGTACAACCTGGTGCTATCCGAAGTCGAGGCGCCCCTGCTCGAAAGCGTGATGAACTACGTCAAGGGCAACCAGACCAAGGCCAGCGAGCTGCTCGGGCTCAACCGTGGCACGCTGCGCAAGAAACTCAAGCAGTACGATTTGCTGTAAGCATTCAATCAAACCAGAAAGGCGCCCGCGTAAAACCGGTCGCCTTTTTTGCTGACTCCTTTGCTTTTGATGGAAATTGAGATGACCGACCAGACTACCCGCCTGCCGATCCGCCGCGCCTTGATCAGTGTTTCCGACAAGACCGGGATCCTCGAATTTGCCCGGGAGCTGGAAGCCCTGGGCGTGGAAATCCTTTCCACCGGCGGGACCTTCAAATTGCTGCAGGACAACGGCGTGGCCGCAGTAGAAGTCGCGGACTACACCGGTTTCGCAGAAATGATGGACGGTCGGGTCAAGACCCTGCATCCGAAAATCCACGGCGGGATCCTCGGCCGTCGCGGTATCGACGACGCCATCATGAGCGAACACGGCATCAAGCCGATCGACCTGGTGGCCGTCAATCTCTACCCGTTCGAGGCCACGATCTCCAAGCCTGGCTGCGACCTGCCGAGCGCTATCGAAAATATCGATATCGGCGGCCCGACCATGGTTCGCTCGGCAGCCAAGAACCACAAGGACGTGGCCATCGTGGTCAACGCCAGTGACTACGGCCAGGTGCTGGAAAGCCTGAAAGCCGGTGGCCTGACCTACGCCCAGCGTTTTGACCTGATGCTCAAGGCCTTTGAACACACCGCCGCCTATGACGGCATGATCGCCAACTACATGGGCACCGTGAACCAGGCTGCCGACAGCCTGAGCACCGAAGGCCGCAGCCAGTTCCCACGCACCTTCAACAGCCAGTTCATCAAGGCCCAGGAAATGCGCTACGGCGAGAACCCGCACCAGAGCGCGGCGTTCTACGTGGAAGCGACGCCTGCCGAAGTCGGTATTGCCACCGCGACCCAACTGCAAGGCAAGGAACTGTCGTACAACAACGTGGCCGACACCGACGCCGCACTGGAATGCGTGAAGAGCTTCGTCAAGCCGGCCTGCGTGATCGTCAAGCACGCCAACCCGTGCGGCGTGGCCGTGAGCCCGGACGCCGAAGGCGGGATTCGCCAGGCCTATGAACTGGCCTACGCCACCGATACCGAATCGGCGTTTGGCGGCATCATTGCCTTCAACCGCGAGCTGGATGCTGAAACCGCCAAGGCCATCGTCGAGCGTCAGTTCGTTGAGGTGATCATCGCCCCTTCCGTCAGCGCCGAGGCCCGCGCCATCGTGGCGGCCAAGGCTAACGTGCGCCTGCTGGCCTGCGGTGAGTGGTCGGCTGAACGTGCCGTTGCCTGGGACTACAAGCGCGTCAATGGCGGCTTGCTGGTACAGAGCCGCGACATCGGCATGATCAGCAGCAGCGACCTCAAGGTCGTGACTAAACGTGCGCCGACCGAGCAGGAAATCAACGACCTGATCTTCGCCTGGAAAGTGGCCAAGTACGTCAAGTCCAACGCCATCGTCTATGCCAAGAATCGCCAGACCATCGGGGTCGGAGCCGGCCAGATGAGCCGCGTGAACTCCGCACGGATCGCTGCGATCAAGGCGGAACACGCGGGCCTGCAAGTCCAGGGTTCGGTGATGGCATCGGACGCGTTCTTCCCGTTCCGCGACGGCCTCGACAATGCGGCCAAGGCGGGTGTCACCGCGGTGATCCAGCCAGGCGGTTCGATGCGTGACGCCGAAGTGATTGCCGCCGCAGACGAAGCGGGCATCGCCATGGTCTTTACCGGCATGCGCCATTTCCGTCACTAAACAGCACCGCGTCCCCACTGTAGGAGCGAGCTTGCTCGCGAAGATCGTCAACGGTAACGCGGTAAGCCTGACACCCCGCAGCGGTCTCAGGCTTTTCGCGAGCAAGCTCGCTCCTACAAGGAAGCACAGCGTTTCTCAGAGGTTTTTGAAATGAATGTTTTGATCATTGGCAGCGGTGGGCGTGAACACGCCCTGGCCTGGAAAGTCGCCCAAGACCCACGCGTACAGAAAGTGTTCGTCGCCCCAGGCAACGCCGGCACCGCCATCGAAGCCAAGTGCGAGAACGTCGCCATCGACGTCCTGGCCCTGGAACAACTGGCCGATTTCGCCGAAAAGAACGTTTCCCTGACCATCGTCGGCCCCGAAGTGCCGCTGGTGGCCGGGGTCGTGGACCTGTTCCGCAGCCGTGGCCTGGATTGCTTCGGCCCCACCGCAGGCGCAGCCCAGCTGGAAGGTTCGAAAGCCTTCACCAAAGACTTCCTGGCTCGCCACAAGATCCCGACCGCCGACTATCAGAACTTCACCGAGATCGAGCCTGCGCTGGCTTACCTGCGTGAAAAAGGCGCACCGATCGTGATCAAGGCCGACGGCCTGGCCGCCGGTAAGGGCGTGATCGTCGCCATGACCCTTGGCGAAGCCGAAGAGGCCGTGCGCGACATGCTGGCCGGCAACACTTTCGGCGACGCCGGTTCCCGCGTGGTGATTGAAGAGTTCCTCGACGGCGAAGAAGCCAGCTTCATTGTGATGGTCGACGGCAAGAACGTCCTGCCGATGGCCACCAGCCAGGACCACAAGCGCGTCGGCGACGGCGACACCGGCCCGAACACCGGCGGCATGGGTGCGTATTCCCCGGCCCCGGTGGTGACTGCCGAGGTGCATCAGCGCGTCATGGATCTGGTGATCTGGCCGACCGTGCGTGGCATGGCCGACGAAGGCAACACCTATACCGGCTTCCTGTACGCAGGCCTGATGATCGACAAGGCCGGCAACCCGAAAGTCATCGAGTTCAACTGCCGCTTTGGCGACCCGGAAACCCAGCCAGTGATGTTGCGCCTGCAATCGAGCCTGGTCCTGTTGGTGGAAGCCGCCCTGGCACAAGCGCTGGATAAGGTCGAAGCCCAATGGGATCCACGGCCGAGCGTCGGGATCGTGTTGGCGGCCGGCGGTTATCCTGCCGACTACGCCAAGGGCGAGGTGATTGAAGGCCTGGACGCGGCGGCCGCACTGGAAGGCAAAGTGTTCCACGCTGGCACCGCGCTCAAGGACGGCAAGGTCGTTACCGCGGGTGGTCGCGTACTGTGCGCCACGGCCATGGGCGCGAGTGTCGATGCTGCCCAGCAGCAGGCATACACGCTGGCGGCGGAAATCGATTGGCAGGGCTGCTTCTATCGCAAGGACATCGGCTACCGCGCCATTGCCCGCGAGCGAGGCGAAAATCAGTAGCAGCTATCCGTTCGGTCAGGCAAGGGTCTTCGGCCCTTGCCCTACTGTTGCGGTCCCGCGCATAGTTAACCCCGTGCATTAACCTACGAAGGGATTTCGCCGTGCGCTGGCTCAGGATCGCCATAGGTTTTACAGTCAGTCTGCTGACCCTGCTCTGCTTGCTTCCGGCCCAGGCCGCCGCGCAAGGCAGCGGTTGGGCGGTATTGCTTGATGAACAGGCGGACCTGCAACTGAGCGACATCCGCTCCCCTCGCTACACCAATCAATTCAGCCCCATCGAACTGGACCGGATCACGGCGTCCGAGCCCCACAGTGCGATCTGGCTACGTTTCAAGCTGCAACCCGGCAAGCACGAGCAAGTGCTGCGGGTCTTCGCTCCCGACCTGGCGCATCTGAACCTGTACGTGCTGGACGGCAACACCCTGCTGGAACAATTGAACACCGGCGCCCGCCAGCCCCTGGCGGAACGCCCATTGCCCAGCAGTGACTTCATGCTGCCTTTGCCGCAAAGCCAGCATCCGCTGGATGTATACGTGCGCCTGGTATCGGAGCACGAGCTACGCCCGTATATCACCCTGGAACCAGCGGTCATGGCCGCCGCCAGTCAGAACCAGACGCTGGTGTACGGACTGCTGTTCGGCTGTCTGTTGATGCTGATCCTGCATAACCTCGCACGCTACGCCTATCATCGCTCCCGCAGCAGCCTGTGGCTCGCGGCCTGCGAAGCGTTGCTGCTGCTGAGCCTGCTGCTGTTGCTCAACCTGCTCGGCCCGTGGCTGCCGAACTGGCAGGCCGTGCAAACCCCTGGGGCCTATCTGGCGTTGCTGCTGACCGCGCCGTGCGGGCTGATGTTCGCTTATCGCTTCTTTGCCCCGCTGGGTCCGCACCCACTGAACAAGTTGCTGATGGCAGACATCCTGCTGATCACCCTGTCCGGGTTGTTGCTGCTGTTCGTCAATACGCTGCCGCTGAACATCATCACCTACGCCTTGGTGGCCCTGGCCGGCTTGAGCATGCTGTTTGTCTCGGCCTACCACTGGCAGAAAGGCTATCGCCCGGCACGGCTGTTCATGCTCGCCATGGTGGTGTTCAACATCGGCACGCTGATTATCCTGCCAGCCTTGCTGGGGCTGACGCTGGTCGCCCCCCACGGCTTGATCGTTACCCTGCTCGGCGTCATCTGCATCAGCGGCCTGCTGATGAGCCAGGCCTTGGGCGAACGCCAGCGCAGCATCGTCGAGGACCGCTTCAGCCTCAGTCGCGACCTGGCCGCCAGCAACGCCGAAATCGCCGCCAAAGCCGAGTTCCTGGCGAAGATCAGCCATGAAATCCGCACCCCCATGAACGGTGTGCTGGGCATGACCGAACTGCTGCTGGGCACGCCCTTGTCGGTCAAGCAGCGCGACTATGTGCAAACCATCCACAGTGCCGGCAACGAGTTGCTGACTCTGATCAACGAGATCCTCGACATCTCCAAACTCGAATCCGGGCAGATTGAACTGGATGACGTGCAGTTCGATCTCAACGCCTTGATCGAAGACTGCCTGAGCATCTTCCGCGCCAAGGCCGAGCAGCAGAATGTCGAATTGATCAGTTTTATCCAGCCCCAGGTGCCACGCGTCATCAGCGGCGACCCGACGCGCCTGCGCCAGACGCTGCTGAGCCTGTTGGAAAACGCCCTGCAAAAGACCGACGAAGGCGAAGTGCTGATCGTCGTGGCACTGGATGAACGCAGCAGCAAACCGCGGCTGCGGATTGCCGTGCAAGACAGTGGCGTGCCGATGGAAGCTGCCGAGCGCGATGCCTTGTTGCACAGCGAATTGCACACCAAGAACTTCCTCTCCGCCACGCGCTTGAGTGGTCATCTGGGATTGGTGATCGCGCGTCAACTGATCCTGTTGATGAACGGTGAGTTCGGCATCAAGAGTGGCAGCCAACAAGGCAGCACCTTGTGGTTGACCCTGCCCCTGGACCCGGAACGCCTGGAACACCCGACCAACGACCTCGACGGCCCGCTGCGCGACGCGCGGGTACTGGTGGTGGACGACAACGACACCTGCCGCAAAGTGCTGGTGCAACAATGCACCGCCTGGGGCTTGAACGTCAGCGCCGTGCCTTCGGGCAAAGAGGCCTTGGCCCTGCTGCGGACCAAGGCGCACTTGCGCGACTATTTCGACGTGGTCCTGCTGGACCAGAACATGCCCGGCATGACAGGCATGCAACTGGCGGCGAAGATCAAGGAAGACCCGAGCCTGAATCACGACATCCTTCTGATCATGCTCACCGGCATCAGCAACGCCCCGAGCAAGATCATCGCGCGCAACTGCGGGATCAAGCGCATCCTCGCCAAGCCAGTGGCGGGATATACCCTCAAGACCACCCTGGCCGACGAACTGACCCAGCGCAGCAAAGGCATTGTCCCGCCGCGCCAGACGCCACCCGCCGCGCCTGTCAGCGTGACGGTGCCCAGCGACTTCCGCATCCTGGTGGCCGAAGACAACAGCATCTCGACCAAAGTCATTCGCGGCATGCTCGGCAAGCTCAACCTGCAGCCGGACACCGCCAGCAATGGCGAGGAAGCATTACAGGCGATGAAGACCCAGCGTTACGACCTGGTGCTGATGGACTGCGAAATGCCTATTCTCGATGGTTTCTCCGCGACCCAGCAATTGCGGGTCTGGGAAGTCAGCAACCAGCGCATTCGTACCCCGGTGGTCGCGCTGACCGCGCATATCCTCTCGGAACACAAGGAGCGCGCACGCCAGGCGGGAATGGACGGGCACATGGCCAAGCCGGTGGAATTGTCGCAACTGCGCGAGCTGGTGGAGTATTGGGTCGCACGCCGCGAACAACCGGAAGAGGCGCCTACTTCCTGAGCTGAAATACCCCTCTTTTGATCCCCCGCACTCGCGCTACGGCAGGCCGCATTGCTTCACCGATAGCGTCCCGCCACAGTCCTGATAAACTCCCTCTCGCCCTCTTTCGCTGTGAGCTCCTGCCATGCTCCACGTGTTGTTCAGTGTTTATTTGAAGATGCTGGTGCTGTACAGCCCCTTCTTCGTCTTGTCCTGTTTCATCAGCCTGACCCGCGGCTACTCCAGCAAGGAGCGGCGGCGCCTGGCCTGGAAAGTAGCCCTGGCTACCCTGGTGTCGAGCGTTTTGCTCTACCTGTTCGGGCGAGTGATTTTCAGCGTGTTCGGCATCACTGTGGATGCGTTCCGCATCGGCGCTGGCAGCGTGCTGTTCATTTCGGCCCTGGCCATGGCCCAGGGCAAATCGGCGGTACAGACCGACAATGTGCAACAGGACGTGACCATCGTCCCGCTGACCATTCCCCTGACCGTCGGCCCCGGCACCATTGGAGCACTGCTGGTGATGGGCGTCAGCCAACCCCATTGGGACGACAAGTTCCTCGCCATTCTGAGTATTGCCCTGGCCAGTCTGACGGTCGGCGTGGTGCTGTACCTGTCCAACCGTATTGAACGCATTCTCGGCGACCAGGGCTTGCAAATTGTCAGCCGCTTGATGGGCTTGTTTGTCTGCGCCCTGGCGGCGCAGATTATCTTTACCGGGGTACGCGGTTACCTGGTGCCGTAACCACGATCAGATCCTGTATTGCGCGATGGCCAGTAACACCTTGTCCCCCACGCGTTCACGCAACAGCGTGAGCGTCGCCTCGTTGACCACCGTCGGATTCAACATCAGGCAGGTTCTACCACTGAAGGCTTCGACTGACGAACTGTCCCACTCGATAAAGGGCACCGCGACTTTTTTACTGACGTCGTGAGCGCTGTAGGTCACCATCACCATCAGCACCTCTCCGTCGATTTCGGAACAGGACGCCAGGCCGAAATCGCCGCCCTCACGGGTGGTGATATTTCGCTGGAACAGGTCGAAGGATTGCGGATGCTGCTTCAACGCCTCAAAGGCATCCGCCGCCAACTTGGGCAGTCCCATCGTCAGCGGTCCCGACAGCGACGTCGATGCCACGAGACTGGCAATGATGTTCAGCGCCGCCATTTGCACGCTCAGCCCCTTCTTCGAGGTCGTGACCCGCTCGAAGCTGCTGCGGATCGGCAACCAACCCAGACCGGTCATGACCTTGATGAACTCGTCATACCAGGCTTGCGTGCCCCGCCCCAGTTTCAAGACATCGCTCACATAGCTGCTGGCCAGCAAATAGCTTTTGCAGGTGTACTCCCGGTTGAGGCGGCTCATCCCCGCACCAAACGAGAAGACGCTGTTATTGACCACCGCCCCATTCAAGTCATCATCGGCCCCATCGACGACCTCGTGGCGCGGCCCAGCGGCTGACGGCAACGTATAAGCCGCGGCCCGCTTGCTCTTTCTCGCCACCTTGAATCCTTTATGTATTCGCTCCATTACTGCTTCTCCAGAAAACCCACACGGGTCTACTGCCAACACTAGTCCGCCCGTCAGCGCTTTTCAGGAGTAGGTAAAAGGTGATTCTGCCAGGGAAAAAATCCCCCCTCATGTGAAGCCTGCGTAAACCCGGGGGATGGCGCAGAGACAGCAAACTGTACGGTGTCATTCCTCGACGAGAACAGAAAAATCCGTGCCGCGCCGTCGTTAAAAGCGCCCGGTAAACCGATCTGTCGTGCGTCAGGCACACGCGATTTCAGACTTCAGCGGCCCCGTTGCGGGGCCGCTGGGATTTCACGACGATGGTTTTTCGCCATACCAACGCGGGGTGTACACCCACTCACCGCCACCGTCCCGTGGGAACGCGCAGGTGGTGGACGAACCAATCAACACCATGGTGCGCATATCCACCTGGTCCGGGGTCAACTGACCCAAGGTGGTGGTACGCAGCGTCTGGCCCGGCCGACCAATGTCCCGCCCCAGCACCACCGGCGTTGCACGCGTCCGGTGTTGCGCGACGATCTCCAGGGCGCGCCCCAGTTGCCACGGGCGAGCACGGGAGATCGGGTTGTAGAACGCCAGCGCGAGGTCGGCCTGGGCAGCCAGGTCCAGGCGTTTCTCGATGATCGACCAGGGCTTGAGGTTGTCCGACAGCGACATCACGCAGAAGTCATGCCCCAGCGGCGCCCCCGCCTGGGCGGCCGTGGCCAGGGACGCCGAGACGCCCGGCAGGATCTCCAGGTCGACGCGCTGCCAGGCCGGATCACTGGACTCGTGCAATGCCTCGAGTACCGCAGCGGCCATCGCGAAGACCCCCGGATCACCGGACGACACCACCACCACGGAGCGCCCTTGGGCGGCCAGTTCGAAGGCATGCCGGGCACGCTGCATCTCTTCACGATTGTCAGTGCAGTGCTGGACCTGATCAGCGCGAAACGGCCCCGCCATGCGCACGTAAGTTTCGTAGCCCAGCACATCGGTGCAACGCGCCAGTTCGGCCTTGACCGCAGGCACCATCAGCTCGGCAGCGCCAGGGCCGAGGCCAATGACGGCAAGACGACCACGGCAGCGACCGATTTGCGCCAGATCCACGGGTTCAAGCGACGAGTTGATCACGATGTCGGCACGCGGCTCACCCGCCAACGCCGCAAAGCGCAGCGGAACAGCCAACGCCTGAGCGGCTGCATGCAGTTGCTCACAGGCCATATCGGCCT
This sequence comes from Pseudomonas sp. GQ91, assembly GCF_059758795.1. Lineage (NCBI taxonomy): Bacteria > Pseudomonadati > Pseudomonadota > Gammaproteobacteria > Pseudomonadales > Pseudomonadaceae > Pseudomonas > Pseudomonas sp. GQ91. The sequence continues at coordinate 59,183 of NZ_JCAXED010000005.1, forward strand.
CATCCGCGAGCAGGCACGCCAGGGATTGCTGCGCGATAGCCGCCTGCTGCAAAGCCTCCTGAATCCGCATCGCCAACCCCGGCCCAGGCCGGCACGTCACCCAGACGTTTTTCGGATAGATCAGCAACTCATTGGCCGCCGGTACGCGCTCGGCATTGCCCACATGAATCGTCAGGCGCGCCTGCGGATCCTGCGGCAAATTGGCCTGATCCAGCCAGGGCGCGGCGCCTTCGATGCGGACCGGTTCACCGGCCAACAGGTCCGAGACGAAGCGCTTGCCCAACGTCAGGTCAGCCAACTGATAACCACTGGGCGGGTTGAGCAGGCAGGTGCCGAAACGCAGTTCGCCGCTGGTGGTAATGGCGGCGGCAGTCCCCAAAGCCGTGGCGACTTCACGCGCCATCCGGTTCACCCCACCCAGGCCACCGAGCAACGGCACGACCGCGCTGCCGTCTTCGGCCACCGCCAGCACCGCCGGTTCTTCACCTTTTTCCAGCAGCAACGGCGCCAGCGTGCGGATCACAATACCTGCAGCACACAGGGCGATGATGGGCGTGCCCTGCCGGTACAACTCGCGCAGCGTGGCGCCGAATTCGGCATAGCCCTGATCAGCGCCTTCAACCCGCCCGATCAAACCGTGGATCAAGGCATCCGGGTAGATCTGCTGGATCGTGCGTGCGGTGGCGAGGCTGCCCTGGCCCAGAATGACAAGCGCGGGAGCCCTCAACCTTGCCACCTTTCACCGGGAACGATGATCAACGAAAAATACGGCGAGGACATCGGCTCGACCTGATCCAGCGGCACGATTTTCTGATTGGCCATGGTGGCGCGCTCGACATACAGCGCACGCGTGGCCAGTCCCAACTCTTGCAATACCTGACGCACCTTGGTGAAGTTGCGCCCCAGTTTCATGATCACCGCCGCATCGGCATCCGCCAGGCGCCGCTTGAGTTCCTCGTGGGGCAACACCCCGGACAGCACCGACAAGCTCTGATTGCGATACACCAGCGGCGCACCCAGTACCGAGGCGCCGCCAAGCATCGAACACACGCCAGGGATGACGTGCGCGTCGTAGCGTTCGGCCAGACGGTCATGCAGGTACATGTAGGAACCGTAGAAGAACGGGTCGCCCTCACAGATCACCGCCACGTCGCGACCGGCATCCAGATGCGCCGCCACTTCGACGCTGGCGCCGTCGTAGAAATCGCTGATCACTTGTTCATAAGACAGTGGCGCTGGCAGCGCTTCGGTGGTCACCGGATAGACCAGCGGCATCAGCGTCTGCTCGGGCACCAAATGGTCTTCGATAATGCCGAACGCATTGCCCTTTTTGCCCTTGGCCACGAAATACGCCACCACCGGCGATTCGCGCAACAAGCGCAGCGCCTTGAGCGTGATCAACTCGGGGTCGCCGGGGCCGACGCCCAGGCCAATCAAACGTCCACGAGCCCCCATCATTCGATCTCCGTAGCCAGCGCGTTGACGGCGGCGGCGGCCATGGCGCTGCCGCCCAGACGGCCTTGCATGATCACGAACGGCACACCACGACTGTCAGCGGCGAGCATCGCCTTCGATTCGGCGGCACCGACAAACCCCACTGGGAAGCCCAGGATCAGCGCGGGTTTTGGCGCGCCGGCATCGAGCATTTCCAGCAGATAGAACAACGCAGTGGGCGCGTTACCGATCACCACCACGCTGCCTGCCAGGTGCGGACGCCAGAGTTCCAAAGCGGCAGCGGAACGGGTATTGCCCAGTTCCAGGGCGAGCGCGGGCACGCTGTCGTCGCGCAAGGTGCAGATCACCGGGTTATTGGCCGGCAGACGCGTACGGGTCACCCCTTCGGACACCATCCGCGCATCGCACAGGATCGGCGCACCGGCGGCCAGCGCCGCCCGCCCGGCCTTGCCGGCCCCCTCGGAAAACTGCAAACCATCGATGGCCTCGACCATGCCGCAGGCGTGAATCACCCGCACCGCGAGTTTTTCCAGGTCGGCCGGGATGCGATCCAGCTTGGCCTCTGCGCGAATGATCGCAAAGGAGTTGCGATAGATCTCCTGACCGTCGCGGATGTAATCAATCATCGGTGTTGCTCCGTGGGCAGGCGCGCAACAGAGCGCCCGCCGCGTCAATAGAAAGAGTGCGTGCGCGCAGGCGGCCGAAACCCGGCTGGCCTGCCTCGCGAAAATAAAGGTCGTAATGCCCTGGACTGACTGCCAACAAGGTGACAGGCGCGGTGTGAGCGGCAGCGCAGGTGCGCGGGCAGCCCGACAAATGCACCTCGGGCCCTTGGGCATCAGCCTGGAGCAACCTGGCCAGGTACAGGGCGTCGGCCTTGGTGTCGGCCAGGGCCTTGGCGCAACCGCTGGAGCCGGTGCAGGCGATCATGCGTGTCAGCGCCTGGTCGGCAGAGCAGAGAAAGCCCAACCGGGCCAGGCCCTCGGAGACGCGGCTGGCGTTCTGCGCCGTCAGGTCGGGCAGCAACAGGCCTTGCCACGGCGTGAAACGCAGCGTGCCGGCGCCCTGTTCAAGCGCCAAGTGCGCGGCCCCTTGGAGCATCGTCGAATCCAGGCGCCCCAAGGGCGCGAGCGCTGCGACGTAGAACTGATCTGGCCGACGCTGTGGATAAGTTCCCAGGCGCAGCGTTGCCGGGTTGTCACCTCGTCGATAACCCTCGACCGGCAGCAACGGCCGGTGCAGACGCCCGATAAAGTTATCCACAGACATCTCGGCCAACAGATGGCGCATGCGGGTCTGGTCAGGCCGGGCCAGGTCGAGAAACAGCTCCAGTACCGCGACCACCAACTCATAGCCTTGAGCCAGGGACACGGCGGCCAATGGCAGATCATGCCCAGGACAGCCGGCCAGGCCGAACGCCAGCAGCACTTCACCCTTAGCCTCATAGGCCGACAGCCACAGGTCATGGTGATGTTCAAGCATCGCCAGCGCCTCGCCGCCATCCAGTTGCACGGCGAACTTGGCCGACAACTCATGAAAGCGCGGGTGGGACTGTAACGTCGCGAGAATCTGCTCCGCGAGCGGGCGGGTGTCGAACAACAGCTCGCGATCGATACCGGCGCCGGGGCTGAGCATCAGGTTGCGTACGTCATCGCCACCCGCGGTAGTCGGTCCGAGACCCGCAGCCAGCAGGTCGGCGATCAGGCCAGCGTGCTCAGGGCCGATACCCCGAATCTGCAGGTTGGCGCGGTTAGTCGCCTCGATCACCCCGCCGGCGTAGCGTTGGGCCGCGTCCGCCACGGCTAGCGCTTGTTCGGCACGGATTGCGCCGCCGACCAGTTTGATCCGGCAAATCCCGCCGTCCAGCGCCTGGACAATACGCAGCAACCCCGGACAACCCGAGGGACGCAATGTATTGGACTGTGGCAGTGGTTTCACGGGGCTACCGGTTCACGGGTAAAGGCGCGGTATTATGCCTGCTTTGTCCGACCGCATGAAAAGCCTGACCGTCGGATGTCGCTCAAGGAATCAATATGTCGCCCTGGCTCACGGTAGTAGGCATCGGTGAAGACGGCTTCAAGGGCCTGGGCAGAAATGCCCGGCATGCGCTGTTGCGCGCCTCGCGGATCATTGGCGGCCAGCGCCAGCTGGACTTGTTGCCGACGTGCATTCGCGGCGAACGCGAACTGTGGCCCAGCCCGTTTTCCCTGGAACCACTGCTGGCACGGCGTTTCGAGCCGCTGTGTGTATTGGCCAGCGGCGACCCGATGTTCTACGGCGTGGGCGCCAGCCTGGCGCGGCAAGTCGCGGCCGACGAATTGCTGATCCTGCCGGCGCCCTCTTCCGTGTCGCTGGCGGCGGCGCGCCTGGGCTGGCCGTTGCAGGAAGTGGTGACGCTGTCCGTCGTTGCGCGCCCACTGGCGGCGCTCAATGCGCATCTGTCCAGCGGCGTGCGGTTGCTGGTGCTCAGCAACGATGGCCAGAGCCCGGCCGCGATCGCTGGGTTGTTGCGCTCCAGAGGCTTTGGCCCGAGCCGCTTGAGTGTGTTTGAGCACCTGGGCGGCGGCGCTGAGCGACGCATCGATGGCGTCGCCGAGGCGTGGCAAGATCCGCCGATTGCAGCCTTGAACCTGGTGGCCATCGAGTGTCTCGCGCACCCCAACACGGCGCGCCTGTCGCGTCTGGCCGGGCTGCCGGACGCAGCGTTCAAACACGACGGCCAACTGACCAAGCGCGATGTGCGCGCCATGACGCTCGCGCGCCTCGCACCGACTCCCGGTGAATTGCTGTGGGACGTCGGCGCCGGCAGCGGTTCGATCGGCATCGAATGGATGCGCGCACACCCCAGTTGCCGTGCCCTGGCGATTGAAGCCGACGACGCTCGCCAGCAACTGATCGAACACAATCGCGATGCCCTCGGCGTACCCGGCCTGCAATTGATTCGCGGCAGTGCGCCCCAGGCCCTTGCAGGGCTTGAAGCCCCGGACGCGATCTTTATCGGCGGCGGCGTGACCCGCGACGGCGTGCTCGATACCTGCTGGCAACACCTGCGACCGGGCGGCCGGCTGGTGGCCAATGCGGTGACTCTGCAAAGCGAAATGACCTTGATGGACTGGCGCACCCGGCATGGCGGCGAGCTGACCCGCATCCATGTCGCCCAGGCCCAGCCGCTGGGCGAGTTCGACACCTGGCGCCAGGCATTGCCCATCACCCTGCTTGAGGTGATCAAGCCCGAATGAAACGCATCCTGCTGCTGGGCGGCGTCACCGAAGCCCTGGCCATCGCCCGCACCCTGGGCCCGCAACACATCTACAGCCTGGCCGGCGTCGGCCGCGTGCCCACCGACCTGACCTGCCAGGTTCATGTGGGCGGCTACGGTGGTGCCGAGGGCCTGGCGCAATTTATCCGCGACAAAGGCATCGACCTGTTGCTCGACGCGACTCATCCCTACGCCGCACAAATCAGTGCCAACGCGGCCCGTGCGGCGCAGCTGTGCGCGATCCCCTGCTGGGCGCTGCGGCGGCCGGCATGGCAGCCGCAGGCCGCGGATGACTGGCGCGAAGTCAGCGACTGGGCCGGGTTGATGGCGGCGCTGAAACCCTTCAAGCGTCCGCTGTTCACCCTTGGCCGCGAGCCTCTGCACCACCTCGACGACATCCCCGTCGGGCAGTTCTGGACCTTGCGCGCCCTGGATGTTTATCCCGGCAATGCCCGCTGCGAGGTGATCGGCGCCCGTGGGCCGTTTTTGCTCGAAGACGAGCGCGCCTTGTTCGAGCAACGCCGGATTGATGTGTTGATCAGCAAGAACAGCGGCAGCAGCGCCACCGAACCCAAGCTTGAGGTGGCCCGCGAGCGTGGGTTGCCGGTGCTGGTCTTGCAGCGGCCGGTGTTGCCGGAGGTGGATCGGGAGTTTTTGACGGTCAAGGCAATCCTGGATGCGCTGTCCGAGCGTTGACAGCACTCAGTTGGGATTCTTCGAAGGAAGCCATTTCAGCGCTGGGCGTTCGATATCGCTGTGGATGGAAATCGATCCTGTGGCGAGGGGGCTTGTCCCCCGTCGGGCTGCGCAGCAGCCCCAATAAAGAAGAATGCGGCGTATCGGGGCACTCCTCGGCGGCTGGTTTGAGGGCTGCTGCGCAGCCCAACGGGGACAAGCCCCCTCGCCACAAAAAGCGGTACAAGACGCTTAACTTGTTTCGATGCAGCAGAGCATCTGAAGCCCCCTGGAAATGGCTGCCTGGACGCCTGTTTCGAGGAAATTGCTCGAGCCCAAGGCATGACTCAAGTGGCGCGTAGCACAGGCCTGGGACGAGAAAGCCTATATAAAGCTCTATCCAGTACTGGCAATCCCGAGTTCGCGACTATCATGAAGGTCATGAAAGCCCTTGGCCTGAAGTGACACGCCACGACACTCTGAAAGCACTGCGACACCAAACCACACCGGCACTTTTTACTTCTCCACCTCGATCAGGCTAAATACCCACCTGATCGTTTAACCCTACGGATTATCCGCCATGGCCCGTCAACGCTTTGCATTTGCCTGGATTGCCTGCCTTGCAGTGCTGTTCAACGCGTTTGCCATGCCGATGGCCGGGGCGATGCAGCACGGCAAGAACCTTGCTGACCCCTTACTCTGGGGCAGTTTCTGTTCGTCCAACGGCAGTCCGCTGGTGGCGATGTCCCTGGCCAAGCTGGACCTGTCGGAACCGCAACAGGACGAACATTCCAACATGCAGCATTGCTGGTGCTGCTCGGGTTCGGCGCCGTTGGTGGCGCTGCCGGGGCATGTGCCGCAGTTGTATGTCACACGCCTTGACGTCGTGCCTGGCCTGCCGCCCCCCACGCGGCAATCCCCCACCCCGCGCCAGCAATGGCCAAGCCTTAATCCTCGCGCCTCTCCAATGGTTTGATCACTTCGCAATCGACCTGCGTCTGAATCGTTCCGGAGAACTGCCATGTTCAAATCTTCCCTGCTTCTGGCGGCATTGCTGCTGCCCGTTTTCAGTGCCGCCAATGCCGATGACTACACCGCCGGCGACCTGTTGGTCAGCGATCCCTGGTCACAGGAACTGCCGCCCAATGCGCCGACGGTTGCCGCCTACTTTGTGATTCACAACCAGGGCGAGACAGCAGACCGCCTGCTCAGTGTCGATACGCCAGTGGCGGAAAAAGCCGAGTTGCATGAGCACGTGATGCAGGGCGACCTGATGAAAATGCAGCAGGTGCCTAGCGTGACTGTTCCGGCCGGCGGCGACCTGACCTTCGCGCCCATGGCCTACCACGTCATGTTGCTGGGCCTTAAAGACCGCACTGTGCTCAAGGATGGCCAACAGTTCCCACTGACCCTGAACTTCGAAAAAGCTGGCCCGGTCGAGGTGAAGGTGTCGGTACAAAAAGCGCCCTCGATGAACACCCACGAGCATCAGCACGCCCAGTAACCAAGCCGCCACGCCCCGCTCATGGGTGCTCCAGCCAACAGCTCAGCCACACGTCGCCGCACGCCCCTAAGGCTTGCCCACGGCAGTTGGATCAGCCTGTTCGCCATGCTGATGATCTTTATCGGTCCGCTGATTTCCCAAGCGATGCCGATGAATCATCACGCCGGCATGTCCATGCAAATGTCCATGGACGAGACCTGCCATGGCGCGTCCCGGCACCCTGTCGAACACCAGAAAGCCCCCGCCACCGACCACGTGCTGTGGGAAAAATGCGGCTATTGCAGTCTGTTGTTCAGTTGCCCGGCCTTGCCCGGCAGCGTTTCGTTCGTGGCCCTTGGCGCCCCGCCGCCGGCCACGGCCCTGATCCCCGCACCGCGCCTGGGTCATGCCCGGCAGAGCATCTTCCCCGGCGCCCGCAGCCGCGCCCCACCCGTCCTTTCGTAGGCAATTGATCAAAACAACTGCGCACGGCCGACTTAAAACAGACAGCCGCAGGCTGCTGGCCGTGTTGTTTACGACTGATTGATGGAATTTTTCATGTCCAGGTTTCCTGCTGACACCCGTATGGGATGTACCCCCGTGCTCGCCGTTTTGTGTGGCGCGCTGTTGACTCCCCACGTCCACGCCGACGAACACGCCGAACACACCAATGAACTGAGTCCGACGGTGATCACCGCCGTCGCCCCCAGCTCTCCGCTGACGGTTGTCACCCACCCCAAGGACCCGCGCCAACCGGTGCCGGCCAGCGATGGTGGCGATTACCTCAAGACCATTCCCGGCTTTGCCCTGGTGCGCAACGGCGGGACCAACGGCGACCCGGTGCTGCGCGGCATGTTCGGCTCGCGGCTGAATATCCTCACCAATGGCAGCATGATGCTCGGCGCCTGCCCTGGCCGCATGGACGCGCCCACGTCGTACATTTCACCGGAGACCTACGACAAACTGACGGTGATCAAAGGCCCGCAAACCGTGCTGTGGGGCCCCGGTGCCTCGGCCGGCACGGTGCTGTTCGACCGCGAGCCGGAGCAGTTCGGCGAGTTGGGCACACGGCTCAACGCAAGCCTTCTGGCCGGCTCCAACGGGCGTTTCGACAAAGTGCTGGACGCCGCAGCCGGCGGTTCGCTGGGCTACATCCGGGTGATCGGTAACCAGGCCCACGCCGACGACTACAAGGATGGCAACAATGACACCGTCGCCTCGCGCTACGACAAATGGAACGGTGACGTCGCCCTCGGTTGGACGCCAGACGCCGACACCCTGCTGGAACTGACTGCCGGCCGTGGCGACGGCGAAGCCCGCTACGCCGGACGCGGCATGGACGGTTCGCAATTCCTGCGCGAAAGCCTCGGTCTGCGCTTTGAAAAATCCAACCTCGGCGAAGTGCTGGACAAGGTCGAGGCGCAGGTCTACTACAACTACGCCGACCACGTGATGGACAACTACAGCCTGCGCACGCCGTCGGGCAGCGGGATGATGGCCGGGCCGATGGCCTCCAACGTCGACCGCCGCACCCTCGGCGCACGGCTCAAGGCGACCTGGCGCTGGGCCGATGTGCAACTGATCGGCGGCATCGACGCGCAGACCAACGAACATCGCCAGCGCAGTAGCGCGGGCGTCGACACTTACAAAAACCTGCCGCGCGACAAGGACGCCGACTTTCATAACTACGGCGTGTTTGGCGAACTGACCTGGTACGCCGCCGACAATCACCGGCTGATCACCGGCGCCCGCCTGGATCGCGCCTCGGCCAAGGATTTCCGCCCGCGTACCGGCTCCGGGATGATGAGCCGCGCCAACCCCACAGCCGGCAACACCCGCGCCGACACTTTGCCGTCCGGCTTCGTGCGATATGAACACGACCTGGCCGACAGCCCGACCACGCTCTACGCCGGACTCGGCCACGCGCAGCGTTTCCCCGACTACTGGGAACTGTTCTCCCCCAAGAACGGCCCTGCGGGCTCGGTGAACGCCTTCGATTCGGTAAAGCCAGAAAAAACCACTCAACTGGATTTCGGTGTGCAATACAAGACCGCTGAACTGGAGGCCTGGGCCTCGGGTTATGTGGGCCAGGTCCGTGACTATATTTTGTTCAATTACACCCCAGGCATGATGGGCATGACCTCCCAGGCGCAGAACATCGACGCGCGGATCATGGGCGGCGAACTGGGCGCGGCCTACAAACTGACGCCCAACTGGAAGGCCGACGCCACCCTGGCTTATGCCTGGGGCAAAAACAGCAGCGACGGCAAGGCCCTGCCACAGATGCCGCCGCTGGATGCACGGTTCGGCCTGAGCTACAGCGCAGACGACTGGAGCGCCGGCGCCTTGTGGCGCGTGGTTACGGCGCAAAACCGCATCGACCAGAACAAGGGCAACGTGGTCGGCAAGGACTTCGACAAGAGCGGCGGCTTCGGCGTGTTCTCCCTGAACGCGGCGTACCGCATCAACCAGCACTTCAAGGTCAGTACCGGCATCGACAACCTGTTCGGCAAAGCCTACGCCGAGCACTTGAACCTGGCCGGCAACGCCGGGTTCGGCTATCCGGCCAATGACCCGCAAGCCATCAACGAACCGGGGCGCACGCTCTGGACCAAAGTCGACATGAGTTTCTAAAGCATCGGGAGCAAGCCCCCGCCCACATTTTGATTTGTGAACACCGTCAAATGTGGGAGGGGGCTTGCTCCCGATGGCGGCCTGACTGACACAAAAAACTAAAGCCTTGCGGACCACCTAATGAGCACTCAAAAGATTTCGTTCTACAACCTGGCCTGGCGCTGGCATTTCTACGCCGGGCTATTCGTCGCCCCCTTCATGGTGCTGCTGGCCGTTACCGGCATCATCTACCTGTTCAAGCCCCAACTCGACCCGCTGATGTACGGCGACCTGCTCACCGTGCAGCCGGCCGCACAGGTACTGAGCGCCGACGAACTGCTGCAACGGGCCAAGGCCGCCTACCCCGAGGGCACGATCAGCAAATACCTGCCGCCGGTGGACGCCAGCAGCAGCGCGCAATTTGTCATGCAGAGTGCGGGCAGCGAGCTGAGCGTATTTGTCGACCCGTATCGCGGTACCGTGCTTGGCGAGCAGGATGCAAAAAACAACCTGCAGGCCATCGCCCGCGCGCTGCACGGCGAACTGATGATCGGCACGCTCGGTGATCGCCTGGTAGAGCTGGCCGCGGGCTGGGGCGTGATGCTGGTAGTGTCGGGCCTGTATCTGTGGTGGCCGCGCGGCCGCTCGGCGGCGGGCATTTTATGGCCACGCCTGGGCAGCCGCGGGCGCCTGCTGTGGCGTGACCTGCATGCCGTCATCGGGTTCTGGGGCGCCGCATTCCTGCTGTTGATGCTGCTCAGCGGCATGACCTGGACCGGCTTCTGGGGCAAGCAATACGCTGACCTGTGGAACCGCTTTCCGGCAGCGATGTGGAATGACGTGCCGCAATCCGACCAACAGGCACGCAGCCTGAACAGCGCCACGCAACAGACCGTGCCCTGGGCCATGGAGAACACGCCGATGCCCATCTCCGGCGCGCATGCCGAGCACATGCAGCACGGCGGCAAAAGCCACGGCCCCGCCGCGCCGCGCGTCAGCCTGCAACAACTGGTGGACCTGGCCAGCGCACGCCAGGTTGAACCGGGCTACAGCATCACCTTCCCGACCACCGCCGAAGGGGTATTTACCCTCTCCGTATTTGCCAACGACCCACGCAACGACGCGACGCTGCATGTCGACCAATACACCGGCAAGGTCCTCGCCGACGTGCGCTGGGAGCACTACAACAACCTCGCCCGAGCCACCGAGACCGGAGTGATGTTGCACGAAGGCAAGATGTTCGGCGTGATCAATCAGATCATCGTGCTGCTGGTCTGCCTGATGATTTTGCTGAGCGCCGTCAGCGGTGTGGTGATCTGGTGGAAGCGCCGGCCACAGGGCGGCCTGGGCGTTCCACCGCTGCGCCATGATCTGCCGAAGTGGAAAACCGCGATGGCGATCATGCTTGGCCTGGCGATCATTTTCCCGTTGGTGGGCTTGTCGCTGGTACTGGTGTGGGTAGTGGATCGTTTGGTGCTTTCACGACTGTTCGGCCAACGTGAATCCACCTCACCTTCCTCATGAGACGGTCGAGATGCCCTGCATAGAGGCACTGTGTAACCTTGCGCGGGCTTTCATGTCCCGCGCAACAAGTGTTATTTTATAACACTTGTTGCAGTTCCTGTTCGCCGCGTTTGCGGCGAGCACCTTCTTGAATAAGCGATTGATCGTGCGATGAACCATTACCTTGCGTCCGGCCTGTGCCTGCTCGCGCTGCATGACAGCGCCCAAGCGTTGACCTTGCCCACCAGCCCCGTTACGGCTCCGCAAGTCGATACCGCTATCGACCTGAAGACGCCGACCACGGCCGGCTCCCGTCTGAAGCTTAGCGCCCTGCAAACCCCGGGCAGTGTCGAAATCCAGAGCGGCGCGCAGATCCGTGAACGCGGCGACGTCAGCGTGCAGGACGCGATTTCCCGCGCCACCGGTATCAGCCGCACCGGCACGCCGGGCGATGGCGGCACCTCGCTGCAAGCACGGGGCTTTACCGGCCAGGGTTCGGTGATGCAGTTATACGACGGCAATCGCCTGTACACCGGCATGAGCACCTCGACATTTCCAGTCGACACCTGGGCCATCGACCGCGTGGACGTGCTGCGCGGTCCGGCCTCGGTGTTGTATGGCGAAGGCGCCACCGGCGCGGTGATCAACAGCGTCGCGAAAAAGCCCTTCGACGGCGAGATCGAAAACCACATCCGCCTCGGCTACGGCTCCGATGATCGTCAGCAACAGGCGCTGGACAGCGGCGGCTCGCTGACCGACGCCCTGAGTTATCGCCTCAACCTCAACCGCCTGCGCAGCAACGGCTTTATCGACCGTGGCGAGTCGGCCAGCGACTTTGTCAGCGCCGCCCTGCGCTGGCAGGCCGCGGATAACCTGAGTTTCACCCTGGCCCATGATTATGGCGACCAGCGCCCGCAAAACTACTTCGGCACGCCGCTGATCAATGGCCAGTTGCACAAAGGCCTGCGGGACAAAAACTACAACGTCAGCAATGACACCCAACACTACAACGACCAGTGGACACGCCTGACCAGTGAATGGCAGATCAACGACCAGCTCAGCGCCACCAACGAGCTGTATTACCTCAAGGCCCAGCGCCGCTGGCAGAACGCCGAAAACTACAACTTCAGCGGCGGACAATTGACCCGCAGCGGTTTCTACGGCATCAAGCACAATCAGGAACAGCTCGGTGATCGCCAGACCTTCACCTTCCAGCACAGGCTGTTCGGCCTCGACAGCCAGACCGTGAGCGGCATGGAATACAACCGCATCCGTTTCCAGCTCAACAGCAACTCGCCGTTCAACGATGTGCTTGCAGGCGGCCAACCCGTCGATCCGCAGCACCCGGCGCCGGCGCCTTTTGAAAGCGCCAACGCCTACCGGGCGCAATTCCAGACCACCAGCAAACAGTTTTCGGCCTTCGCCGAAAACCGCCTGCAACTGACCGAGCAACTGTCGCTGGTCACCGGCGTCCGCCGTGACTATGTGCAGGTGGACCGCGATGACCTGACCAACGCCAGCCAGACCGACAAGACCCTGACTGGCAATAACTGGAAAGCCGGCCTGGTATTTGCCGTGACGCCGGACACGTCAGTCTACGCTCAGTACGCCACCAGCACCGACGGCGTCGGCGGTTTGATTTCCCTGAGCCCGAGCCAGCAGCAGTTCGACCTGGCGACGGCCAGGCAGACCGAGATCGGCCTCAAGCAAACGTTCTGGGAGCAGCGCGGCGAATGGACATTGGCGGCCTATCACATCGTCAAAAAGAAACTGCTGATCGACGTGCCGGGCACCGCGCAGATCAAGGAACAAGTCGGTCAGCAATCCTCCAACGGCCTGGAAGCCAGCCTGGACCTGCAACTGCCGCACGCCTGGCAACTGCGCGCCAACGCGGCGATTGTGCGCGCACAGTACGACGACTTCTCGCAGGTGATCGACAATCAGCGGGTTTCCCGCAACGGCAAGCGCCCCGCCGATGTGCCCCGGTGCACCGCCAACCTGTGGCTGAGCAAAACCGTGACCGATGACCTCCGCGCCGGCGCCGGGGTGCGTTACGTCGATGCGCGTTATGCCGACATCGCCAACCAGCAACCGTTGCCCAGCTACACCGTGGTTGACGCCACGCTGTCATGGAAAGCCATGCGCAACACGACATTCGGCCTGCAATTGAATAATCTGTTCGACCGGACCTACGCCGTCAGCCAATACAATGGCGGCCAACAATGGATACTGGGCGAGCCACGCTCGTTCTTTGTCACCGCCGACTACACCTTCTGATGAGCGCTGCATGACCTCACTCAACCTCACCCACCTCGCCTGGTCCCCTTTGGGTCACGGCCACTGTCATCACCAGTTCCAACTGCGTGACGCCAGCCTGCAAGTGGGTGCGGGAGAGTTCGTCGGATTGATCGGCCCCAATGGCAGTGGCAAGACCAGCCTGTTGCGCTGCGCCTACCGTTTCAGCAAACCGGAGCACGGTGAGGTGCTGCTCGAACATCAGAACCTATGGAAACAATCTTCACGCTGGTGCGCCCAACGCATCGCCGTGGTATTGCAAGAGTTTCCCGACGCCTTCGGCCTGCGGGTCGATGAAGTGGTTGCCATGGGTCGCACGCCCCATAAAGGTTTGTTCGACAGTGACAGCCTCGAAGACCGGCAACTGATCCAACAGGCCCTCGACTCGGTCGGCCTGCTGGGTTTTGAAGACCACGCGTTCGCGACCCTTTCGGGCGGTGAAAAACAGCGTGTGATCCTCGCCCGCGCCCTGGCGCAGCAACCACGACTGCTGATCCTCGATGAGCCGACCAACCACCTCGACCCACGCTATCAGCTGGAACTCTTGAAGCTGGTCAAGCGCTTGAAAATCGGCACCCTCGCCAGCATCCACGACCTGAACCTGGCCGCCGCCTTCTGTGATCGCCTGTACGTGATCAACCACGGGCGCATCGTCGCCAGCGGCACGCCCCACGAGGTGTTGACCGCCGAACTGCTGCGCGACGTGTTTGGTGTCGAAGCGCTGATCGACACGCACCCATTGTCAGGCTACCCCCGAATCACCTGGATAACCCAATCATGATCCTGCGTTCCCTGCTGTGCCTCTCCCTGTTGTTCGGTGCGACCCAGGCGTTCGCCGAAGCCACGCATTACCCGCTGAAGATCCACAGCTGCAACCGCGTGGTGACCTTCAAGCAAGCCCCCAGACACGCGGTCAGCCACGATATCAACATGACCCAGATGATGCTCGCCCTGGGCCTCAAGCCGCGCATGGTCGGCTACAGCGGAGTGACCGGCTGGAAAGCGGTCACCCCGCACATGGCACGGATCCTCGAAGGTTTGCCGGAGCTGGCCAGCAAGTACCCGTCGGTGGAAACCCTGCTCAATGCCAATGTCGACTTCTTCTTCGCCGGCTGGGACTACGGCATGCGCGTCGGTGGCGACCTTACGCCGCAAACCCTGCAGCCGCTGGGTATCAACGTCTACGAATTGACCGAGTCATGCGCCTTCGTCATGCAGCGACCGGCGGCCACGCTGGAAGACACCTATAACGACCTGCGCAACCTGGGCAAGATCTTCGATGTGCAGGACCGCGCCAACGCACTGATCGCGCACATGCAGGAACAGGTGGCCGAGGTGCAAAAAACCCTGCCCGCCGAAAAACCCCGGGTATTCCTCTACGACAGCGGCGAAGACCGCGCCATGACGTCCGGTCGCCTGGGCATGCCGCAAGCCCTGATCGATGCCGCCGGGGGACGCAACATCCTCGATGACGTGGACGCCAGCTGGACCCGGGTCAACTGGGAAACCGTGGTGGAGCGCAATCCCCAGGTGATCGTGATCGTCGACTACAGCGAAATCACCGCCGCGCAGAAACAACAGTTCCTGCTCGACAACCCCGCGCTGCAATCGGTGGATGCGATCAAAAACCGACGCTTTATCGTCATCCCTTATGTGCAAGCCACACCGGGCATCGACAACGTGCTGGCGGTTGAAACCCTGGCCAAAGGATTCCACGGCGAATGATCAACCGGCGCTACGCCCTTCTGCTGATTGCCCTTGGCGGCCTGTTGCTGGTCTCCTGCGTGGTCTCGCTGGGATTCGGCTCGGCACACGTGCCGGTGGACGTAGTGTGGCGGATCCTGTTGCACAAGGTGCTGGGTATCGGTGAGGTGAATTGGCCCGTCGGCCAGGAACATATCGTCTGGCTGATTCGGGTACCCCGCATGCTGCTCGGTGCCTTGGTCGGCGCCGGGCTGGCGCTGATCGGCGCGGTGTTGCAGGCAGTGACACGCAATCCGCTGGCCGACCCGCACCTGCTGGGCGTAACCTCCGGCGCCACCCTGGGCGCGGTGATCGTGGTGCTGCATGTCGGGGAAATCATTGGTTTGCTGACCCTGCCGATTGCCGCCTTTATCGGCGCAATGCTCAGTATGCTGGTGGTACTGGCCGTGGCCAGCCGCAACGGTCGCCTGGAAAGCGATCGCTTGCTGCTGTGCGGCGTGGCGGTGTCATTCGTGATGATGGCGGTGGCCAACCTGCTGCTGTTCATGGGCGATCATCGCGCGGCGTCGGCGGTGATGTTCTGGATGCTCGGCGGGCTGGGGCTGGCGCGCTGGGAACTGCTGGCAATTCCCACCGCCACGGTGTTGCTCGGGCTCGCGCTGCTATTGGGCATGGCGCGCCCGCTGAATGCCTTGATGGCCGGCGAGCAGACTGCCGTCACCCTGGGCCTGAATGCGCGCAATGTGCGGCTGAAGGTATTTCTGATCGCCTCGTTGATGACCGGCGTGCTGGTGTCCATCAGTGGCTCGATCGGTTTTGTCGGCTTGATGGTGCCGCACATTGCCCGGCGCCTGGTGGGCGCCGAACACCGGCGCTTGCTACCGGCGTGCGTGCTGCTGGGCAGCCTGTTCCTGGTGTGGGTGGATGTCGCTGCGCGCACCTTGATTGCTCCGGAAGACCTGCCAATCGGTGTCGCCACTGCCGCCATCGGCGGGCTGTTCTTTATCGGCTTGATGCGCAAGCGCTGATCCGCCCCGTTGTGGCGCACACGGGCGCACCAGCCGTCCCGAGCTGCCAGCTCATGGTGCACAACGGGCGCCCGACCACAGGCTAAACGACCATTTCATGCCTTTTGCCGACTCGGCACAGCGCTTGCAATCACCTCCTCGACTTGCCCCCTCATAACAATGTTGAGTTCGCGGAGATCGCATCATGAAGCGTCGTAGCTTGATCAAGGCTTTCACTGTGTCGGCATCCATTGCCGCCATGGGTTTGACCTGGACCGTCCAGGCCGCCGAGACCATCAAGGTCGGCATCCTGCACTCGCTGTCCGGGACCATGGCCATCTCCGAAACGTCGCTCAAAGACATGGCCCTGATGACCATCGACGAGATCAACGCCAAGGGCGGCGTGAACGGCAAGATGCTCGAGCCGGTGGTCGTCGATCCGGCATCCAACTGGCCGCTGTTTGCCGAGAAAGGCCGGCAGTTGCTGACCCAGGACAAAGTCGCGGTGGTGTTCGGCTGCTGGACCTCGGTGTCACGCAAATCGGTGTTGCCGGTGTTCGAGGAACTCAACGGCCTGCTGTTCTACCCAGTGCAATACGAAGGCGAAGAGATGTCGCCCAACGTGTTCTATACCGGTGCGGCGCCCAACCAACAGGCGATCCCGGCCGTCGAATACCTGATGAGCGAAGACGGCGGTAGCGCCAAGCGCTTCTTCCTGCTGGGCACTGACTATGTGTACCCACGCACCACCAACAAGATTCTGCGCGCGTTCCTGCATTCCAAAGGCGTGGCCGACAAGGACATCGAAGAGGTCTACACCCCGTTCGGGCATAGCGATTACCAGACCATCGTCGCCAACATCAAAAAGTTCTCTGCGGGTGGCAAGACCGCGGTGGTCTCCACCGTCAACGGCGACTCCAACGTGCCGTTCTATAAGGAACTGGCGAACCAGGGCCTGAAAGCCACCGACGTGCCTGTCGTTGCCTTCTCGGTGGGCGAAGAAGAATTGCGCGGGATCGACACCAAGCCACTGGTGGGCAACCTGGCCGCCTGGAACTATTTCCAGTCGGTGGAGAACCCGGTGAACGCCAAGTTCGTCGCGGACTGGAAAGCCTACGCCAAGAAACACAACTTGCCGGGCGCCGACAAAGCGGTGACCAACGACCCGATGGAGGCCACTTACGTCGGCATTCATATGTGGGCGCAAGCGGCGCAAAAAGCCAAGTCCACGGATGTCGACAAGGTGCGCGAAGCGCTCGGCGGCCAGACCTTCGCCGCGCCGTCGGGCTACACCTTGACCATGGACAAGACCAACCACCACCTGCACAAGCCGGTGATGATTGGCGAGATCCAGTCCGACGGTCAGTTCTCGGTGGTCTGGCAAACCGACGGGCCGATCCGTGCCCAGCCGTGGAGCCCTTACATCCCGGGGAATGACAAGAAGCCCGATCATGCGGTGAAAAGTAACTAAAGCCCGCCTCGGTCTGAATGTGGGAGCGGGCTTGCTCGCGATAGCGCTGGATCAGCTACAGATGCCTTGACTGACACACCGCTATCGCGAGCAAGCCCGCTCCCACAGAAACCTAGTCCGCACATGACCAGGACCTTTGTTTATGCCCACTGCCCTCCACCGCTTCATCCTCGCCGCGCTGCTCCTGCTGCCCCTGGCCGCACACGCCAGCGACGCCGAAGAGTTCATCAACGCCAACCCGATGCAACAGGCCAAACTGTTGCAGGCCTGGGCCGCGCAGCCCGACCCGGCGCGCATCGAATTGGCGGATGCCCTGCAACACGGCCAGGTCAGCGTCAACGGTGAAACCCGGACCGTACGCCTGAACAACCGTTTGCGCGGCTTGATCAACAACCTTCAAGCCAGCCAGCAACTGCTCGCCGCCGATCCCAAGGTGCGCCTCGGCGCCGCGCGGCAACTGCAAAAAAGCGCCACCCCGGCGCAACTGAAATTCCTCGACCAGCAACTCGCCCGCGAAACCGACGAGGATGTCCATACCGCCTTGAGCCTGGCCCTGGCCAACCTGCAACTGGTCGATCCCGATCCGGCGGTGCGTTTGGCGGCCGTACGTTTGCTCGGCGGCACCGGCGACCCATTGGCCCGCACCCGCCTGGAAGCCTTGCTCGCACCGGGCGTGGAAACCGACGCCAGCGTGCACACCGCCGCCGAAACCAGCCTGGCCCAGGTCGAGCGCAAGCTGATGCTCGGCGAGATCCTCGGCCAGGCCTTCAGCGGCATGTCCCTGGGGTCGATCCTACTGCTGGCGGCACTCGGTCTGGCGATCACCTTCGGCTTGCTCGGGGTGATCAACATGGCCCACGGCGAGATGCTGATGCTCGGCGCCTACGCCACTTATGTGGTGCAACTGTTGATGCAACGCTACGCCCCGCACGCCATCGAGTTCTACCCGCTGATCGCACTGCCGGTGGCGTTCTTTGTCACCGCCGCGATCGGCATGGCCCTGGAGCGCACGGTGATTCGTCACCTCTACGGCCGTCCGCTGGAAACCCTGCTCGCCACCTGGGGCATCAGCCTGATGCTGATCCAGCTGGTGCGCTTGCTGTTCGGTGCGCAGAACGTGGAAGTGGCCAACCCGGCCTGGCTGTCGGGCGGGATTCAAGTGCTGCCGAACCTGGTATTGCCCTACAACCGCATCGTGATCATCGCCTTCGCCTTGTTTGTCGTGGTGCTGACCTGGCTGCTGCTGAACAAGACCCGCCTGGGCCTGAACGTGCGCGCGGTCACCCAGAACCGCAACATGGCGGCGTGCTGCGGCGTGCCCACCGGGCGCGTCGACATGCTCGCATTTGGCCTCGGCTCGGGCATTGCCGGTTTGGGCGGGGTGGCCCTGAGTCAGATCGGCAACGTCGGTCCGGACCTGGGGCAGAGCTACATCATCGACTCGTTCCTGGTGGTGGTACTCGGCGGTGTCGGCCAGTTGGCCGGCAGCGTCATGGCCGCCTTCGGCCTGGGCATCACCAACAAGATTCTTGAACCGCAGATCGGTGCCGTGCTGGGCAAGATCCTGATCCTCGCGCTGATCATTCTGTTTATCCAGAAACGCCCGCAAGGACTCTTCGCACTGAAAGGACGGGTGATCGACTGATGAACCAGCCATTGATGCTTACGGCCACGCAGAAAGCCGGCCCGACAGTGACGATCGCCGTGGGTGCGGTGCTCCTGATCCTGCTGCTGGCCTTGCCACTGTTGTCACTCTTGCCGCCCGAGCATGCGTTGCATGTCTCGGCCTACACCCTGACGCTGGTGGGCAAGATTCTGTGCTACGCCATCGTCGCCCTGGCGCTGGACCTGGTCTGGGGTTACGCCGGGATGTTGTCTTTGGGGCATGGCCTGTTTTTCGCCCTCGGCGGTTATGCGATGGGCATGTACCTGATGCGCCAGGCCTCCGGCGATGAGCTGCCGGCGTTCATGACCTTTCTGTCATGGACCGAACTGCCGTGGTACTGGGTTGGCACCAATCACTTTCTCTGGGCACTGTGCCTGGTGGTATTGGCGCCGGGATTACTGGCATTGGTATTCGGTTTCTTTGCCTTCCGGTCAAGGATCAAGGGCGTGTACTTCTCGATCATGACCCAGGCCCTGACCTTCGCCGGGATGCTGCTGTTCTTTCGCAACGAGACCGGGTTTGGCGGCAACAACGGCTTTACCAACTTTCGCAGCATTCTGGGCTTTGGCATCACCGAACCGGGAACGCGAGCGGTGCTGTTTTTCGCCACGCTGCTGTTGCTGATGACCAGCCTGTATATCGGCTGGCGCCTGGCGCAAAGCAAGTTCGGCCGCGTGCTGACCGCATTGCGCGATGCCGAGAATCGCCTGATGTTCTGCGGCTACGACCCGCGCGGCTTCAAGCTGTTTGTGTGGGTCTTGAGCGCGGTGTTGTGCGGCTTGGCAGGCGCGCTGTATGTGCCGCAAGTCGGCATCATCAACCCCAGCGAAATGTCCCCGACCAACTCCATCGAAGCCGCCGTGTGGGTCGCTCTGGGCGGTCGTGGCACGCTGATCGGCCCGCTGCTCGGCGCGGGGGTGGTGAATGGCATGAAGAGCTGGTTCACCGTGGCCTTCCCGGAATACTGGCTGTTCTTTCTCGGGGCGCTGTTCATCATCGTCACCCTGTATCTGCCCAAGGGCATCATCGGCCTGCTGAAGAAAAGGGGCGAACAATGAGAGTCACGGCAACCGCTGAATTCATGCTCGAACCGATCATCGAGCCGAACCGTGACCAGGGCACCAGTCGCGACGCGATCGGCCTCGGCCAGGCCGCCGGCAAAGGGCTCAATACGCGCCACGGCACGATCCTGACCCTGGAAGACATCAGCGTCAGCTTCGACGGTTTCAAGGCCCTCAACGATCTGAACCTGTACATCGGCGTCGGCGAATTGCGCTGCATCATCGGCCCCAACGGCGCGGGCAAGACCACGCTGATGGACGTGATCACCGGCAAGACCCGCCCCAGCCATGGCAACGCCTGGTTTGGCGAAACCCTGGACCTGACCAGCATGAGCGAAGTGCAAATCGCCCAGGCCGGCATTGGCCGCAAGTTCCAGAAACCCACGGTATTCGAAGCCTTGAGTGTGTTCGAAAACCTGGAGCTGGCGCAGCACACTGACAAGTCGGTGTGGGCCAGCCTGCGCGCGCGCCTGAGCGGGGAGCAGCGAGAGCGTATCGACGAAGTACTGGACACCATCCGCCTCACCGAAGCAGTGCAGCGCCCGGCGGGTTTGCTGTCCCACGGCCAGAAGCAGTTCCTGGAAATCGGCATGTTGCTGATGCAGGACCCGCAACTGTTGCTGCTGGATGAACCGGTGGCCGGCATGACCGACGCCGAGACCGAGTTCACCGCCGAGCTGTTCAAGCGCCTGGCGGGCAAGCACTCGCTGATGGTGGTGGAGCATGACATGGGGTTTGTCGGCTCGATTGCCGACCATGTGACAGTGTTGCACCAGGGCAGCGTGCTGGCGGAAGGCTCGCTGGAGCAGGTGCAGGAAAACGAGCGCGTCATCGAGGTTTATCTCGGTCGCTGAGCTGGCTTGGCTTTTCTGTAGGAGCGAGCTTGCTCGCGAAGATCGTCAACGATGACGCGGGCATCCTGAATGCAGCGGCGCTCTCGGGTTCTTCGCGAGCAGGCTCGCGCCTACAGGGGTTTGAGGAGGTTTTGAACATGCTGCAAGTCGACAAGCTGCATCAGTACTACGGCGGTAGCCACATCCTGCGGGGCCTGTCGTTCGACGTGAAAGTCGGCGAAGTCACCTGCCTGCTGGGGCGCAACGGCGTGGGCAAGACTACATTGCTCAAATGCCTGATGGGCCTGCTGCCGGCCAAGGAAGGCGCGGTGAAGTGGGAGGGCAAGGCCATTACCGGCTTCAAGCCGCACCAGCGGGTTCAGGCGGGTATCGCCTATGTGCCACAGGGTCGCGAGATTTTTGGCCGCCTGAGCGTGGAAGAAAACCTGCTGATGGGCCTGTCCCGCTTCCCCGGCTCCGAGGCCAAGCAAGTTCCGGCGTTTATCTACGAACTGTTCCCGGTGCTGCTGCAAATGAAGCAGCGCCGGGGCGGCGACTTGTCGGGCGGTCAGCAACAACAGTTGGCCATCGGCCGTGCCTTGGCCAGTCGCCCGCGCCTGCTGATTCTCGATGAACCCACCGAAGGCATTCAGCCGTCAGTGATCAAGGAGATCGGCGCGGTGATCAAGCAGCTCGCCGACCGCGGCGACATGGCGATTCTGCTGGTGGAGCAGTTCTACGATTTTGCCGCCGAACTGGCTGACCACTACCTGGTGATGTCGCGGGGTGAAATCGTCCAGCAAGGTCGCGGTGAAAATATGCAGGCCGAGGGTGTACGCGGCCTCGTAACGATCTAATCTGTGGCGTCCTGACGATAAGCACTCAACATGAACCTGCCCGTTTCTCCTGCCCTGTTCACCCCCAGTTGGCACGCCGAGCTGGCGCTCGGCTACGCGCGGTTTGACGCGACCACGCGTCCGGTCCTACGCCGCCACAAGGGCCCGTTGCGGGTGCAAAAACACCTGTACGCCGAAGGCCCCGAGGTGTGCCAGCACATCATCGTGCACCCGCCCGGCGGAATTGCCGGCGGCGATCGGCTGGACATCAGCGCGCACCTCGACCGGGGCGCCTGGGCCCAGTTGACCAGCCCGGGCGCCGCCAAGTGGTATCGCGCGGCAGGCCCGGCCTATCAGCAGGTGACGTTGACCGTCAAGGCTGGCGCCACCCTGGAATGGTTGCCTCAGGAAACCATCGTGTTCAGTGCCGCCCAGGCCGAACTCACCACGCGCATCGAGCTTGAAGGCGACGCCCGGCTGTTTTACTGGGACATCGTCGCGCTCGGCCGGCCGGCCAGCGGCGAGCGTTTCGACCTGGGGCACTTTCAGTCTCATCTGGATATCCGCCGTGACGGCCAGTTGCTCTGGCATGAGCGCCAACGCGTTATCGGCAACGACGGTTTGCTCGACTCGCCGATTGGCCTGGATGGACAGCCGGTGTTTGCCACGTTGCTGATGAGCGGTGAAATCGACAGCGAACTGCTCGAAAAATGTCGCTCGCTGCCTCACGCGGTGCGCGGCGACCTGAGCCAATTACCCGGTCTGCTGGTGGCACGTTGCCTGGCCAGCGAAACACTGCTGGCGCGGGGTTGGCTGATCGATCTGTGGCGCCTGTTGCGCCCGGCCGTACTGGGCCGGGAAGCGCTATCACCGAGAATCTGGAGCACATGAAGATCCACATGTGGGAGCGGGCTTGCTCGCGAATACGATGCATCGCCTGACACACAGCTTTCGCGAGCAAGCCCGCTCCCACATTGGATCTCCAGTGTTTTTATGAACGTTTTTTGAAGGACCTTGAACCATGGACCTGACCCCACGGGAAAAAGACAAGCTGCTGATCTTCACCGCCGGCCTGGTGGCCGAGCGCCGCTTGGCGCGCGGGGTGAAGCTCAACTACCCGGAGACCATTGCCTACATTTCCTCGGCGCTGATGGAAGGTGCTCGCGACGGTCGCACCGTGGCCGACCTGATGCATTACGGCACCACCCTGCTCAGTCGCGAACAAGTGATGCAAGGCATCCCTGAAATGATCCCGGATATTCAGGTCGAAGCCACCTTCCCCGACGGCACCAAACTGGTGACCGTCCACCAACCCATCGCCTGAGGCCCGACCATGTCCTTGCTGATTCGTGACGCACTACACGGCGATCTGCCGGCAATCCGCGATATCTACAACGATGCCGTGCTCAATACCACCGCGATCTGGAATGACCAGCCCGTGGACCTGGACAATCGCCAGACCTGGTTCAATGCCCGCCAGGCACAGGCCTATCCGATCCTGGTGGCGGTCGATGGCGAACAGGTGGTCGGCTACGCCTCGTTCGGTGACTGGCGGCCGTTCGACGGCTTTCGTCATACCGTCGAACATTCGGTGTACGTGCGCAATGACCAGCGCGGCAAAGGCCTGGGCCCGCAACTGATGCAGATGCTGATCGAGCGGGCCAGGGCTTGCGACAAACACGTCATGGTCGCCGCCATCGAAAGCGGCAACCAGGCATCGATTCGCCTGCATCAACGCCAGGGTTTCAGCATCACCGGGCAGATGCCCCAGGTGGGCACCAAGTTCGGCCGCTGGCTCGACCTGACCTTCATGCAACTGCTGCTTAACCCCGGCGAACAGCCGCCCGCCGCCCACCAGGAGTGATGCCGATGAGCGCCGCCCATTTGCGTCGAGTGAATGCAGAAAGTTTTCTCCACTATCGCCAGGGCTTGATCGAGCTGCTGCTGGACGCCGTGAAGCACGGCGCATCAGTGGGGTTCATGGCCGACCTCGACGGGGTCCAGGCCCGTGCCTATTTCGACACCGTCCATAGCGCCCTCGAAGACGCCAGCCTGCTGTTATGGGTGGTGGTGCGCGATGAACAGGTGCTGGCCAGCGTACAACTGGCGTTGTGCCAAAAAGCCAATGGCCTGAACCGCGCCGAGGTGCAGAAACTGCTGGTGCACAGCACGGCGCGCCGCCATGGCCTGGGCCAGCAATTGATGCACACCCTGGAACTCGCCGCACGCCAGCACAAGCGCGGCCTGTTGTACCTGGACACCGAGGCCGGCTCTGGCGCCGAGGCCTTCTACCAGTCACTGCACTACACCAAGATCGGCGAACTGCCCGACTACTGCCAAAGCCCGGACGGCCGCTACAGCCCGACCGCCATCTACTTCAAGACCTTGGGGCAACCTGCATGATTCCTGGCGAATACCGGATCCAGCCTGGCGAGATCGAACTCAATGCCGGCCGTCGCACCCTCAGCCTGAGCGTGGCCAACAGCGGTGACCGCCCGATCCAGGTCGGCTCGCATTACCACTTTTTCGAGACCAACGACGCGTTGACCTTTGATCGCGCCCTGAGCCGCGGCATGCGCCTGAATATTCCAGCGGGTACGGCGGTGCGGTTCGAGCCCGGACAAAGTCGCGAAGTCGAGCTTGTCGAACTGGCTGGATTGCGCCGGGTTTTCGGCTTTGCGGGACGCGTCATGGGCGACCTTTAGGGCCCCTTCGCGAGCAAGCCCGCTCCCACGTTTTGATGGGTGAATACATGCCCAATGTGGGAGCGGGCTTGCTCGCGAAAGCGCAATCACATTCACCCCATTATTCTCAAGGTAACCCCATGAAAATCAGTCGCCAAGCCTACGCCGACATGTACGGCCCAACCGTCGGCGACAAGGTCCGCCTGGCCGACACCGAGCTGTTCGTCGAAGTGGAAAAAGACTTCACCATCTACGGCGAAGAAGTGAAATTCGGCGGCGGCAAGGTGATTCGTGACGGCCAGGGCCAGAGCCAACTGCTGGCCGCCGAAGTCGTCGACACCCTGATCACCAACGCGTTGATCATTGATCACTGGGGCATCGTCAAGGCCGACGTGGGCCTGAAGAACGGTCGGATCGCCGCCATCGGCAAGGCCGGCAATCCCGACATGCAGCCCGGCGTGACGATTGCTGTCGGCGCCGGCACCGAAGTGATCGCCGGCGAAGGCATGATCCTCACCGCCGGCGGCATCGACTCCCATGTGCATTTCATTTGCCCGCAGCAAATCGAAGAGGCATTGACCAGCGGCGTCACCACCATGATCGGTGGCGGCACCGGCCCGGCCACCGGTACCAATGCCACCACCTGCACCCCCGGGCCCTGGCACCTGGCGCGGATGCTGCAAGCCGCCGATTCGTTCCCGATGAACCTCGGTTTTACCGGCAAGGGCAACGCCAGTCTGCCCGAACCGTTGATCGAACAGGTCAAGGCCGGGGCCATCGGTTTGAAACTGCATGAGGACTGGGGCACGACACCGGCGAGTATCGACAACTGTTTGAGCGTGGCCGACGCGTACGACGTGCAGGTGGCAATCCACAGCGATACGCTCAACGAGTCCGGCTTCGTCGAAACCACCCTGGCGGCGCTCAAAGGCCGCACCATCCACACCTATCACACCGAAGGCGCCGGTGGTGGCCACGCGCCGGACATTATCAAGGCCTGCGGTTTTGCCAACGTGTTGCCCAGTTCGACCAACCCGACGCGGCCGTTCACGCGCAACACCATCGACGAACACTTGGACATGTTGATGGTTTGCCATCACCTCGACCCGAGCATCGCCGAAGACGTGGCCTTCGCCGAAAGTCGCATCCGCCGCGAGACCATTGCCGCCGAAGACATCCTCCACGACCTTGGCGCGTTCTCGATGATCAGCTCCGACAGCCAGGCCATGGGCCGCGTGGGCGAAGTCATCACACGCACCTGGCAGACCGCCGACAAGATGAAAAAACAGCGCGGGCCGCTGGCAGGCGACGACGCGGACAACGACAACCTGCGCGCCAAGCGCTACATCGCCAAATACACCATCAACCCGGCGATCACCCATGGGATCAGTCACGAGGTGGGTTCCATCGAAGTCGGCAAGTGGGCTGACCTGGTGCTCTGGCGTCCGGCGTTTTTCGGGATCAAGCCGTCCCTGATTCTCAAGGGCGGCGCCATTGCTTCCAGCCTGATGGGGGATGCCAACGCGTCGATCCCGACACCGCAGCCGGTGCACTACCGCCCGATGTTCGCCAGCTTCGGCAGTTCGTTGCACGCCACCAGCCTGACCTTTATCAGCCAGGCGGCGGCAGATGCCGGCTTGCCGCAAGCACTGGGCTTGAAGAAGCAGATCGCGGTGGTCAAGGGTTGCCGCGACGTGCAGAAAACCGACCTGATTCACAACGACTACCTGCCGCAGATCGAAGTCGACCCACAGACCTATCAAGTCAAGGCCGACGGCGTACTGCTGTGGTGCGAACCGGCGGAGGTGCTGCCGATGGCCCAACGCTACTTTTTGTTCTAGCTCAATGTCAGGCAATGATCAGCCGGACCGCCCGCCCATCAGGTCCTTGGACGTACCTGGCTGGTCCGGATCACGCTCAGAGAGCGGAGGTGACGAGGTCTCTTGACGAGACAACTCAAGGAGTTTTCTATTTCGCTCAGTCGTCAGTTCAACCTCCAGCACGGTAGTGGCCTCGCTATAGGCCTCGCTGAAGGTTGCATGATCACTTTCAAGTTTTTCATGCTTTTGCGCCGCGTTTTGCTCCAATGCAGTAAATTCCTTTGGGTATTTCTCCTTGAGGTAATCCACCCAGTAGTCACGTGTAATCAGGTCTTCATAAAATGCATCGGTGGCTTCCGCGCTCTTCACGGCCTTGAATGCATTGATAAGGGGCACTCCGGTAATGGGCTTGCCATACATCATGTACCCGGGCTGACCCGGCAAGTCCAGCAGCCCCTGGAGACCGAGTCGATACTCCAGACGCACCTCCGCGGGATCCGCGTGACGCCCCTGCGCGCTGATGTCTTTGTTGGCCAGCTTTTCGACCTCGCCCAAACGAAACAACTGCCGGGACAATTTCAACAAAGCCGGACCCTTCTGGTCCAGATGAGCAGGATTGACTTCAAGCAGAGCGTTATATTCGAATACTTTGACCTCTAATCCACTGAACGTCAGGATACGCCCGTCCACACAGGTGCCATGGGTGTCTGACAACCGGAACAGCACTTGCCTCAGTTCACTATCGCTTCCCGCTGCTTTCAACACGTCCCAGACCCTTCGTGTCAGGTCCGCGCGGGAAAAACTGAACTCCGCGGTGTCCTGCAAACGCCTCAGCAAATGAAAAAGCGCCTCATGACCCGGCTCACTCTCCAATTGCGCCCATAGCACCCGACTGGCTGCTTGCGCTTCTGGAGCAAGGCTTTCCAGCCATAACGACAGGTGTCCACGTCCGCCCTGCCCTTCGGGTACGACCTCATCGGAGAAGGTGCTTTCGGTGTCATTGCCCTCATCACCGCCAAAGTCATTAATCAGCTCATCAAGCTCTGAGCGCGTAAACCCTAATACCGGATCGAGGTGCCGCTCATTTGCGTACCCCCTGAGCCGCTCAAGTGAGTCCCGCGACAGCTCACGGTTGTCAAACAAATTGGTGTTCGACATCAGGAGATCGTGGCTTCCGTCCAACGCCTGGGGTGGAATCGAGGCAAGGTCATTACCCGACAGATTCAGCCTTAGCAGGGACTCGGACTGCCACACGCCCTCGGGCCACTGCGTCAGCCAATTGTTTTGTAGATCCAGGCTCTGAAGTCGTCTGAACCCGTCGAGCCGGAAGCTTTCCAGGTCACAGTTGGCCAGGTTCAACCTTTGCAGATGCTGCAGGCCTCTCAGCGAGCGGTACAGAGCCTCGGATGCGGTGAGGCTGGTATAGGACAAATCAAGGTGCTGCAAGTGAGTCATGTCTGCGATAGCGTCAGGCAATGCCTCCTCCAGCGCATTACCGCCAAGGTCCAGCGTGCGCACATTGGGAAAAGCACGCAGGAAGTCATTGGAACCCTGCTCGGTTAGCCTGACGCCCCTCAACCCCAAGGTGGCGACATGAGTAAAGGCGCCTGACAGTTCAGGCAGATCACCCAATCGCAGGCCAGTGAGATTGAGTTCGGCACTGGCCTGGCTGCCGGTCGTCAATAGCCCTTCGCGCCAGCATTCAAGGATGCGCAGTGCTGCCGCTTGCCGAGTCTGCGACGACACCACCCAGTTGCCCTCCCTGAACGCTCGAATGAGTAACCAATCATTCAAGCGACGGGTCAGCGCTTCGAAGGTCTGGTTCCAGCCATCGATAAGCGCATGCAGTTGCAAATCCGGGATTCCCAGCGCGTACATTCTTTCAAGCCACTGGCGCGCCTCATGCTCATTGAGCACGGGGAGCAAACGACGCATGCGGGTTTGCAACGACTGCGCGCCCCGCGACACTTCGGCAGGCAGTAACGGCAGCAGATGGTGAATATTCAAACAGTCGCTTTCGGTCGGGGGAAAGATGACCAACACACGATCTTGGGCAAAACGGGCCAAAGTGCCTGGTGACAGGCCCCGGGTCTGTTCGAATCGCTGGCGTGCCGCCGCCAGCTCGGCTCTGGCTTGCACGCTGAGGGGCGTGCCGCCCAGGTGGGTATTAATCAGCACCTGATCCCGGTCCAGTGCCGACTGCGGCAAGGTTGAGATAGGGGTGTCGCGCAAGTCCAGCCAGATCGGTTCCGGCAAATGCTCCGCGCCCACCGGCCACGCCTTAATCCGTGTTCCGCGCACGCTCAGGGAGTGGAGTCGACTCATTGGGCTCACGTCCAGCTCGGTCAAGGGGTTATGGCTCAGGTTCAAATGCTCAAGCGCCGGCAGCTCGTCCGATTTGAAGCGCATAGCGGTCAGCTCGCCATTGCTCAGGTCCAGCGTTCGAATGTCGTTGAAAGCAAGGACAAAGCGCTGCAAGTGTTGATCCGGCACGCCTATCTGTTTCAGGATCAAGGTTTTCACATGGGCGAAGACACCGGCAGGTAACTCCGGTAACGAGTCTAGCTGCAGGCCGAACAAAACAAACATCGAGGGATCTCGTGTTAGCCCCGAGAGACTGTAAACATGCAACGGTAAATCCGTCGGGGGAACGTATTGGCGGACCAACTCGCTACACCAACTTACTTTCAAGGTAGACGCAACCGTACTCATGGAACGGCCCTCGGATGATCGCTGCGACGTTGTGCGCAACCACTGTTCAAGCCGTCGATCAAGCTCACTGCGCTGCACGCTCAAGGCTTCCACGGCGTCAAACCTGGCCTGAGGCTCTGGCCATAACTCGGCAACATTGGTATGCAGCGCATTGAAATACTGGGGGTCTATTTCGGCCAGGCGAAAAAGCTCGCCCTTGCAGTACTCCCTCACCATTTCACTCGTATCAATCAAGTGCCGAGGCCGATTGCGCACGTATTCATAAATGGGTTTAAAGTCCTCACGCGCTACTTTCGACCAATCCAGCGACAGGCCGGCCAACAGTCGATCATGCCCAGGGTAGAGGTCTGCAGGCAGGGTATCGATGCCCGTTGCGCGCAGATTCAAGCGCTCAAGCAGCGGTAACTCAAGCACACCTGTTGGCCACTGCCTTGTCTGACTGTCGCTCACTTGCAGCCTTCGCAAACGGCTAAAACCACGAATATCCAACACCGGGCTCTCGCTGCGCCATCCCCCTCCTACGGGGGATGTGAGGGTAAGCGCTTCAAGGTTGGACAGCACCTTAAGCTTGGATACCAACTGCGCAGCTATCGGCGTATAGAGGTTCAAATCGCGCAGTTTGCGCAGGTTTTTCAATGACTCGAACACCCTGTCGGTGTTGTCCTGCATCACCTGGACTTCAAGTGTTTCCACAGAAGCGCAACGCTCTAAAAAAGCCTCGGCATTTGGCACGTTCAGCTTCAAATCCCGCACATGGGAGAAATCGGCGGTAATGAGAGGCAAGGGGTCGACAGAGACTAGACTCAGCTGGCTGAAACGGAGTTCCTGGTCGGCCAAGGGCGCATTTCGCCACGACGTCTTGAGACTGTCCATAATCTCCCGACGTACGAAAATATGGGCTTGCAGCGCTGGGGATCGGTCTGACACCCACGCCTCAAGTGTCGATACCAGTGTTTGCCACTCGCTCAACCGGGCTTGTAAATAGGCATACACCTGTACATCGGTTTGACCTGTCCGGCGCAGCTCAAGGATGTAGCTATTGGCCTGTTGATCGGTCAACCCCGGGTAGACGGCCCGCACGCGGGCCGCCAGTGGAGCCTCCATGTCTGGGCCGCGACCACTGGCGTAATAACCCACGCGCTTGTCTTTCAACCTTATCGGCAACGTGTTCATGTTTTTTTGGGCCGCGTGCTGTTCAAGCACTTGCCTCATCTCACCGGGATGAGCGCTGGCATAGTCGATAATCGCCCTGCGCAGTTCAGCATGCTGGCTAATATCGGGAACACCCAATGCCTGGCGGGCTTCATCGGGCAAGACATGCATGAGGGAAGGGAAAAAATTATCACCGGGTAGCGGGTTGCTATCGAGTGCTGTGCCCAGCTCATCGAACGCTTGGTATACCGGACCTTTCTTGACCAGGTAGTTGGGAACCGGCGCCGTCTCGCTGCCAATGCCGTGGATCAATACCCCGCTGGTGTCACGCACTTCCAGGCGCACGCTATCCGACCACCCCGGCAACTTTTGCAAGGCATGCAGCGCCAGCCGCTTGCTGTCGACCGAGGCCATGTTGTCCAAGTGCAAGCCGGCATACGCGTTGCTCAGTCGCCCGCGTTGCGCATACCAGCGAGCATGCTCCAACATTCGCAAGGGAACGCTCGAATTCCTCGCCAGCCGCTCGAATTCCTCGCTATTGGCCTGGGCCAGCACGGCGTCCGCGGCCGCCTCGCTGAGCCCTGGCGTCACACGCTGCATTTGCGCGACGAAGCGCGCCTTGGGCTCCGATCCTTTATAGAGACTTTCGAATACGTCCGGTTGGCGAGTCTTGACGAAGTCGACGATCTGTTTGCGAAAATTTTCCGGCCTTGTTGCTTTAACCCGCGCGGGCTCGCCGCCGAGCAGATGAATAATTTCCGCCTCGTCGAGCCCCTGCAAAATACGCGCGGGCAATGCACCACTCATGACATCAGCCCGACAAATCCTGACCGGCGCTTTGACCGCTCCTGGAGCAAATTGGCGTTCAGAGCCGTACTTGAGCGAGCCTCCCGTCAAATCCGCCTTTTCAAATACCTCCAGTCCACGCCCCAGCGGCCAGCGTGGCAGATCGACAACCAAAGGCAGGACGTACAGATAGCGACCATCGACCGCTTGCTCACCTTCTATCTGATTGATGACCTCACCCACGCCTTGGTCAGCCTCAAACAAGCGCAGGGTGTTCGTCAATTCCGGAGGCGGTGGCAAACTGTCCATGTGCATCTTGCGCAAAACATTGTCGCTGACGCCGCTGATGTCAGCGATTCTCAGTAATTGCTCATCCGCGAATATCTGCGTCACATGCCCCATACGCCGCAACAGCGTCAACCGGTCCCATGTCAGTGGGCGCTCCAGCGTATGACGCCAAACCCCGGCGCCGTTGTGAGACAACCGAGGTTTGTAGGCCCACGGATAGCTCGGGTGCTCGATACGCCAACACTTGAGGGTCTCATCGTAGGTTTGCTGGTAAGCCTTGCCGTCCTGGCGAATGTACGTCTTGCCGTCCAGCTCATATTGGCCCAGGGCATTGGGGCCGCTACTGCGGTCCAGGCTGACGGGGCTTTCATAGCCGCTCAGATCGGGTTTCCACAAACGCGTCTCGCCATTGGACAGGGTGACCGGCTCCAACGCCTCGATCACCGGTTCGGCCTTGACTGCTGTCAATCGGCCCAGCACTTTGCCGCCCCCGACCATTACGGCCATGAAAGCCAGGTTTTGCGCCACATCAATCAGGTGTGCCTTGGCTGCCTGGCGGTC
Organism: Pseudomonas sp. GQ91; assembly: GCF_059758795.1. Taxonomy (NCBI): domain Bacteria; kingdom Pseudomonadati; phylum Pseudomonadota; class Gammaproteobacteria; order Pseudomonadales; family Pseudomonadaceae; genus Pseudomonas; species Pseudomonas sp. GQ91. Next base: position 91,047 of record NZ_JCAXED010000005.1, read on the forward strand.
GCCCATACTCCACTCGTGTGCGGCCTCACAGGTCTCTACCAGCAATTGGGCCACCATCGCCCCTACCATGAGTTGACCCAACGCCGGTACAAACATTGAAACGCCGGTCAACACCAACAGGCCGATATTCAACAAGCGGGCGAGTTTTTCCGAGCGTGCCTTGGCATCGACATCCGCCGAGGGCACCGCGTGAGCGCGGGCGTCGGCAATGAGCTTGTCGCGATGCTGTTCAAACAGGTAATCCCACAGGTTACGGGTGCCGATACCTGCCCCTTTGCGTAGCATGGCGCCGGGCGCCAGATAAGGATCAGGGTTTGGCACCTGCGGGGGCGGCAGTTCGTTGGGCAGGTAAAGCAGCGAGTAGGGATCAATGCGGCTCAACTCAATGAGTAACGGCGCATACTGATCCAGGGCCTGGTCAACCGTCAGCACCGGCCCATCCTGGGTGAACTGCTTGAAGTAGTACGGGCGATCGGCATAAGCCACGAACTGGCTGAAAAATCGCTGGTAAGCCGTCGGGCTGCCATCGTCGGGCAAAGGCACATCGTGGGCGGTGAAACGCCGCTTGAAAAGGTCCGTCATCTCAGCCCTGGTGTAGCGTTTCAGGGGGTATTGAGGATCATTGGGAATATAGAGAATCAACTCATCGGAACGGCCATATAAATCACCGACCGAGAACAATACGCAGCCGGTCATCTGAAGCCCCATCAAGCCAAACTCACAGAGGCTGACGCGCTTACCGTCCAGGAGCGGCTGGACATTTCCATTGATGACCGACAACACCATGCTGTAATCCCCAGGCGCGATATCCTGCTTCAACAGCGCGACTTCGGCGGCCATGCGCATGGCCGTTTGCTGGGCATTCTTGAACGTGTGCCGAAGCACTTCGTGTGCCCCGGCATTGCCGGGTTGCACATGACTTTTGAGGTAAACCTGATACTTCGCGCCAATGTCCAGCGAACGGCACAGTTGGGTGAACTGAGCCACCGTCAATGCCGGGGTAATGGTCTCGAATGTACCCAATGTGGCGTTTTTTTTTGAGAACCCTGAAGTCACATGGAAAGCGTCAGGCTCACATTCCGACGCCTCGAAGTTATGCAGGGCAGCTTGCAGCAGTGGCAGCTTCAAGGCTTCGAAACTGGTAATTTCTATAGAGAAAATACCTGCTTCCAGTGGTTTCCTCAGTACCAGGTAAGTCTCGTCGACATCTAACTCAACATTGAACTGGTCCTTCAAGGCACTGACCAGCAACGGTTTGGCATAAGTGTCGATGTCTTGGAGGTCCGCCATGGCCTTGTCCAGAAGGGTCTGGGCGTTGACGCTGGCGGCACAGCTGTCGTGAAGGGCAGTACGTTGCGAGGGTGAGGCGCGCAGATACCAGTCCGGTATGGGTGTATCGGCGGTTTTCAGTTCCGTGCGACGTTGCGGCGTGGTCTTGATGAGCCAATCGGGAATAGCCTTTTCGAGAAACGGACCGTGGATGCTGAGCGATGCCGGTGGTGTCTGGGCCACCGCCGCCGGGATGATGGGAGTGGGGCTTTCGGACATGGTCTTTCTCCTTGAAGAGTGGAGCGCTAGCACACCATGTCCGACGGTTGGTTCAGCGATAGATAGTTGCTGCCTCGCCATCAGCCTGACCTTTATCAGCCAGGCGACGGCAGATGCCAGGTTGCCGCAGATCGAGGTCGACCCGCAGACGTATCGAGTCAAGGCCGACGGCCTACTACTGTGGTTCGAACCGGCGGATGTACTGCCGAAGGCCCAACACTGCTTTTGTTCTAGGCCAAAGCCCGGCAATAAAGCCGACCACTCCTTTGTATCAATTCGGCTAATGGTCTATAGCTCAAGACATGCCTGCCGATAGGTAAGTTAACCCCCATAGAAGGAGTGCCTCCATGTCGCGGTTCTTTGCCGATCTCGGCTTCCGCTGGAAAATCACCCTGCCAATAGCTTTCCTGGCACTGCTGTTGGTGCTGATGGGCTGGTCGGGCATGCGTGGCATTGACCAGGTGACTGAGTCCAGTACACAGCTGACCAAGCGATATTTGCCGGCCATCAGCCTGCTGCTCAACGCCGACCGCGATCTCTACCAGGCTTTTGTTGCCGAGCGCAGCCTGCTTGATGGTCACGCGGACGAGCATCTGACGGCGCTGAGCGCCAGTCATGAGGAGAATACCAAGCAGGCTTATGACCGCGTGCAAGAATATGCCGCCCTGCAGCCGGGGCCCGAGGCGCTGGCGCTGGTCAGTCAGTTCAATGACGCCTTTGCAAAGTGGAAGCAGGTTTCGCGGCGGGTCATGGAACTGTCGGTGGGTGACATGGAGGCGGCCAGCACCCTGAGTTTCGGTGACAGTGAGCGTCTGTTCGAGAGCATGCGCGATTCCATTGACAAGCTTGGCGAGCTGGAAGACCAGGCGTCGCATCGCGAGGGGGACGCGGCGATCGACAATGGCAGGGAAGTCGGGATGCATCAGGGCGCCATTCTGTTGATCGGGCTGCTTGGCTGTATTCTGGTGGTGGTTGCCCTGCCGCTGGTCGTGCTGCGTCCCATGCGTCGATTGCTCAGTCGCGTCGAGCAAATTGCCGAGGGCGATGGTGATTTGAAGATCCGTCTTGAGGTGCGTTCAGCTGACGAATTGGGCCAGCTTGGCAGCGCTTTCAACCGCTTCCTCGACAAACTGCAACCGCTGATTGCCGAGGTGGGCCGGGTGACTGGGGAGGTGGATGCGGCGGCACGCGCCATGGCCAGCATGGCGGCGACCAATGACCAGTTGATCAGCAGCGAACATGCGGCGCTGGATCAAGTCAGCACCGCGGCGACCCAAATGAGCGCCGCCGTGCATGAGGTGGCGCATAACGCGCTGAACGCCTCGGATGCCGCCCAACAAGCCACCAGCCAGTCCCGCGATGGCGCGGAGGTCGTCAACAGCACCATCGAATCAATCCGCCAACTGGCCCACGAGGTGGAAAGCGCCTCGGGGACCATCGAGGCATTGGCCCAGGAAACCTCTAGCATCGGCGCGGTACTGGAGGTAATTCGGGGCATTGCCGAGCAAACCAACCTGCTGGCGCTCAACGCTGCCATCGAGGCGGCGCGGGCGGGTGAGCAAGGCCGCGGTTTTGCCGTGGTGGCCGACGAAGTCAGGGCGCTGGCGGCACGCACCCAGGATTCGACCAAGGACATCCAGGTGCGCATCGAGCGCTTGCAGTCCGGTGTCGCCAAGGCCGTGCAAGCCATGCATGTCGGCAGCACCAAGGCCCGCGACAGCGTCGAGCGCGCCGCAAGCGTGGATCAGGTGCTCAGCGGCACCGGCGGTTCAATACAGCGGATCAACGACATGGCCGCACAGATCGCCAACGCCTGTGAAGAGCAGAGCAGCGTTACCGAGGAGATAGCCCGCAATATCTCCGACATCCGCGACCTGTCCAACGAGGCGGCCGAGAACTCGGCCCAGAGCATGCACGCCAGCCAGCAGCTTTCCAGCCTGTCGAAGAACCTGGCGGAACTGACCGGCCGCTTCCGCACCTGAGTCAGAGGCGCGCGTGCCCACCCCTGATGTCGGGCGGGCACGCGCGGTGCGCTCTCAGATCCAGCACGCATTGAGCGCCGTTCCCTCATGAAGCGCAAAACCACCTATTTCAACCGTTCATCGGCCTATTTTCGCCTCATCAGTGAAGGAACGTGCGCGTGACGCTAAGATGCGCCACAGCTCCTCACCGTCGCCCTGCAAGGTAGCCCCGGCCATGCGCCTATCCGACTTCATCACAGCCAATGCCGAACAGATCGTCGATGAGTGGGAGCGCTTTGCCGAGACGCTGACCCCGGCCGCCGACACCTTGAACCGCACGCAGTTGCGCGACCACGCGCATTCGATGCTGGTGGCCGCCGCGCGGGACATGAACACCCGCCAGAGCGCCAGCGAACAAGCGGCCAAGGCCAAGGGCGAAGGCCCCGAGAAAAACCCCAGCCTGGATAAGGCCGCCGCCAGCCATGGCGAGCTGCGCCACACGGTGGGTTTTGACCTGGTGCAAATGACCGCCGAGTTTCGCCACCTGCGGGCCTGTGTGATTCGTCTGTGGGCCAACAGCCTGGATTCACCGCAACTGACGTACTTCCAGGACATGATTCGCTTCAACGAAGCCATTGATGAAGCCTTGGCCGAGTCCACAGCAGCCTACGCCGAGCAGGTCAATCGCTCGCGGGACATATTCCTCGCCATTCTCGGTCACGATCTGCGCGCCCCGTTGCAGGCGGTGAACATGTCGACCGAGATGTTGCTGCGCAAGGCCCAACTGGATACCCAGGGCTTGAACCTGGTGGGCAATATCAAAAACGGTACGCGGCACATGGGCGCGATGGTCAGCGACCTGTTGGAATTCGTCCGCAGCCGACTGGGCAGCAGCCTGCCCATCGAACCGAAGCCCATGAACCTTGCCGACGCGGCGCAATCGGCCATCGATGAAGCCTGCGCGGGTCGTCCCGATTGCCATCCGACCTTGCACATCCACGGCGACATGTGGGGTCAATGGGACCGTGGACGTCTTGAGCAGCTACTGCAGAACTTGATTGGCAATGCGTTGCAGCACGGCCTCAACAGCAAAGCAGTGACCCTGACCCTCAACGGTACGCCTGACAGCGTGGTGCTGAGCATGCACAACTACGGCGCGCCGATTCCCCAAGCCGCACTGAACACCGTGTTCGACCCGCTGGTGCGCAGCAACAATGACGGACTGGGCAGCACCTCCACCAGCCTCGGCCTGGGGCTGTTTATCGTCAAGGAAGTGGTATTGGCCCATCGAGGCAGCATTGAGGTGACGTCCACCGAAGCGGACGGCACCACGTTTACCGTGGTGCTGCCTCGTACGTTCTAGTGCTGGCGGGCTTGCGCTAACCCTGGCTGTTCATTCGAGCAGCATCAGAAATTTTCGCGCGGATTGAAGTTGGCCTTCTTCGCCAATGCCTGCCACAGCGCGATGGTCTCGTCGTCCGCGTGTTTAGGCATCACCGCCTTGAGCTGCACAAACAGATAGCCACGCTGCCCGGCCTTGTTCATCAAACCGTGGCCCTTGGCGCGCATGCGCTGGCCGTTCTGGCTGCCGGCGGGCACCTTCAGGTTGATCTTGCCGGTCAGGGTCGGCACTGCCACTTCCGTGCCCAATGCCAGTTCCCACGGGGCCAGCGGCAAGGTGATCACCAGGTTTTCGCCTTCCACCTCGAACTTCGGATGCGGGGCAAAGCGGATGATCAGGTACAGGTCGCCATTGGCGCCACCGCCGATGCCGGGCGCGCCCTGCCCCTTCAGGCGGATGCGTTCGCCATCGGCCACACCGGCCGGAATCTTCACATTCAGGCTCTTGGTGGTGTTGCTGACGTGTTGCCCCGCCGCGTTGTATTGCGGCACCTGGAAGTTGATCTGCTTGGACTCGTTCGACAGCGTCTCTTCCAGAAACACCGACAGCTGCATCTCCACGTCCTGGCCCTTGCGCCCGGCGCTACGGCGTTGGCCGCCGCTGAAGGCGTCGCCACGGTTACCGAAAATCGAACTGAAAAAGTCCGAAAAATCCTCGGTGCCCGGGTTACCGCCAAAACCGCCACGGCTCTGCCAACCTGGCGGCCCCTGGAACGGTTGGCCGTGCTGGCCGTACTTGCGCAGCTCATCGTATTCGGCGCGTTTGTCGGCACTTTTCAACGCTTCATAAGCTTCGGACGCATCCTTGAACTTGGCTTCGGCGTCTTTTTCCTTGCTGACATCCGGGTGATATTTACGCGCGAGCTTGCGGTAGGCGGCCTTGATTTCCTTATCGTCCGCCGTCGGCTCGACCCCCAGAATCTTGTAGTAGTCTTTGAAATCCATCGGAGTATCACCATCCGTTATCGAGATCGCATCCGTCTTCGGCCCAGCGTGCTTGCGCATGCGGGGCCTGGTCGAGGGAGCGTCAGAAAATTATCGGTGGCTTGTAGGACAAACGCGGTCCTTTCGACAGCCACCAATCGTATGCACAAGATTTGGGGGCAGATGGCTGACCTTTCAAGGTAACAAGTACGCTGTATTTAACAGATGGTTGACCTACGCATCTGCTCGCGACTGACATACACTGCGCGGCCGTTTTTCAACCGGAACCCGATAGACATGAAAAACCCATCCCCAGCCCGTGCCTGCGGAATCGACTTCGGCACGTCCAACTCCACTGTCGGCTGGATCCGTCCCGGCATGGAAACGCTTATCGCGCTGGAGGACGACAAGATCACGCTGCCGTCGGTGGTGTTCTTCAACTTTGAAGAACGCCGCCCGGTCTACGGCCGCCTGGCGCTGCACGAGTACCTGGAAGGGTATGAAGGCCGCCTGATGCGCTCGCTCAAGAGTCTGCTGGGTTCCAAGCTGATCAAGCACGACACCAGCGTCCTGGGCACGGCCATGCCGTTCACCGATTTGCTGGCGCTGTTTATCGGTCAGCTCAAGAGCCGCGCCGAAGCCAATGCCGGTCGCGAGTTCGAGGAAGTGGTGCTGGGTCGCCCAGTGTTTTTCGTCGACGACGACCCGATGGCCGACAAAGAGGCCGAAGATACGCTGGTGGACGTGGCCCGCAAGATCGGCTTCAAGGAAGTCTCCTTCCAGTACGAACCGATTGCCGCAGCCTTCGACTACGAATCCACGATTGAAAAAGAAGAGCTGGTACTGATCGTCGACATCGGTGGGGGTACCTCCGATTTCTCGTTGGTGCGCCTGTCGCCTGAGCGTCGCACCCATGCCAACCGCCATGCCGACATCCTCGCCACCGGCGGTGTGCATATCGGCGGCACCGACTTCGACAAGCAGCTCAGCCTGCAAGGCATGATGCCGTTGTTCGGCTACGGCAGCCGCATGAAAAGCGGTGCCTACATGCCCACCAGCCACCACATGAACCTGGCCACCTGGCACACCATCAACTCGGTCTACTCGCAAAAATCCCAACTGGCCCTGGGCAGCATGCGCTATGACATCGAGGACACCGGCGGTATCGACCGTCTGTTCAAACTGATCGAGCAACGCGCCGGGCACTGGCTGGCGATGGAGGTCGAGGAGACCAAGATCCAGCTGACCCACGACGACAGCCGCCATGTGCCGCTGGATCGGGTTGAACCGGGCTTGAGTGTGGAGTTGAGCCGGGCGCTGTTCGAGTCCGCCATCGACAACCTGCTGGAGCGGGTGCGCAACAGCGTGACGCAACTGCTCAACGATGCCTCGGTGGACGTGGCCCAGGTGGACACGGTGTTTTTTACCGGTGGTTCCAGCGGTATTCCAGCGCTGCGCCACAGCGTTTCGGCGATGTTGCCGAATGCGCGGCATGTCGAGGGGAACATCTTCGGCAGCATCGGCAGCGGCCTGGCAATCGAAGCCAGCAAACGCTACGGCTACTGAAACCACACTCTGTAGGAGCGGGCTTGCCACAATCCCATTCAGTCAAGAACCTGAAGCGAATTGATCCGCTTTTGTGGCGAGGGGGCTTGTCCCCCGTTGGGCTGCGCAGCAGCCCTAAAACCAGGCGCCGCGAACAGCCTGATGTACCGCGTCTCCCCTGACTGGGGCTGCTGCGCAGCCCAACGGGGGACAAGCCCCCTCGCCACAGGGCAAGCCCGCTCCTACACCATCCCCGCCAGCTTCAACTCACTCTTCAAGTACGCATAATAAATCGGCCCGGCCACCACGCCCGGCAGACCGAATGCGGCTTCAAACACCAGCATCGCCAACAACAGCTCCCACGACTTGGCGCTGATCTGCCCACCGACGATGCGCGCGTTGAGGAAGTACTCGACCTTGTGGATCACGATCAGATAACCCAACGCCGCCACCGCGACCCAGATCGACAGCGACAGGGCGACGATGGTGATCAGGGTATTGGAGATCAGGTTGCCGATCACCGGCAGCAGGCCCAGCAGGAAGGTCAGGACGATCAACGTCTTGGTCAGCGGTAAATGAATCCCGCACAGCGGCAGCACCACCGCGAGAAAGACGGCGGTGAACACGGTATTGAGGGCAGCGATTTTGATCTGTGCGAAGACGATGTTGCGAAAGGCCTGAACCAACAGGTGCAGGCGATCGAACAACACGGCGGCCAGGGGCTTGCGCTGGGTGAGATCAGGCACACGTTGCAGCGCCATGATGGCGCCCAGCACCATGCCGATCAGCAAGGTCACGAACATGTGTGCCGCGTCCTTGCCCACCAGTTGCAATTCGCTCAGGTGCTTGCCCAGCCATTGGCCGATGGCCACGCGGAACTCGGCGGCGCTGGCCGGCAGGTAAGCATCGAGAAACGGCGGCAACTGGCCGCGAGCGCGGTCGACCACGCCCATGAATTTATCCAGGGAAGCGCCGGGGTTTTCCGCCTCGTGCAGCAGGAAGCTGATAGCGCCGGCGAAAAGCAACGCCAACACGCTGACGATCAAGGTCCCCAGCAAGGCTACGGCCAGCCAGCGCGCGCGCCGACCTTCGATCAGCCGCTGCAATTGCGGGGTAAGCATGTTGACCAGCTCAAAGACCAACAGGCCGGCCAACAGGCTGGGCAGCAGTTTTAACGGCAAAACCAGCAGCAACCCGCCGAAAATGATGATGTAACTGGCCAGCAGCAACACATGACGCTGAGAAAACGTTGGCATACAGCCTCTAAACGAACGGCGTTAAAGGACGCTGTAGGAGCAAGCTTGCTCGCGAAGAACGTAAACGATAACGCATGCATCCTGACTGAGACGCGGCGCCCTTGCGTTTTTCGCGAGCAAGCTCGCTCCTACAAGAGGAGCGGTGCGCGAGTGTCGCAGCCTTCTGTAGTCCGGGGCTATTATTTCTTCAGGCATGTGCTCATGAAGGTCTTGCGTGCATCGCCGGTCAGCGCCTGGGTCTTCGCCGACGCATTGCAGTCCTTCATTTTCTGCTGCTGTGGGCTCAGGGCCTTGGCATCGTTGGCCGCAGGGGCCGATAGGCAAGTCTTCATGAACGCTTTGCGCTCATCACCTTTCAAGCTCTTGGTGGAGGCTTCGGCGTTGCAGGTGGTCATTTTGTTTTGCTGGGCCGTGGCCGCAAATCCTTGGGAGCAGAGCAACAAGCCAACCATCAACAACGGAATACGCAGCATCTTCATGGAGTTTTCTCCCTGTTACCGCGCCGACGGGCACGGCCTCACGCGCAGTGTAGACAAAGCCTGTTACGCCTTCACCTACTACGTTTATTCGCCCCTCGATACTGCCGCCTGACGCGGGAATAGCGCGATAAACGCCGAGCAGCGCACAGACACCGAGGCCGGCAGCCTGGGAAAATCCGCAGGTTGACGGGTTTCTTGTGCATTTTTCCTGGATACCACCGGATCGAAGTATGAGCTTCGCTCCAGACAAAGGATAATCAACGCTCATTCACGCTTCTGGTTCTTTTCGATGCAATACGCTTATCCGCTGCTGGCGATTTTTATCTGGGCGGGCAATACCGTGATCAACAAACTGGCGGTGGGCGCGATCTTTCCCGCCGAAATCGGCTTTTACCGCTGGTTGCTGGCGGCCGTCTTCTTTACCCCGTTCATGTTCAAGCCGGTCATTGCCAATTGGCCGCTGATTCGCCCGAACCTGGGCAAGATATTCATCCTCGGCGTACTGGGCATGGCGGTTTACCAGAGCCTGGCGTATTACGCCGCGACCCTGACCACCGCCACCAACATGGGCATTATCTTGTCGCTGATGCCATTGATGGTCCTGGCCGCCGCCATCATCAGCCTCGGTCAGCGCCTGACCGCCGGCGCGCTGGCCGGCGCGGTGCTGTCGTTCGTCGGCGTGCTGGTGGTGGTGTCCTCCGGCAGTCTTGGCGCCCTGCTGCAACATGGGCTGAATCTGGGTGACGGCATGATGCTGGTCGCCACATTGGCCTACGCGATCTACAGCACCCTGCTGAAAAAGTGGCAACTGCGCGTGCCACCGCTGGTGCTTCTGTATTTGCAGGTATTGGTCGCGGTGGTGGTGCTGTTCCCGCTGTTTTTGAGCTCGGAGAAGGTCGGCCTCGGCAGTTCGAATATTGCCCTGGTGCTGTATGCCTGCCTGCTGGCCTCGATGCTCGCGCCTTTGGCCTGGATGCATTCGGTCAAGCACCTGGGACCGAGCCGGACGACCTTGTTTTTCAACCTGCTGCCATTGATCACCGCGTTGATTGCGGCGGTGGTGCTCAAGGAGCAGTTGGCCTGGTATCACTTGATCGGCGGCTTACTGACATTGGGTGGAGTCATTTTATCGGAACGCTGGACGACGCCGATTGGCACAAAAAGCAGCCCCACCTGAGGCCCTCGACAACGGCGACTAGAGGCCAGCGGCCTTGAGTCTTTGCGCGTGTTCGACGAACAGGCGCACAGGTTCGGCGCCCTTGCCCACCAGCCCGAGTGACTGGTTGACGATATCGAAATGGTCCAGCGCATAGTCGTCGCGGATCACCATGCCCAGGTGCGAACTGTAGCGCCCGACCATGCCGTCGCATTGACCCTTTTCCCGCACAAACGTCCGGGCAAACAGCCGACAACTGCGGTGGCTGCCATCCAGCAGGTTGCGGCCGCGATCCGTCTTGCCCGGCTGCAAGGTACCGGACCAGGAGTAATAACGTACGCCGTCAACCTCTTCGGCGCCCTGCCCGCCCCACGTGGCGGGCAACCCTTGCGGGTATTGGCGATTGAACAGCGCCACGCCTTCGCTGGTCAGCGAGTGATGGGAGGCATGGATATCGACCGCAAAACGTGGCCCGCGATACCCCGTTTCCAGCACGCCCATGACGATCCCGATCAACCGCAGCAACGCACTCATGATCCGCCCCTTGGCGCTGTCAGCCGGGTAATGGGTGTGGATATGGTCCGCCAGCTCCGAACCGTGATTGGGCCCGGCCACCGAGGTCACGGACGCGACCCAGTCCGGGCGCTTGGCCGCCGCATAACGTGCGCTCAGCGAACCCTGGCTATGCCCGATCAGGTTGACCTTCTCGGCACCGCTCTCGCGACGAATCCGTTCGATCTGCGCCAACAATTGCTCGCCGCGCACCTCACTGGCGTTGAGCGGCGCCACCTGCACCGCAAACACCTGCGCCCCACCCGCGCGCAACGCCGGGACGATGCCATACCAGTACGGGTAGAGCAGCAGCCGCACAAACCCAAGCATCCCCGGCACCAGCACCAGAGGGTAACGTGTAGCCAACGACTGCGGCATGGGGCGAACGTCCTTGAAAGTGAATCGACAGCTGCATCCTAGACCAGCCACCCACAAACCGACATGACACCCCGATGACTAACTGATGACGCGCGCCCTCAGAACATGCGCGCCAGATCGCGCAACTGGCGCTCGGCCTCATCGCTGGAACGACGAAACGCTTCGGGGACGGATTCTTCGCCCTCGGCGGCAATCACCGTGATGTCGTCAATCCCGATAAACTCCAACGCCGTACGCAGATGCGGGTCCGCGTGGTTCATCGCCGCGTACTCGCCGCCCGGGCCAAAACCGCTGCCGCCACGGCTGGTGACGATCAGCGCTTTCTTGCCTTGCAGCAAGCGCTGGTATTGGGCAATGCCCTGACTGTCCTGAGTGACGTCGAAGGTCAGCCCCATGCGTACGATATGGTCAATCCAGGCCTTCAGGCCGCTGGGCAACCCGAAGTTGTACATCGGCGTGGAAAACACCAGCAGATCGTGCTCGATCAGCTCACCGACCAACTCATCGCTCAATTGCAAATCCGCCTGCATGGCCAAGGGACGCGCCTGGGGTTCGGGGTAAAAATTCGCCGCGACAAAGGCTTCGCTGACATGCGGAATGAACGCACGTCCGACTTCCCGGCGGGTCAGCTGCGCATCAGGATTGGCGGTTTGCCAAACCTCGAGAAAGGCTTCTGCCAAACGCCGCGAATGCGAGCGTTCGCCACGCGGGCTGCCATGGATAGCAAGCATTTTATTCATCTGTAGCACCTTCAACGGCTAGACTAAGACGACCTGGCTGGTCGGCTTTCCTTGGCAAGAAACTAGAGCCCTGGAGGCCGTCCGACAAATGAGCAAAAGTTACTTTGGATGATATCAATTCATCCATGGAGCCCTGAATGTTTGCCTCGCTGCCCCTCACCGCCCTGCGTGCCTTTGAATCGGCGTCGCGCCTGCTCAGCTTCAAGGCGGCCGCCAGAGAGTTGTCGGTCACGCCGACCGCGGTCTCCCATCAGATTCGTTCGCTGGAAACCTGGCTGGGAGTGCCCTTGTTCGAGCGACTGCCGCGTCAGGTCCGCCTCACCGCTTGCGGTGAACGCTTGTTCCACAGCCTGCATGGCGCGCTGCTCGACGTTGCCCACAGCGTCGACAGCCTGCGCCCGCAGCGCAGCGCCGGCCATCTCACGGTCTCCACCACGCCAGCCTTCGCCGCGCTGTGGCTGGTGCCCCGGCTCGGACGTTTCTATGCCGCCCATCCGGACATCAATGTGCGCCTTGACACCCAATGCGAGGTGGTGGACCTGCAGCAGGACGCCAGCATTGACCTGGTGATTCGCTACAGCCTCGAGGACTACCTGAACCTGCACAACCTGTGCTTGTTCGACGAGTGTTTCGCGGTCTACGGTTCCCCCGAGCAAGTGGCCCTGGCCAGCACCCAGGCGCCGACCCTGATCAGCGTGCGCTGGCATAACTCCAAGCTCTACGCCCTCGGCTGGCAAGCCTGGTGCGAACGCGCTGGCGAGCAGTGGTTATTGCCATCCCGGCCCATGCGCGAATACGACGAGGAGCACTACGCGCTGCAAGCGGCGATTGCCGGCCAAGGCCTGGTGCTGGCCAGCAATATCCTGGTCTCGGAAAGCGTGGCCAGCGGGTTGCTGGTGCCGTACAAGCCCCAGGTCAGTGTCGACGGCGCCGGCTACAGCGCGCTGTGTGTGCCGGGCCGCGAGCGTCATCCGCCGGTCAGGGCATTTTTCCAATGGCTGCGGGAAGAGGCGCGACTGTCCGGCCACAGCAGCAAAATCCGATAAAACTTTTTGCCTCGCGCAGCACTCACAACCTGGAGCGACCGCGCCGTTAGAGCGTGGAGCAAAACCGGATTAGCACCAGGAGATTGAGATGACTGAAGCAAATTTGACCGACGTTGCGACCTTGCGCACACGCGCCCGCCAGAACGTCGAAAACGGTGCCGTGACCGAAGGCTACGAGGCTGACCGCGAAGAAATCATCCGCTTGCTCAACGCATCGCTGGCCACCGAGCTGGTCTGCGTCCTGCGCTACAAGCGTCACTATTTCATGGCCAGCGGGATAAAAGCCGCCGTTGCCGCCCAGGAGTTCCTCGAGCACGCCACCCAGGAAGCCGAACACGCAGACAAACTGGCCGAACGTATCGTGCAGTTGGGCGGCGAGCCGGAGTTCAACCCGGATCTGCTGTCGAGAAACTCCCACGCCCAATACGTGGCGGGCAACAGCCTGAAGGAAATGGTCTACGAAGACCTGGTAGCCGAGCGGATCGCAGTCGACAGCTACCGTGAGATCATTCAGTACATCGGCGACAAAGACCCCACCACACGCCGGATCTTTGAAGACATTCTCGCCCAGGAAGAAGAACACGCCGACGACATGGCCGACATCCTCGAAAGCCTGTAATCAGCCGTTCAAAAAGGCGGAGCGGGTTTACCGGCTCCGCCTTTTTTACGTTTGCCAACGTCAGCCTTTCACCGTTTTCGGCGCCTTGCCTTCCTTCATCTGCTGCAACAGCGGTACGCACTGGTTCGGTACATCGCCACTCGGCGCCACCAGCGCCAACAACCCCGCCGCCGGCCCGACGATCACGCCCAACGCGACCATCCCCGCCCCCCGCAACATCAATGGCACCGCCTTGACCCCCGCGTTCGGCTTGATAAACGGCCCGTTCACGTACAACGGTGAACGCAGGGAAAACAGACGGAAGCCTTTGGACTCAGGGGTAATCGTCAGGTCCAGTTGCTCACTGGCCATGTTGGCCGTGCCGTCGACATAGATGATTGCGTTCTCGGTATCGAAGACAAACAGGCGGGTGGTGGCCAGGCCGCGCTTGATGCCGAAGTCCGCCGCGGCGCAGTTGATCTTCACTTCCTCGTCACCAAATATCTTGCCGACGACATAGTTACCCACGTTCAACCCGGCGATTTCCATCAGTCCACGGCTGATCGCGCCGTCGTTGACCAACATCTTCAGATCACCATTCGCGGTGCCCAGCAACGCCGCGACCGAATTGCCGCGGCCGGCGATATCGGCATCCCCGTTGAGTTCACCGAAGCTGGTTTTCATCGGTTCAAAGGTCGGGAACAGTTGCTTGAGCTTGAAATTGCGCGCCGTCAGTTTCGCCCGGCCCTCCAGCGGGGTGATGCGCCCGTCGAGGCGAATCTGCGCATCGAGCTTGCCACCGGCCACGCCGAAGCGCAGGGGTTCGAGGCTCAACTGGCCGTCGTTGAGCACCAGGTGCGTGTAGAGGTCAGTGAACGGCAGTTCGGCGCTGTGGACGATCCGCTTGCCCGTGAACTCGACATCCGCGTCCATGTCGCGCCAGCGCTCGGTGCGGAACTCCTCCACCGGCAGCACCTTGGTCGCCGGCTGCTTGCTCATGCCGCCACGTGCTTTTTGCTTGGCGTTGGAGTCCGCGCCGATCAGCGGCGCCAGGTCGGCCATCAACAATTGGTTGGAGACCAGCGCACCGCTGAGTTTGGGCCGTGGCTGACTGGCGACATAGGCCAGGTCGCCATGAATGTCGCTGTTGCCAATCTTGCCGTTGAAGTTCTCATAGCGGAACGACGCGCCGCCGGGCTCGTGGAGCTTGGCGGTCAGGTGACCGTTGGTGGAATAGGCCGGCGAGTCCGGCAGGGTCACGCCGGTCAATGGGTACAGGTTGCCCAGGCTATTGCCGGATAGCTTGAGGCGCACATCCAGGGCCCCGAGGTTCAAGGGGTCGGTCAGAGTGCCCGCTACCGCGATGCGGGTATCGGCAATCTTGACCTGGGCTTGCACCGGAAAGGGTTTGGCGGCGTCCTGCAGCGCCAGCAGCCCACCGATCTTGCCGCTGCCGGCGAGTTTCTGGCCGTGGTATTGGCCGCTGACGTTAAGATCGAACGCGTAATCCTGAGGTACCGAGCCCTTCTCCAGCGCCTTCTTGGCATCACTTTCGCCAACGATTTCATTAAAGGGAATCGGCTTGCCCAACGGGTCGATCACGACGTCGAGACGAGTTTTGAGGGTTTGGTCGTCAAGGGTGACGTGGCCCTTGTCAAAGCCGATGGCGCCGATGTCCACCGCCCAATTGGACGGTTCGGCGTTCGGATCCTTCGGATCGAACTGGAAGGTCCAGTTGGCGCGGCCGTCGGCCAGGCGCTGCAGTTCGGCACGTGGTTCGGTGAGGTCGATACGCGGGATCACCACACGCTGGGCCAGTAATGCCAAGGGGGAAATCCGCAATTCGACGCGCTTGAGCGTGACCATCTGCGGCTTTTTCGACCACTCGGGGTTGCCCAGGGTCAGGTCTTCGGCCACCACATGGGGCCAGGGAATCCAGGCTCGCCACCCGCCCTCCTCAGGCTCGCGCTGCCAAGCCACCGACAAATCGCCATTGATGGCAAACGGGCGATGCAGCTCTTCGGAGACTTTGGCAT
The DNA here is from genome assembly GCF_059758795.1 of Pseudomonas sp. GQ91. Taxonomy (NCBI): domain Bacteria; kingdom Pseudomonadati; phylum Pseudomonadota; class Gammaproteobacteria; order Pseudomonadales; family Pseudomonadaceae; genus Pseudomonas; species Pseudomonas sp. GQ91. The sequence continues at coordinate 106,667 of NZ_JCAXED010000005.1, forward strand.
TGAGCGGCGGCTTGATCCGATTCCAATCGAAAAACACCAGAACCAGCACCACCACAGCAATGAGCAGAGCGAAGCTGGCGCAGCTCCAGGCGAGAATTTTGCGGGTGCGCGTCATTGCACGAGGCTCCTGATTACGACGATGCGCGCCCATGGCGACACATCTGAGAACTAAAGCTTATAGGGCTACGACTGGCAAACGCACCGGGGGTTTAACCGCGATACCGAATTAGCCGCGAAAATCCGATTTTCCTGACCAGACAGACAATTTACCTGCGGTGTGACGCACCGATGTTACCCACAACTGTGGCGAAAATACCCACCACGGTGCAAAAGCGCGTGCTTGAGAGCCTCGCGCTAGAGCCTTCGCGGCAAACAATCAATTCTGTTGATTATTACCATTGTGTTTATGAACTTTTATATCGAGATATCGAGAGTAGCATTAGCTTCGTACCCACTTTATCGCCCTCCCAAGGAGCAACTATCATGAAACGCCAATTACTTCTCAGTGTTGCACTTTCGGTCCTGACCACCAGCGCTTTTGCCGTGCCAGCGTCCGAACAGGCCATTCCCCAAGTCAAGTTTGACGCTGCGCACACCAGCCAGACGGTTGCCGAAGGTGGCCGTGATCGCCTGGAACAGAAAGGCCTGGTTGAAGGCGGTGCTGATCGTCTGCTGGAACGCAATGCCGTCGCCGAAGGCGGTCGCGATCGCCTGGAACAGAAAGGTCTGGTTGAAGGCGGTGCCGACCGTTTGTTGGAACGTAATGCCGTAGCCGAAGGCGGTGCTGACCGCTTGCTGGAACGCAATGCCGTAGCCGAAGGTGGTGCTGACCGTCTGCTGGAACGCAATGCTGTAGCCGAAGGGGGTTCCGACCGCCTGAATGAAATGCATCAAGCAGCGAGCTGAGCCTGTGCTGGCCCAAAAAAAGCCCGATCCCCAGAGATCGGGCTTTGACTTTGGGTAATCCGTAATACTCCTGCCTGCGTCTCAGGTTCGACGCCGACAAAGCTGATTTGCTAGAGTGCATCGCTGTCCTTGTCCACAAAGCCCGCCGCCCATGCTGCCCCGCGCTGAACAGAAGCAACAGACCCGCCTCGCCTTGATGGATGCAGCCCGCCATCTGATGGAGTGTGGCCGAGGGTTTGGCAGCCTGAGCCTGCGCGAAGTGGCCAAGACCGCCGGCATTGTACCCACCGGGTTCTACCGGCACTTCGCCGATATGGATCAACTGGGCCTGGCACTGGTCAGTGAAGTCGGTCAGACCTTCCGGGCCACGATCCGTCTGGTACGCCACAATGAGTTCGTCATGGGCGGCATCATCGACGCCTCGGTACGCATCTTTCTGGATGTAGTGGCCGCCAACCGTTCGCAATTCCTGTTCCTGGCCCGCGAGCAATACGGCGGCTGCCTGGCCGTACGCCAAGCCATCGCCACCTTGCGCGAGAACATCACCTCGGACCTCGCCGCCGACCTGACCTTGATGCCCAAGCTCCAGCATCTGGATGCCAAAGGCTTGCATGTGATGGCGGACCTGATCGTCAAGAGCGTGTTCGCCACCCTGCCCGACATCATCGACCCGCCCGCCGAAGCTTTGCCACCGCACCTCACGCCTCAGGCGAAGATCACCCAGCAACTGCGGTTCATCTTTATCGGCCTCAAACACTGGCAAGGCCTGGGCAGTACCGAGTAAGGCACTCAACGCACCGCGTGAAAACGCTTGGCGGTGGTGTAGTGTTTTTTCCAGTAGCTGTTGGCCAACGAATCGATGCGGATGTTCTTGCCGGTGCGCGGCGAATGAATGAACTTGCCTTCGCCGATATACAGGCCGACATGGTTGATCCGACCGCGCCCATTGCCCTTGAAAAACACTGCATCGCCGGGTTTCAGCGCGTCGCGCTTGATCGTCGCGGCGGTTGAGCGGTGCATCGCCGCCGTGGTGCGCGGTATCAGGATATTGGCTTCGGTCTTGAACAGGTACACCAGAAAGCCGCTGCAATCGAAACCCTGCTCCACCGAGGTTCCGCCCCAGCGGTACGGCGTGCCGAGCAAGGCGTGAGCGCGGTCGATGACGTTATCGATGGACGGCTGGGGAACCGCCTGCAACGACGCATTGAAGGGCGTCAGTGACGAGTGACGCTGGATGACGTTGGCCCAACTCGAAGGGGTGATCAACGACAGGCTGACAATGAGTAAAGATAAAAATGACTTGAGCATGATGGATATCGCAACGGGTTAAACACGGAGCGAAATCCTAGAGAAACGGCATGTAACGAGATGAACGCCAAATCTTTAATACATGTAGGGAAAATCTTTAAACCAGCGCCCAGCAAAAACCCGACAGACGCCTCACGCAAACCGTTGGCCGCACTGGGCAAAATCGCCCAATTAAGGTGCTTGTCGGCCGTCTTGCGCACCAATATGAATCATCGTCGAAGAGCAACGCGCCCCGTTTGATGGCGCAGCACGTTTGCCTACAGGTTTTTCCTACGCCACGCGTGATTGGCAAGCCCCTTGCTCTAGCTTGCCCATCGCTCATAGCTGGAAGCTTCCTGATGCTGGTGATCCACCGCCGAATCGCCCCTCAAACCCTCTGGGCTGCTGAACTGCTGCTGAATTTCGAAGCCCGCAGCAAAAGCCGTCTGCGCTGTTTCAGTGCTGAGGGTGAAGACGTTGGTCTGTTTCTGGAGCGCGGCCAGCCGCCGCTGCACGATGGTGAGTTCCTGCAGGCCGAAGACGGACGTGTGGTACGGGTCCGTGCGCGTCCTGAACACCTGCTGCACGTCACTTGCAGCAGCGCCTTTGAATTGACCCGCGCCGCCTATCACTTGGGTAACCGGCATGTCGCCCTGCAAGTGGGTGACGGCTGGCTGCGTCTGCTCGATGACTACGTGCTCAAGGCCATGCTCGAGCAGTTGGGCGCCCACACCGAAACCATCGAAGCCCCCTTCCAGCCGGAACACGGCGCCTACGGTGGTGGTCATCACCATTCGCGCCATGGCGACGAAGACTTCAACTATCCACCCAAACTGCACCAGTTCGGCGTGCGCCCGTGAACCCGGCCTGGGCGCTGTTGCGGCTGGCCAGTCCGCAATTGCCGATTGGCGGCTACAGCTATTCCCAAGGCTTGGAGATGGCCGTGGAACAGGCGCGTGTTTGTGACCCGGCCAGCGCCCGACGCTGGATCAGCGATCAATTGCTGCTCAATCTGGCGCGTTTCGAAGCGCCGCAGTTGCTCGCCCATTGCCAGGCCGCTGCCGATCAGGACTGGTCGCGCCTGCGCCTATTGTGTGAAGAACACCGCGCCAGCCGCGAGACCCGCGAGCTGTTTCAGGAAAGCCGGCAAATGGGCTATTCCCTGCAGCAACTGCTCAACGGCTTGCCGGAACTCGACGCGCCGGCCCGCGGATTTCTCGAACAGGTGAGCGAGCCGCATCTGGCCCTGGGCTGGGCGCTCGCCGCCCGCGCCTGGGCGATCACCCCAGGCGATGCGTTGGCCGCCTGGCTCTGGAGCTGGCTGGAAAACCAATTGGCCGTGCTGATGAAGACCCTGCCCCTTGGGCAACAAGCCGCCCAGCGCCTGACCAGCGAGTTGTTGCCGGTGCTCCAGCAAGCCCAGCGGCAAGCCGGCCAACACGCTCCCGACCATTACGGCAGTGCCGCGTTCGGCCTGTCCCTGGCATGCATGGCCCATGAGCGCCAGTACAGCCGCCTGTTTCGTTCCTAGGAGAAACCCATGAACACACAACCCTTGCGCGTCGGCATCGGCGGGCCGGTTGGCTCCGGCAAGACCGCCCTGACCCTGGCCCTGTGCCTGGCCCTGCGTGATCGCTACAACCTGGCGGTGGTCACCAACGACATTTATACCCGCGAAGATGCCGACTTCCTGGTACGCAACCAGGCCCTCGCGCCCGAACGCATCATCGGTGTCGAAACCGGAGGCTGCCCCCACACCGCGATTCGCGAGGACGCGTCCATCAACCTGGAGGCGGTGGATCAACTGAACCGACGCTTTCCCGGCCTGGACCTGATTCTGGTGGAGTCGGGGGGTGACAATCTTTCCGCCACGTTCAGCCCCGAGCTGTCTGACCTGACGATCTATGTGATCGATGTGTCGGCCGGCGACAAGCTGCCACGCAAGGGCGGGCCGGGGATCTGCAAATCCGATTTGCTGGTGATCAACAAGATCGACCTCGCGCCGCTGGTCGGCGCTTCGCTGGCCTTGATGAACAGCGACACTCAACGCATGCGCGGCGACAAGCCTTTTGTCTTCAGCAACCAGAAAACCGGGGTCGGTCTCGACGCTATCGTCGCCTTTATCGAACGCCAAGGCCTGCTGACCGCAGCCTGATCAACCCTCAAGGAGCCTGTTCATGAGCCTCAACAAACTGCTTGCCGCCCTCGCCCTGCTACTCGCCCCGGCCCTGGCCTTTGCCCATCCGGGCCACGGCGACAACGGCCTGCTGGCCGGCATCGGTCACCCGCTCGGCGGTCTCGATCACCTGCTGGCGATGCTTGCCGTCGGCTTGTGGGCCGCCCAGCAACAAGGCGCGGCACGCTGGGCCCTGCCCTGCACCTTTGTCGGCAGCATGTTGATCGGCGGCTTGCTGGGTTTTGAAGGCCTCGGATTGCCGGCCCTGGAAAGCGCGATTGCGGCGTCGGTACTCGCCCTGGGCCTGGCGGTAGCCTTGGCCATTCGTCCACCGGTCGCGCTGGCTGTGGCGGCAACCGCCGTGTTTGCACTGTGCCATGGCGTCGCGCATGGCCTGGAGCTCCCGGACATGTCCAGCCCCTGGACGTATGCCATCGGTTTTGTCGGCGCCACCGCAGCCTTGCACGCAACGGGTTATGCCGTGGTGCGATGCTTGCCGACGGCCGCGGCGCCGTTGGTGCGTATCGCCGGCGCCGCCTCGGCGGCGACCGGTGCGTGGTTGCTCGCCAGCTGAAAGCGGCAAGCTACAAGCCGCACGTTAAAGCCCAATCGCTCTTACTTGCCGCTTGTAGCTTGCAACTTGTGACGGCCCTTCATCTGCTACCATGCGCGGCAAACACTCCTGCCGTGACGACGCCAGCCGATGCCCATCGCTCCAAGTTCTGCCCTCAAGCCTCAATTGAATGCTGTGCTCACGCACTTCAACGACCTGGTCGTGCCGCTCTGGCAGGGCCCGGGGTGGAACGCCGAGTTGGCGCTGCCTTACGAGGCGCTGGACGCCAATCACCAGCCACTGGCGCCGCAACGCTACCGCGCCATGGCCTGCGCGCGGCAGTTGTACCTGTTTGCCAGCCTGATCGGCGAACCCGGCCAGGCCTTCGCCGACGCACGCGCGGCCGCGCTGTTTCGCTCGTTGCAGCAGCATTTCCACGATGCCGAGTACGGAGGCTGGTTCTACAGCATCGACCCTCACGGCAAGCCGCTGGATAAACGCAAAGACCTCTACACCCACGCCTTCATCATCTTCGCCTGCGCCCATTACTGGGCCAAGGTCCGCGAGCCGCTGGTGGAATCCGTGTTGAATGCGGCCCTGGAGGTGGTCGCCAAGCGTTTTGCCACGGATGACGGTTTGTATGAAGCGGTGTTGGAGCGCGACTGGTCATCCCTCAAGTCAGGCCCGCTGCAAAACCCGTTGATGCACCTGGCCGAAGGCTTCCTCGCCACCCTCGCGGTGCGCGCAGACGCCGCCGTGCAACAGGCGTTGCTGGCGTTGGCGACGGTCATGCAGCAACGCTTCATCGACCGCCAGCATGGCGTGATGATGGAAAAACCCGTGGGCGCCGTGGATAACTGGTTCGAGCCAGGCCACCAATTCGAATGGTTCTTTTTGCTGGAGTCGTCGCCAGTGCTGCGCGGCACGCCGCTGCATGCCTCATTGAACCGGGCATTTGCCTACGCCGAACAAACGGGTGTGGATAACACCAGTGGCGCGGTCAGCGGCATGTTGGCGCTGAACGGTGTCGTGCGTGACGGCACCCAGCGAATCTGGGCCCAGGCCGAATACCTGCGGGCGTTGACTTTGCGACCTGGCAGTGAAGCGCTGCTGCAACGCCAATTGCTGGCGTTGCAGCAGCGCTTCCTGCATGCCAAGGGCTGGAATGAGTGCCTGGATGCCAGCGGCCAGGTCAGTCGGTGGGACATGCCCTCGACCACGCCGTATCACCTGGCGACGTGCTATCGGGGTTTGCTGGATTATTTCGGCTGATCTCAAGGGCCCTATCGCGAGCAAGCCCGCTCCCACATTCGACCGAGTTCCAACGTTGCAATGCGCTCAAGTGGGGGAGCGGGCTTGCTCGCGATAGCCTCACCTCGATCTAACTGCCCTTCAGGCAATCCACTTCCTGTCACCGGTAAAGCTGATCGTCAGCCAGCGCGCCGCATCGGCTTTACCCAGGCCTGTGGATATCTCTTCCCGCAGTCCGTCGAGACGCGCGACGTTATCCACCGGGTAATCCGCCGGCAATACCACATGAATCTCGATAAACCGCGCCCGTCCGTGTTTTTGCACGTAGGACATATAATCCTCGAAGCCATGTTTGGCCTGGGCCGCATCCATCACTTCACGCACCTTGTCAGCCAACTGATCCGGGGCAATCCCCAACACATCACGCAGCGCCGGACGCAGAATCTTGAAGGCCGGCGCCAGCATGCTCAGGGCCAGCAGAATCAGGATCAGCGGGTCGACATACACCGCCCACTCGCCATAGCCCTGGGACTTGAGCAACAGCGCGGCGAGAAAGCTGATCAGCAAGCCGACCGAGAGCATCGCGTCCACCAGCCAACTGATGTTGTCGAACTGAATCAGCGATGACTTCAGCGTACGATTGCGGTAGCGCACATAGAAGAAGTAGGCAAATTCAACCACGGTAAATACCGCCGCATAGATAATCACCAGGCCCAATTCGATTTCGCGACCACCATTGATAATGCCGAACACACCGTTGAGAAACGCGTAGATGGCAATCAACAGCAGGAAACTGCCCTCGATCAACAGCACCATGGGCTCCAGGTGCCAGTAGCCGAACTGGAAACGCTCGTTGCTTTGCTTGGCAATCAGCTTGGCCGTGATCAGCATCAGCACCTTGATGGCGGTTGCGATCAACGAGAAAAAGCCATCGAATAAAATGGATTGGGCGCCAGACACCACACCCGTGACAATCCCGGCGATCGCGACCGCGAACATCAGGATGGTCGATTGTTTGAGCAGCGACTGCTCACCTCGGTTACTCACAAATCCTCCTGTCAAAACCTTGAAACCGCAGAGTGCGGCGGGTTTTCAGGAGCGCAGTGTACCTTATGTCGTGTTTTGGCCGATTTGCCGCCTATGACCTTGGTCACTTATTACTGTTTACGGTAGGAGCAAGCTTGCTCGCGAAAAACATCAACGATAACGCGGACATCCTGGATGAACGCGGCGTCCTTGCGTTTTTCGCGAGCGAGCTCGCCCCTACAGGGTAAAGGAGGCTGACGCTAGGCTTTCGCGCCGCGCTCAATCGCAAAACCGGCCCAGGTCTGGCTCACCGGCATCAGTTCCAAGCGGTTGATGTTCACATGCGCCGGGGTGTTCAGCACCCAGAAGATGGTGTCGGCGATGTCCTGTGGCTGGATCGGCTCGGCGCCGGCATAAGTGGCGTCGTAACGCGCCTGATCACCGCCGAAGCGCACCAGCGAGAACTCGCTTTCACACAGGCCCGGCTCGATGTTGGTCACCCGCACGCCGGTGCCTTGCAGATCACAGCGCAGGTTCAGCGAGAACTGTTTGACGAAGGCCTTGGAGCCGCCATACACGTGGCTGCCCGGATACGGATAGTTGCCGGCGATCGAGCCCAGGTTGATGATCCCGGCGCCACGGCCATGCGCGATCAAGCGCGGCAGCAGCAGGTGGGTGGTGGTAAGCAAGCCTTTGATATTGGTATCGACCATGGTTTCCCAATCATCGAGGTTGCACTTGGGCGCGGGATCGGTGCCCACCGCCAGGCCCGCGTTGTTGATCAGCCCGCGCAACGTGCTGAAGGACGCTGGCAAGCTGGCAATGGCGTCTTCCATGCCTTTGCGATCACGCACATCCACCACCAGCCCATGCACCTCGGTCTGTTTCGAAAGCTCGGCGCACAAGGCGTTCAAACGTTCTTCGCGACGGCCGGTGAGCACCAGTTTCCAGCCGGCCTCGGCAAAACGCCGGGCACAGGCTTCGCCAAAACCGGAGGTCGCGCCGGTGATAAACAACGTATTGGACATGGTGTTCTCCTTGCGGGGGCTTCAAACAGCCGATGAGATAAAAACAGCCAGCAGCATGCCCCGCCGCCGGGCCGGCGGCAACTGATACGCACACCCCTTGAAGCTGATCCAGACGCGTACTGTGCATTTTTTAACCAAACGTGCCTACCCCATACAAACCGGGCCTTGCAGCGTTGTGCGCGCACGTTATCCACAGCCCCGTCCACAGTCTTTGGGGGCAAGTACAAAACCCTCAAGGCCGCTGTGTACAAGGCTTTCAGCGCGATTCAAAAAGTTTTTTGCTTGACCTTGGCCTGGCCGTATGTAGCCCCACGGCGCATCGAGGCACCAGGAACCTCTCGCCAAGCCACTAATTCCGGCCTCTGTGGAAGTCTTTCCAGAGTTTAGTCACAGACTTATCCACAGGCCTTGCAGACATGTTTCGGTCATATACCTGTGTCTATGAACAGGTTGACAAAACCTTGCGGCGGTCACCAAAAAAGCCCTGATCAAAAAACACCCATCAAACTGCAGGCCGCGATTTCATTGGGCTGCAGCCAGATACTCCCACGTTACCCACAGCCGGTTCCACAGCCGATGGGGACAAGTCATTTGTGTGACAAAACAGGGATTTGCGGCGGCTATATGTCGCGCTTTGGCAGGTGCGCGGATTTGTTTTCCACAATTTGCCGACGTACTTGTGGAGACCCCAAATAATGTGGGAGCGGGCTTGCTCGCGATAGCGCCGGATCAGTCAATCAAGAGGTCGACTGACACAGCGCTATCGCGAGCAAGCCCGCTCCCACATGGATCCAGCGTGCCGCTTGGAATTATGATTCAGTGCCCGCCGAGATAGGCGTTACGCACCTCTTCATTCACCAGCAGTTCCTTGCCGGTGCCCGTCAGGCGAATATCGCCGTTGACCATCACATACGCCCGGTCGGACAGGCGTAACGCATGGTTGGCGTTCTGTTCCACCAGGAAGATGGTCATCCCGGTGGCGGCCAGCTCGCGCAAGGTGGCGAAAATCTGCTTCACCACAATCGGGGCCAGGCCCAGGCTGGGCTCGTCCAGCAGCAACAGCTTGGGCCGACTCATCAACGCACGGGCGATGGCAAGCATTTGCTGCTCGCCGCCGGACATGGTCATGGCCCGCTGGTTACGCCGCTCCTTGAGCCGCGGGAACAGCTCGAACATGCGCTGCATATCCTCGCTGGCGTGCTGGTCACCAATGGGGATGGTGCCCATCAGCAGGTTTTCCTCGACGGTCATGTCGGGGAATACCCGGCGCCCCTCCGGGGATTGGGCGATGCCGTGGGAGGCGATGTAATGCGATGACTTGTGGGTAATGTCGACGCCGTTGTAAATGATCTGCCCGGACTCGGCCCGGGGCTGGCCGAAGATCGACATCAGCAAGGTGGATTTGCCCGCGCCGTTGGAGCCGATCAGGCTGACGGTTTCCCCTTCATTGATGTACAGCGAGACCTTTTTCAGGGCCTGGATCGGACCGTAGAACACGTCCAGATCCTTGATTTCGAGGATAGGTTTACTCATGCCAACTCCTCTTCATCAGCACCCAGGTATGCCGCGATCACTTTCGGATCGTTACGGATTGCCTCCGGGCCACCCTCGGCGATGACGTTGCCGTGGTCGAGCACCACGATGTGATCGGAAATACTCATCACCATTCCCATGTCGTGTTCGATCAGCACCACTGTCAGGTCGTGTTCGTCGCGCAGCAGGCGAATCATCGCGCTGAGGGCTTCGGTTTCCTGGGGGTTGAGGCCGGCGGCCGGTTCGTCGAGGCAGATGATCTGCGGTCGCGTACACATGGCGCGGGCAATCTCCAGGCGCCGTTGCTGGCCGTAGGACAACTCACCGGCCAAGCGATTGGCACAGTCCACCAGGTCCACCACTTCCAGCCAGTAGAAGGCATGGTCCAGGGCATCGCTTTCGGCTTTCTGGTAGCCCTTGGTGTTGAGGATGCCCGCCAGCAGGCTGCGGTTGACCCACATATGCTGGGCCACCAGCAGGTTTTCCAGCACCGACATTTCCTTGAACAGGCGAATGTTCTGGAAGGTCCGCGCCAGCCCGGCACGGTTCACCAGATGGGTACCGCCGAACATCTTGTAGAACACCCGGCTGACAAAGCTTTTCGGCGAAACAAAGTCAGTGGCCTTGAACGGCTCGCCCAGCAACTGAATGACGTTGGTCTGCTTGCCCCGCACATTCAGTTCGATCTTGCCGCCAGTGGCTTTGTAGAAGCCGGTCAGGCAGTTGAACACGGTGGTCTTGCCTGCACCGTTGGGGCCGATCAGGGCAAAGATCGAGTTGCGTTCGACCTTGAGGCTCACGTCGCTCAGGGCCTTGATGCCACCGAAGTGCATCATCAGTTTCTCCACGCGCAGCACGACGTCCTTACTCATGGCGTGGCTCTCCTTTCACAAAGACACCCTTGCGTGGCGTCACCCCGGTACGGCTGACGCGGATCAGGCCGCGCGGTCGCCAGATCATCATCACCACCATCAACACCCCAAACAGCAACACCCGGTACTCAGAGAAACTGCGCAGCAGCTCCGGGGCCACGGTCAGCACGAAAGCGGCAATCACCACGCCGACGGTCGAGCCCATGCCCCCTAACACGACAATGGCAAGGATCAGCGCCGACTCGAAGAAGGTGAACGAGGACGGATTGACGAAACCTTGGTAACTGGCAAAAAACACCCCAGCCAGACCGGCTGTCGAGGCGCCGATCGTGAATGCCGAGAGTTTCACCAGTACATGGTTAAGGCCCATGGAACGGCAGGCGATTTCATCCTCACGCAAGGCTTCCCAGGCGCGACCCACCGGCATTCGTGTCAGGCGATGCTTGATGTACAGCACCAGCAGCACGACGAGGAACAAGACGATGTAGATAAACAGGAACTTCACATTGGGGTTATAGGCAATCCCGAAAAACTCATGGAACGGCACCCCGCCATCCTTGGCCCTGCGCCCGAACTCCAGGCCGAGAAAGGTCGGCGCCGGCACCGGCATGCCATTCGGCCCCCCGGTAAACGACAACCAGTTATTGAGCACCAGGCGGATGATTTCACCAAAGCCCAGGGTCACGATCGCCAGGTAGTCGCCGTGCATTCGCAACACCGGAAACCCGAGTATGCATCCCGCCAGCGCCGCTGCGATGGCCGCCAATGGCAGCACTGTCCAGAAGCCCAGGCCCAGGTATTCATAACCCAGCGCCAGGCCATAAGCGCCGATGGCATAGAACGCCACGTAACCCAGATCGAGCAACCCGGCCAGCCCCACCACGATGTTCAGGCCCAGGCCAAGCAATACGTAGATCAGGCCGAGAATCACCACGGTCAGCAGGTACTTGTTGGCGAAGAACGGAAACACGATGGCGATCACGATCAATGCCGGGATGATCCAGCGCAACCGTGATTTGTAGTCCGGTGCCTGCACATGTACGCCGGAGCTTGAGCTTTCGAAGCCCTGGAGCACGCGTATGCCCTTGGGGGTTTGCAGGAACAGGCTCATGGCCAGCCGCCCCGCCATGACAATGGCCACCAGCAAGGCCACGCGGGACGGCTCCAGGTTGAAGCTGTAGCCGTCGAGCACCACGCCGACGATGGGACCGAACACGATCAGTGAAATCAGCCCGGCCAGGACCGCATCAACCACACTTTTCTTGATATCGATAGATTTGGCAGCAGACATGTTTACACCTTCGCCACGAGCGGGCGACCAAGCAGGCCCTGGGGACGGAAAATCAGAATCACCACCAGCAGGGAGAAACTGAACACGTCTTTGTAGTCAGAGTTGATCAACCCTGCGAACAGCGACTCAGAGATTCCGAGGATGATCCCGCCCAGCATCGCCCCAGGCAGGGAACCGATGCCGCCGAGTACCGCTGCGGTAAACGCCTTGATGCCGATGATGAAGCCGGCGTAGAAATCGAACGTGCCGTAGTTCAGGGTGATCAACACACCAGCCAGGGCCGCCATGGCCGCACCGATGACAAACACATAGGAAATCACCCGGTCGGTATTGATCCCGAGGATCGAAGCCATCTTGCGATCTTGCTGGGTCGCACGGCACATGCGGCCGAGCTTGGTGTACTTGATGATGTAGGTCAGCAGCGCCATGCCGGCAAATGCCGCGATCAGGATAAATACCTTGGTGTAGGTCAACTGCACGAAGCCGGTACCAATATCCACGCGCCAGCCCCCCGCCAACAAGGTCGGGATGCCTTGCTGCTTGGCGCCCTGGGCGATCTGTGCGTAGTTCTGCAGGATCAGCGAGATGCCGATGGCGCTGATCAACGGCGCCAGCCGCGTGGAGTTACGCAGCGGTTTATAGGCGACACGTTCAATGACCCACCCGTAAACGCCCGTGACGACAACGGTGAATATCAAGGTGCCGAGAATGAGCAGCGGGAAGGATTCGAGGCCGAAGTAAGCCAGCAATGCCAGACTGATCGCCGCGAGGTAGGCGGAAATCATATAAACCTCGCCGTGGGCGAAGTTGATCATGCCAATGATGCCATAGACCATTGTGTAGCCGATGGCGATCAGGCCATAGACCGACCCGAGGGTCAGCCCGTTGACCAGTTGCTGCAGGAAAATACCATCCATAACGCAATCTCACGCGGTGAGAGCCTGCACGCCTGACGGCGCGCGACTCTTCTGGGAGGAAAAAACAGATATTCATCACAACACCATCCCCCGGTGGGTGCGGGCTTGCTCGCGATGGCAGCGTGTCAGCCAATACATGTGTTGACTGATGTACCGCCATCGCGAGCAAGCCCGCTCCCACATTGGGTCTGTGGCGCTCAGCCTTACTTCTGCTTTTCCAACTGGTGGTATTTGCCGTCCTTGTCCCACTGGTAAACCACATAGTCGGAGACTTTCAGGTCGCCCTTGGCGTCCCAGGTCTTCTCGCCCATCACGGTTTGCACCGGGTTGGCCTTCAGCCACTCGGCTGCATCTTCGCCCTTGTTGGATTTGGCCCCATTGAAGCCGGCGGCCAGGGCCTGGAGCGAGGCGTAGGCGTACAGGGTGTAGCCCTCGGGCTCGTAGCCGGATTTGCGGAATTCGTCCACCACCGCCTTGCTGTCGGGCAGCTTGCGCGGGTCGGCGCCGAAGGTCATGTAGACACCATCGACGTATTGCGCCCCACCGGCGGTAGTCACCAGTTCGTCGGTCACGATGCCGTCATCGGACATGAACTTGACGTCCTTGAGGCCTGCTTCACGCAGTTGGCGAACCAGAGGACCGGCTTCCGGGTGCAGGCCACCGAAGTACACGACGTCGGCCCCCAGGGAGCGGATCTTGGTGACCAGTGCGCTGAAGTCTTTTTCGCCCCGGGTCAGGCCTTCCTCCAGCACCGGTTTCACGCCGCGTTTGATCAACTGGGCAGTGGTGGCATCCGCCAGCCCCTTGCCGTAGGTGTCCTTGTCGTTGATGACCGCGACTTTCTTGCCTTTGAGCACATCGACGATGTAGTCACCGGCGACAATGCCTTGCTGGTCATCACGTCCGCACATACGGAACATGGCGCCCATGCCGCGCTCGGTCACTTGCGGGTTGGTAGAGCCGGGAGTGATAGCGATGATGCCCGCGTCGTCGTAGATCTCGGAGGCAGGAATGGTATTTGACGAGCAGAAATGCCCGACCACGCCGATCACCTTTTCCTGGTCGACCAGGCGGTTGGCGACGGCCACCGCCTGTTTGGGCTCGCACGCATCGTCGCCGGCCACCAGTGCAATCTTCTCACCGTTGATCCCGCCCGCCTTGTTAATCGCATCGGCCGCCGCTTGGGCACCTTTCATGTACTGATCACCAAATGCCGCGTTGGCGCCGGTCATCGGCCCCGCTACGCCAATCTTCACATCAGCTTGAACAAACGTAGACACACCCAGTGCAGCTGCCACTGCGAGGGCCAGGAAGCCTTTCTTGTAAAACGTCTGGGACATGAGGTGGTGCTCCGAGTTTTTTGTTTATGGGCACTGCAATTTCACTTCAAACTTTCACTTGAAACCTTCACGTAAAAGCTGAGAGCAAGGGGCGTGCCAGTGGGTTTTTATTATTGAAAAAGACACGGTGTCATTGTTATTACAGGGGTTTCGGCGCCTTTTCGCGGGTCGTGCAACCGTCTATCTCGTAAAGGTGCAACCCTCCAGCAAAAAAAGTAGCACCTGGCCGATGATCGATATCAGGCAGCCATCAATCGACTGGCCAAGCTTATGTAACAACGCGCGTAACGGAACTGCACATTTACAGTGCGGCGTTGCTACGACTCGCACCAATACAGATGAATAGCCGGCTAAGAAACTGCCGGCTTCTGCCTGCTATTGCGTTGATCAGATGACAATTCGCAGGCATTGGCCCGCGTGATACAGCGAAAAACCCGCCTCATACAAACAGCTGCGCAAGCCCGCGCCAGCCAACGGTTGCATCGGCGCGAAAGGAATCGGCAAAGCCTGGGGATTCTGGTGACACAAATAGTCGGCGAAGGCCTTGCCCACCACACTGCCGGTGGTCACGCCGCGCCCGTTGTACCCCGTGACGGCCACCAGGCCGGGCGCCGGCTCGAAAAGCCGCATCAGATGGTCCGGCGTGAATGCGATACAGCCCGTCCAGGTGCATTCCCAGTCCACCGCTTTCAGAAACGGGAAATAGTGCTGCTGCACCCGGTCGGCCCAGGCCTTGAGGAACCAGGCCGGCTTCTGGTTGCCGTTGCCCAGGCTGCCGAGTAACAACCTGCCATCCGCATCGCGGCGAATACTGCTGAGTACCTGTCGCGTATCCCATGAACCCTGCCCGCCCGGCAGAATCTGTTGCGCAGCGTCATCGGTGAGCGGCGTGGATGCCACTTGATAGTAATACCCGGGAAAAAAGTTGCGGCGCAGCGCTGTCCACTCGCCCTCGGTGTAGGCGTTGGAAGCAATCACCACTTGCCCGGCATGCACCGCGCCCTGGGCAGTCTGCACCGACCAGCGCGAACCCTGGCGCTCCAGCCGAACCACGGGGGAACGCTCGAACAACTGCCCTCCAAGGCCGATGGCCGCACTCGCCAGACCGCTGGTGTAGGCCATCGGGTTAAGGGTACCGGCGCGCCGATCCAGCAGGGCGGCGGCGATCTTTTTGGTGCCGGTGGCCTGCTCGCAGGCCGAGCCGGTCAATAGCTCCACCGGTGCGCCCCGCCGTTTCCATTGTTCTTCGCGACTGCGCAGGTCCGCTTCGCCACGGGCGTTGTGCGCCATGTGCAAAGTGCCCTCGCGCCGCAGTTGGCAGTCGATGTGGTATTTGTCGATCAGGCTGAATACCAGAGAAGGTGCAGCGCCGAGCATGCGATTGAGTTGACTGCCCACCGCTTCGCCAAAACCGGCCTCGATCTCGTCCGGTGGGATCCACATCCCGGCGTTGACCAACCCGACATTGCGCCCCGAGCCGCCGTGCCCGGTGCGATGGGCCTCCAGCACGGCGACACTCTTACCTTGCTCCAGCAAATGGATGGCCGCCGACAACCCGGTGATACCGGCGCCGATCACGCAGACATCCACCTTGACCTCGCCCTTGAGCGCGGCGTGATCCGGCCGGCCGGGGGTCAGTTGTTCCCATAAACACGCTTCGCGCAGTGCCATTGCCAGACTCCGATGAGACCTAACAAACAACAATTTTGCTGTGCAAATGCAATCAAGTGGGGGAGCGGGCTTGCTCGCGAATGCGGTGGATCAGTTGTATATCCGTTGACTGACACACCGCTTTCGCGAGCAAGCCCGCTCCCACATTTTTGAGCGCATTTGGACAGGTATTCAGTCGAAAGTGATGCCCTGAGCCAGCGGCAACTCCAGCGAGTAGTTCACCGTATTGGTCTGCCGGCGCATGTAGCCGCGCCAGGCATCCGAACCCGACTCACGACCGCCACCGGTTTCTTTCTCGCCGCCAAACGCACCGCCAATTTCGGCGCCGCTCGGGCCGATGTTGACGTTGGCGATCCCGCAGTCACTGCCCACCGCGGACATGAATTGCTCGGCTTCGCGCACGTCGGTGGTGAAAATGCAGGAGGACAGCCCCTGGGGCACCGCGTTATTCAGGCGCAGGGCTTCGGCAAAATCGCTGTAGCCGATCACATACAGGATCGGCGCGAAGGTTTCGCTGCGCACCACTTCACTTTGCTCAGGCATTTCCACAATCGCCGGCGCGACGTAGTAGGCGTCGGGGAATTTATCCTGCAACTGGCGCGTGCCGCCAAACACCTTGCCGCCTTCGCTCAAGGCTTGTTCCAATGCATCCTGCATGTTGTCGAAACTGTGTTTGTCGATCAGCGGACCGACCAGGTTGCCTTCCAGCGGATGACCAATACGCACCTTGGAATATGCAGCCTTGAGGCGGGTGACGATCTCTTCTTTTACCGATTCATGGGCGATCAGCCGGCGCAAGGTGGTACAACGCTGGCCGGCGGTACCGACAGCGCTGAACAGAATGGCGCGCACAGCCATGTCCAGGTCGGCGCTCGGGCCCAGGATCATCGCGTTGTTGCCACCCAGTTCCAGAATGCTGCGGGCAAAACGCGCGGCCACCTTCGGCGCCACTTCGCGGCCCATGCGGGTACTGCCGGTGGCGCTGATCAGCGCCACACGCGGATCATCCACCAGGGCGGCGCCGGCATCGCGGCCGCCGATAATCACTTGGCTCAAGTACTGCGGGGCATCACTGAAACCTTTCAACGCCCGCTCGAACAGCGCCTGGCAGGCCAGGGCGGTCAGCGGGGTCTTTTCGGAGGGTTTCCAGATCACCGCATTGCCACACACCAGCGCCAGCGCGGTGTTCCACGCCCACACAGCCACCGGAAAGTTGAAGGCACTGATCACGCCGACCACGCCCAGCGGGTGCCAGGTCTCCCGCATGTGATGGCCGGGCCGCTCGGAGGCGATGGTCAAGCCGTACAACTGACGCGACAGGCCCACGGCAAAGTCGCAGATGTCGATCATTTCCTGCACTTCACCCAGGCCTTCCTGGGTGATCTTGCCGGCTTCCCACGAAACCAGCTCGCCCAGGTCCGCCTTGTACTCACGCAACAGGTCGCCGAACTGACGCACCAGCTCACCGCGACGCGGCGCCGGCACGTTGCGCCAGGCCTCGAAAGCATGCTCTGCGCGACTGACCTGCTGCTCGACCTCGGCCGCGCCTTCCCAGTGCACGCTGGCAATCCGACTGCCGTCAATGGGCGAATGCACGGGCTGCTTACCCGACTGATACAGGGCTGGCTCTACACCAAGACGATCAAGCAATGCGGCAACCATGGGTCACTCCTTCAATCTGCAACAAATAATTGCGCCGCCAACCAGCGCGGCTATCCAGCGCTTATTTGTAGCTGGCCCAAGACTTGTCAACAAACGACGATTAGGCGAGATATCATTCCGTTTATTCATGCAAAGAACAAAAAGAGACGTGCCGTGCTGAATAAAAGACATTTGCCCTCGATCACCGCCCTGCAATGTTTCGAGGCCGTGACCCGTCACCTGAGCTTCACCCGGGCCGCCGAAGAGTTGAACCTCACCCAAAGCGCGGTCAGCAAACAGGTCGCGCAGCTGGAAGAACTGCTGCAACACCTGCTGTTCCGTCGGGTGCGGCGTCGCCTGCAGATGACGCCGGCGGGCGATCTGTATTTGGTGGAAGTGCGCAAAATCCTCACGCAAGTGGAGATGTCGACCCACTACCTGCGTTCTTACGGTGGCGAGACCGAAGTACTGCGGGTATCCACGCCCTATACCTTCGGCGCGCGCTGGCTGGTGCCACGGCTCAAGGGTTGGCGCCTGCGACACCCGCAGATTCACCTGGACCTGTGTAACGAACAGGCGCCCGACGAACTGCTGCAAGGCAAGGCCGACCTGGCGTTTTACTTCGGTGCCGGTTCACGCCCTGGCACCGAAAGTCTCGAGTTGTTCAGCGAAGAGCTGATACCGGTCTGCGCGCCCGACAGCCTGCCGGCCATCCCCTTCAGCGATCCCACGCAATTGAGCGATCTGGTACTGCTGCAAAATGCCTCGCGCCCCCAGGGCTGGCACGACTGGTTCGCCAGCCAGGGTTACCAGACCGAACACAGCTACCACGGGCCGCGTTTCGACACCTTTTACATGTGCATCCGTGCTGCCCAGGTGGGCTGTGGCGTGGCGCTGTTGCCCAGGTTCCTGGTGGAAGAGGAATTGGCCGATGGCAAGCTGGTCATCCCCTGGCAGCATGCCATGCCCAGCCAGGATGCCTATTACCTGGCGTATCCCGAGCATTCGGCGGAAGTGCCCAAGGTGCGGGACTTTGTGCGCTGGATGCTGGAGCAGGTCCAGGGATCTGGAGTAAAACCCAACCCCTAAAACCACGCCCATACCCACACCACGAGAACACCGCGAAGCGCATAGCCAAAAAATCGCTGGCCTAACGGCACTTGTCTATGCGCCACTAGCACCATCCTTCAATTGCCCGTACAAGGCCGGCGCCCTTCGCCGACCCGTCTGGAGATTCCCGCTATGAGCGAGAGTGTGTTTGCCGATCGCATCGTGCAGAACCTGCTCGACACCGACTTCTACAAGTTGACCATGATGCAGGCGGTGCTGCACAACTACCCCAACGTGGAAGTTGAATGGGAGTTCCGCTGCCGTAACAGCGAAGATCTGCGGCCTTACCTGGCGGAGATTCGTTACCAGATCGAGCGCCTCGCCGAGTTGAGCCTGAGCCCCGATCAACTGGGGTTCCTGGAGCGCATCAGCTTCATGAAACCGGACTTCTTGCGCTTCCTCGGCCTGTTTCGTTTCAACTTGCGCTATGTGCAGACCGGCATCGAAAACGGCGAGTTGTTTATCCGCCTGCGCGGGCCGTGGCTGCATGTGATTTTGTTTGAAGTGCCGTTGCTGGCCATCGTCAGCGAAGTGCGCAACCGCTATCGCTACCAGACCATCATCCTTGAACAGGCCCGCGAACAGCTTTATCGCAAGTTCGACTGGCTGACCGCCAACGCCAGCCGTGATGAATTGTCGGAGTTGCAGGTGGCGGACTTTGGCACTCGGCGGCGCTTCTCTTACCGCGTGCAGGAGGAAGTGGTGAATGTCCTCAAGCACGACTTCCCCGGCCGTTTTGTCGGCACCAGCAACGTGCATCTGGCCCGCGAGCTGGACATGAAGCCACTGGGCACCATGGCCCACGAATGGATCATGGCGCATCAGCAACTGGGGCCCCGCCTGATTGACAGCCAGATCGCCGCCCTCGACTGCTGGGTCCGCGAATACCGGGGTCTGTTGGGGATTGCCTTGACTGATTGCATCACCACCGACGCGTTCCTCGGCGATTTCGATCTGTATTTCGCCAAGCTGTTCGACGGCCTGCGCCACGATTCCGGTGATCCGGTGCAGTGGGCCGAGAAGGCCATTGCCCACTATCACAAGCTGGGGATCGAGCCGATGAGCAAGACCCTGGTGTTCTCCGACAGCCTGACGCTGCCCAAGTCGCTGGAGATTTTCCGGGCGCTGCGCGGTCGGATTAATGTCAGCTTTGGCATCGGCACCAACCTGACCTGTGATATTCCAGGTGTGGAACCGATGAGCATCGTGCTTAAAATGACGGCCTGCAATGGCCAGCCCGTGGCGAAGATTTCCGATGAAGCGGGTAAGACCCATTGCACGGATCCCAACTTCGTCGCCTATCTGCGCCACGTTTTTAAAGTCCCTGCCATTTCCAGCGAGGAGTGAATCATGCAAGCCGTACAGCGTGAAATTGCTGAACAGCTCAAGGTCCAGCCGCCGTTCAAAGACCCTGCCGCCCTTGAGGCGGAAGTTGCCCGGCGGATTACCTTTATCCAGGACTGCCTGCTCAACTCAGGGCTCAAGACCTTGGTACTGGGCATCAGCGGTGGCGTCGACTCCCTGACGGCCGGTCTGCTGGCCCAGCGCGCGATGAAAGAACTACGCGCGAAAACCGGCGACCAGGCGTACCGTTTTATTGCCGTGCGGCTGCCTTACGACACCCAGTTCGACGAACATGACGCCCAGGCTTCGGTAGACCTTATCGCGCCCGACGAGCGCCACACGGTGAACATCGCCCCGGCGGTCAAGGCCCTGGCCGCTGAAGTCGTCGCGTTCGAGGGCAAGCACGCCGTCTCCCGGGATTTCGTACTGGGCAATACCAAGGCGCGGATGCGCATGGTGGCGCAGTACACCATCGCCGGTGCAACCGGCGGCCTGGTGATCGGTACCGACCATGCGGCGGAAGCGGTGATGGGCTTTTTCACCAAGTTCGGTGATGGTGCATGTGACCTGGCACCGCTGAGCGGGCTGGTGAAACACCAGGTGCGGGCGATTGCGCGACATTTTGGCGCGCCGGAATCGCTGGTGGAGAAAGTCCCGACGGCCGACCTGGAAGACCTGTCGCCGGGCAAGCCGGACGAGGCTTCCCATGGCGTGACCTATGCCGAGATCGATGCGTTCCTGCACGGCGAGACCGTGCCTGAGGAGGCGTTCAAGATCATCTGCGAGACTTACCGCAAGACCGAGCACAAGCGGGTAATGCCGTTTGCCCCGTGAGGCGGGACCGGTAGTTTGGTGTTGATTGCCAGACCGCTTTCGCGAGCAAGCCCGCTCCCACATTCGACCGCATTCTCATGTTGGAACTCGGTCAAGTGTGGGAGCGGGCTTGCTCGCGAAGAACGCTAACGCGGTCTTACTTCAGGGTCACAGTGCCTTTCATCATCGAGATGTGGCCCGGGAACGAGCAGAAAAAGCCGTATTTCTCGTCAGCCGAGAGTTTCGACACGTCGAAGGTGACCGAGTCTTTTTCCTTCGCACCGATAAGCTTGGTATGGGCGATGATGCGGGCATCACCTTCTTTCAGATAATCCTTGTCGATGCCGGCGGCCATGCCATCCGTCGCGATCGGCTGCATGTCGGCTTCTTTGCTCAGCACCCAGTTATGGCCCATGACGTTTTTCGGCAGGTTGCCGGAGTGAGTCAGCTCAACGGTGAACGTCTTGCAGCTCTTGTCGATTTCAATGGCCTTGGTGTTGAAGGACATCTGATCAGTGGAGTCGACGGTGACCTTGCACTCTGCAGCGAGCAACTGGCCGCTGGCCAATGTCAGCAGGGAAACAGCAACGATTTTGGCAAACATGTGGATCTCCAAGGCAGTGTTAGAAAACGCATAGTGCGACAAGGGTGCCTGAGGCAGGCCGATGGTTCCATGACCTGAATCAACAGATTGTATACAACTTTAGGCTATCAGACTGATCGATAGAATCAACCAGCCAAAATGCCATCACCCGTTTAGGATCGACTCATTCCCCCCTCCGGAGTTCGAGCCATGCACCTCAATAGCCTGTTCCGCAGCTTGCTTGCCGCCTACGCCTGTGGTGCGAGCGGTACTTACGAAACGTTCCATGTCGACTAACGTTTAATCCATGGGGCGAAACTTTGAAAACCCGATTAACCCTTCGGGCGCGTTTAAAGGCAGAATACCCACCGCTCAACCTCACCTTCGACCCCAGAGGATCGCCCATGGCAAAACCTAATTACTCCTTCGCCAAACGTCAGAGAGACTTGGCCAAGGAACAGAAGAAAGAGGAAAAGCTGCAACGCAAGAAAGCGGCTGCAGATGAAGAAGCGGCTGCATCGAACCCGGATGCTGAAGGTGAAGTGGCGACTGACGACGCCGAGACACCGAAAGACCCGGCCTCCGAAGCCTGAACCGATATTACGTAGCAGCGGTCGAGCCCCGGCGAGGCCGCGTACGGCTGCGAAGCCGTCGCAAAACCGGATAGAACGGTGTGTCAGGTACGTCGCAAACGCACGACAGCGGCTACGGGAGCACCCTGTGAGCTTGCCCGGCCACGTTCAAGGCGGTATCTACGGAACGCAGTCTTCCAGGCGTTCCGTGCCCCTCACTCCAGCGGCATCACTGTCACCCGGACTTCCGGGTCGTGGTTCCCGCCTCCCAGAATCACTCCACGCAACGGCGACACATCGGAAAAATCCCGGCCCCACGCCAGGGTGATGTGCTCGAGTGCCGGCTGCACATTGTTGGTCGGATCAAAATCCACCCAACCCAGCACCGGACAAAACACCGAGACCCAGGCATGGGACGCATCGGCGCCAATCAGCCGAGGTTGGCCGGGCGGGGGCTGGGTCAGCAGATAACCGCTGACATAGCGCGCCGCCAGACCCCGTGAGCGCACGCACGCGAGCATCAGGTGGGCGAAGTCCTGGCATACGCCGCGCCGCCGCTCCAGTACTTCCACCAGCGGCGTGGCAACCTGCGTGGCGTCGGCATCGAAGGTGAACTCGTTGAAAATCTTTTCCATCAGCGCCTGCACGCCCCGCAACAGCGGTCGCCCCGGCGGAAAACAGCTTGCGGAAAACTCGATGAAGTTTTTCTTCAGGTGCACGTAGGGCGATTCAAAGCGATAGCGGCACGCTTCGATGACCTGCACCGACAACGGCTGACTGCTGTAGGTCAGGCGCTCGCGGGTCTGATCCCAGGCAGGCGACTGGGAAAAATCCAGCACCGGCCGCGCCAGCACTTCCACGGTCAGTCCGGCATTGACCAGCAGTTCATCATGGGGCCGCTCGAACGCCAGCCGGGTGATCGGGTTGCCGAACACATCCAACTCATCCCGACGCGCCGTCGGCTCCGGACTGATCTGCAGTTGCCGGGAACTGCAACGTTGCCAGACACACGGGCGCGGCCATAAATGCGCCAGCTGCTGGGCCAGCGATACAGGGCTGTCGTAATGGTAGTGAGTGTCGTGAAAAATCTGGTAGCGAGCGCTCATCACACCGACACCGTTTGCTGGCTGACATCATCCACATGGGCAAAATGGCGCAAGGCCAGGCGGTCCGAGACCTGCCCGCTCTCATCAGCGACGGCTTGCAGCAGCTGCGCCAGACCATCCAGGGCCGCCCGCACGCTGCCTTCACCGAACAACGGGTTTTCCAGGCAACTCAGGTCAAAACGCGCCAGGCGTTCGACCAATGGCGCCAGCCCGGTCTCCCGTGGCACGCCGAAGTCATCATTGAGGCGACGCAAGGTACGGCTCACCAGTTTCAGTTGGAACAACACGGCATGAGGGTTCTGCTCATCCAGCAGCAACAAGTCCAGCACCGGTATCAATTGCGGCACCGCAAGGTAGCGGGAACGGTAGGTGATGCTGCTGTTACCCAGCTCCAGCAACCACTCCAACCCCGCTTGATCGAACACCGTGACCCCGCGCAGAAAGGCCGCGAGGCTGCTGCTGAGAAATTGCAGGCGCTCGATACGCCGCCCCATCATCAAAAAGCGCCAGCCTTCATCACGGGTCATATCATCCAGGGCAAACCCGGACAGCGCCGCGAGTGACATCACCAGCCGATTAAGAAAATCCAGCAACTCGCCGAAGTCCGGCGCCTGGTTTTCCAGCTCCAGGGCTTCACGCTGAAGCTCCACCAGGGCCTGCCAGTTTTCCCGCGACAACTTGCCCCGCACCTGGGAAGCCGCCCATTGCAGACGCTGCAGATTGGCCCGCAGGCTCGACGGCCAGTCATCACCGAGCAAGGCCGCCTGTAGCCGCTCGGGCAACGTGCCCTCCTCCGGCAACAGACGCAAACTTTCACCCAGCTCCACCGCCGCTTGCAGCGCTTGCGGATCGTCACCGTCGACATAACGGGCCAGGACGATTCGCAGCCAGCGCGCACTGTTATCGCAGCGCTCGCAATAACGACCGAACCAGAACAGGTTTTCCACCACCCGCGACGGCAGATATGGATCGCGCCGCACCAGGTCATGGGTACCAATCGTGCGCTGTGCGCGCCAATGTTCGCCACTGGCGGCACGCTCGCCAAGCACCCAGGTGTCCTTGCTGGCGCCACCGCGCTGCATCGCCACCACTTCGGCATCGGCCTCGGCGGCCACCCGCGTCAGGCCGCCTGGCAGCACGCGATATCCGTCGCCACTGGCAACGGCATACATACGCATGCCGATGGCACGATGTTGCAACTGAGCTTCGGCGGTCTGCCAGACCGGCGCCTGGGACAACTGCGCCAGTTCCTGGGCGACATACGCATACGGTCGTGCGCGCATACGCTCAGCCAAAGCCTCACGCTGTGCCTGATTCAAGTCGCGCCCAAACACCGGGCTGAAGCTCTGCGAAGGGAACGCCGGCTTGATCAACAACTGCGGCAGTTTCTCCAGGGCTTCGGCGAGCACTGGCGCTTCGCCGCACCACCAGGTGGCGATGGACGGCAGGATCAATGCCTCGCCAAACAAAAACTCGTTGATCTTCGGCAAGAACCCCAACAGGCCAGGCGACTCCAGCACGCCACTGCCCAGGGCATTTGCCACCAGCACATTGCCCTGCCGCACGGCGTCCAGCAGACCCGGCACGCCAAGCGCCGAGTCGGTGCGCAGTTCCAGAGGGTCGCAGAAGTCGTCGTCCAGGCGTCGCATGATCGCGTGCACCCGGCGCAGGCCGCTGAGGGTCTTCAGGTACACCGTGGCATCGCGCACGGTGAGGTCGCCGCCTTCCACCAGCGGGTAACCGAGCTGGCGAGCGAGATACAGGTGCTCGAAGTAGCTTTCGTTAAAGCGGCCCGGGGTCAACAGCACGATCAGCGGCGGCTGGTTGTCGCTGGGCGCCTGGCGGGCCAGGGTTTCCTGGAGCGTGCGAAAGAACCCGGTGAGGTGCTGCACCTGCAAGTCGCGGTACAGATCAGGAAACGCACGGGACACAATCGTGCGGTTTTCCAGTGCATAACCGGCGCCGGACGGCGCCTGGGTACGATCCGCCGTGACCCACCAGCGGCCATCCGGCGTACGCGCCAGATCCACCGCGTACAGGTGCATGAACGTACTCGCGGGCGGCGCGATGCCCTGGCATGGCCACAGGAAATTGTTATGCCCGAACACCAGCTCCGCCGGCAGCAATCCCTCGGCGATCAAGCGTTGCGGGCCATAGAGATCGGCCAGCAGCGCATTCAGCAGGCGCGCGCGCTGGGCGATGCCGGCCGACAAGTGCCGCCACTCATCCGCAGCCAGCACGTGAGGTAACAGGTCCAGCTCCCACGGGCGGTCAGCGCCCTTGGGATCGGCGTAGACGTTGTAGGTCACGCCATTTTCCTGGATCTGCCGGCTCAGCAGCGCCTGGCGCTGGGCCAGCTGCGCGGATGTGCTGCGTTGCAGATGATCGAGCAAGCGCTGCCAATGGGCACGGACCGCGCCGTGCTCATCCAGCAGTTCGTGATAGGTGCCCGCGGTCAGCGGGTAACGGTCGAGCAAGTCGGACATGGAACGCTCGGCAGAGGCAAGGGGGCTCAGATTAACCTACAAACACTGCAAATCTAATCGGCACTACGCAACTGTGGCGAGCCCGCCCGCCACAAAAGCCTGCTCCCCCGGTTAGTCTTTTTTATTGGGGAAACGCCGTAAATCCAGGGTCATCGGTAACTCATCGTTGATCACCAGCGTCGGCACCGCCAATGTTCCAGGGCTGTGTCCCAAACGGAAAAACCGCGCCAAGCGCCGACTTTCAGCTTCGTTGGCGTTCACCGGCAAGCTGTCATAGTTGCGCCCGCCTGGATGGGCGACATGATATTGGCAACCACCCAACGAACGCTGCATCCAAGTATCCAACAGGTCAAATACCAATGGCGCGTGCACCGCAATGGTCGGTTGCAGGCAGTTGGCCGGCTGCCAGGCGCGATAACGCACACCGGCGACAAACTCGCCGACTCGCCCGGTTGGCTGCAGCGGCACAGGAATGCCATTGCAGGTCAGCAGATAGCGGTGCGGCGGCAGTCCGCTCAACTTCACCTGCAAACGTTCCAGGGATGAATCCACATAGCGCACCGTGCCGCCGACCGCGCCCTCTTCCCCCAACACATGCCAGGGTTCCAGGGCCTGGCGCAGCTCAAGTTCGATACCGCTGACGGCATAGTCGCCGACCTTGGGAAAACGGAACTCCAGGTGCGCGGCAAACCATTCGGCCCGCAACGGGTACCCCGCGGCGTTCAGTTCGACGATCACGTCAGCGAAGTCCTGCTCGATAAAGTGCGGCAACAGGAAGCGATCGTGCAGCTCGGTGCCCCAGCGTGCCAGTTTCGGCGGCGTATAGGGCTCCCGCCAGAACCGCGCCACCAGCGCCCGCAGCAGCAGCTGTTGCGCCAGACTCATACGGGCGTGGGGCGGCATCTCAAAGGCACGCAGTTCCAGCAGGCCCAAGCGTCCGCTGGCGCCATCCGGCGAATACAGCTTGTCGATACAGAACTCGGCGCGGTGGGTGTTACCCGTGACGTCGATCAACAGGTTTCGCAGCAGCCGGTCGACGAGCCACGGCGGGCACTCTTCGCCCGGCGCGGGCATTTGTGCAAACGCGATTTCCAGCTCATACAGCGCATCATTACGGGCTTCGTCGACCCGCGGAGCTTGGGAGGTGGGGCCGATAAACAGGCCGGAAAACAGGTACGACAAGGACGGATGGTTATGCCAATAGCTGATCAGACTGCGCAGCAGGTCAGGGCGACGCAGAAACGGGGAGTCCTTGGGTGTCGCGCCGCCCAACACAAAGTGGTTACCGCCACCGGTCCCCGTGTGGCGGCCGTCGATCATGAATTTTTCGCTGGTGAGGCGGGTCTGCCGGGCCTCTTCGTAGAGAAACTCGGTGCGCTCCACCAACTCGTCCCAGGTGGCGGACGGCTGTACATTGACCTCGATCACGCCCGGGTCAGGCGTCACCCGGAAGTTGCTCAGGCGCGTGTCGGCCGGTGGCTCATAGCCTTCCAGCAGTACCGGGCAACGCAGTTCTTCGGCGGTGGCTTCAATGGCCGCGACCAACTCCAGGTAATCCTCGACACGCTCCAGAGGCGGCATAAACAGGTACAGGCGCCCTTCCCGGGCTTCGGCGCAGAGCGCGGTGCGCGTCAGCCAATCGGCGGACTCGTCGACTTTCGGCACGCGATCTTCGCTCAGTGCCGGTTCGCCGTGGCTTTGCAGTTGCGCGGTGGACGGCAATTGCGGATGGTCCTGATTCGGCTCCGTCGGGTGGACAAAGGGATACTCCGCCGCCGTCACCCACGGTTGCGATGCCAGCGGCAAGCGGTAGCCCAACGGCGAATCCCCTGGCACCAGCCGGCAGTGACTGTCGCGCAGGTACCAGCGCCCACTCTGCCAGCGATCATTGGCCGCCGTGCGCGCCAGCGGCAGCACCTGACCGATGATTTTATCCAGGCCCTGACTGAACACCTTGCGCAAGCGTTCGCGCTCCAGATCGTCGCTCAGTCGCGGATCCTCGGCGGTGACATTTTGTGGCAATGCGCCTTCGCGCCACAGGTAGTAGAAGTTGTCCTCGAAGGCCGGAAACACAAACCGCGCCGGCAGCTTCAGGCGTTCGGCGAGGCTGGTCAGGAAGCGGCCGGCCAACACGCCGTCGGCACCGTAGTCCTGCTGCTCATCGGCGATCAGCGCACTGTTGTGCCAGATCGGCACACCGTCGCGGCGCCAGTAGCAATTGAGAGACCAGCGCGGCAGTTGCTCGCCGGGGTACCACTTGCCCTGGCCGAAATGCACCAGGCCCTGCGGCGCGTAGTGTTTGCGCATACGCTGGAACAGCTCGGCCGACAGGCGACGCTTGTCCGGGCCCAGCGCGGCGGTATTCCACTCGGCGCCATCGGGGTCGTCGATCGAGACAAAGGTCGGCTCGCCGCCCATGGTCAGGCGGACGTCATGCTTGAGCAGGTCGCCATCGATCTGCCGACCCAGAGCCTGGATCGCGAGCCATTGTTCCTCGGTATAAGGCTTGGTGACACGTGGCGCCTCCCAAATCCGTTCCACCGACATTTCATGGACGAACTCACAGTCGCAAGGCTCCACCAAACCGCTGATCGGGGCTGCCGAGGAAGGATCGGGGCTACAGGCCAACGGGATATGTCCTTCACCAGCGAAGAGACCGGAGGTGGCATCCAGACCAATCCAGCCGGCGCCGGGGAGATACACCTCACACCAGGCGTGCAGGTCGGTGAAGTCCACGTCGGTGCCGGAAGGGCCGTCGAGCGCTTTGACATCGGCCGTCAGCTGGATCAGGTAGCCGGAGACAAACCGTGCCGCCAGTCCCAGGTGACGCAGCAGTTGCACCAGCAACCAAGCCGAATCACGGCAGGAGCCGGAGGCGTTCTCCAAGGTGACTTCCGGGGTTTGCACGCCCGGTTCCATGCGGATCAGGTAACCGATATCGGCGGCCAGACGTTGATTGAGGCCGACCAGGAAGTCCACCGCCGGCAATGGCGCGCGGTCAATACCCGCCAGGTAGGCGGCGAATTTCGGCGTCAGCGGCAAGGTTTCCAGATACGGCGCCAGCTCGCGCTGTTCATCGGCGGCGTAATTGAAAGGGATTGTCTCGGCGTAGGGTTCGAGGAAAAAATCGAACGGATTGAACACTGCCAGCTCGGCGACCAGATCGACTTCGATACGCAGTTCATCGGTCTTTTCCGGAAACACCAACCGCGCCAGGTAATTGCCCTGCGGGTCCTGCTGCCAATTGATGAAATGCTGCCGGGGCAGCACCTTCAGCGCATAAGACAAGATCCGCGTGCGGCTATGGGCCGCCGGGCGCAAGCGCACAATCTGCGGGCCGAGCTCCACCGCGCGGTCGTAGCGGTAATGCGTAACATGGTGCAACGCGACATGAATCGACACGGCGGCCTCCTGCGAGCCAGGGCATGCAAGCAAAGCGCGCAAGACTTATGCCAGAGCGGCAGCTGCTGTGCTTTATCGTCGGCTTGCGCGCAGTACAGCACCAAAACAGCGCGACGGCAGACCTTGTGGTGCGACGGTTGCCCATATTTGTGGCGGGCATCCGCGGGTAGGTGGTGAATCTACCCAACCCTGTCGATCTATCGAGACGTGTGTTTAGCCATTAGCGCTTGGCGCAGGTGGCGAATTTCCAGCAGTCTTGCGCGCATTTCGCGGTGGCGCTTGCTGTTGAGCAATAGCAAACCTGACAACGGAAAGAGCACAGCCGAGCAATAGACCCACAAGTGAGGTTGGTACTGAATCATCGGCACCACAAATAACAGGCAGCACCCCAGATATCCCGCCACCAACCCGGCTGCCCACGGGCGTCCGCGCGCGATCATCACGTTGCCAAATACCAGCACCGCTACCAGCACCAGAGTCGCCAACCCGGAGTAGTTGGTCCTGAGCGAAGGGTCAACACCACGCAAATAAGTCACGTTCGCCAAGGAAACGGCGACGGAGCCGGAAAAAATCGCCATGAAGATCGTGCCCATGAACACTGGGAAATAACGGGCGAGAAAACTACCCATATCAGGGAATCCATTCATTCCGTCTGCTCCTCGTACAAACCGACAGCAATGCCCACCAGAGAGGCCGCCCGTTGAATTCGACATCGATCTACACGAGGCCTTCAGCGTCGTTTTCTCGGGACCTTCCCCGAGCCTTTCTTCAGCGACTCGCGCTGCTGACGAATCTCGACGAGTTTGCTGCGCATTTCGCGATGGCGCTTGCTATTGAGCAACAGCAGCCCCAGCAATGGGAACAGCAACCCTATTACATACGCAGCCATATGTGGCCGATAGCTATAGGTCGGCAACACGACCAGAAAACATACAACGTAGAAAGCAGCGATGGCCCAAACGCCCCACACTCGCCCTCTAATCATGACGAAATGACTGAACGCCAAGAGTAAGCCTAAGAAAACAGCCACCAGAAAAGAATAACGCGCCCGCTCTGGATCACTGCGAAAGAATGTACTTGATGCCAATGAAATAGCGGCGGAGAGAGAGAAGCAGGCAAGGAAAAATGCACATATGAATGCTGGAAAATACTGGGCTAAAAACGCTTTCAATGAACCTTGGCGATCCATCACTCAAGCTCCTCATACAGGCCAACTGCAATCGTTCGAATGTTGCCTGATAGGGCGCTCCCAGTAAAACCAATGGCAGCCCCGAGGGAGTCTCTGATCTGCGTCACAGTCGCGTGTTTGAGCTCGGTTGCCGAATAACGCTTGACCAACTCACCGGAGCGCTGGCGCAGTTTCAAGAGTTTATTGCTCAGGCTTGGATCTTTCAGGCTTAGCAGTTCCTTGGTGAGCGCCTTGCGTTGCTGACGGGTCAACCCCTTGGACAACTCGTACCAACTTCTGCCAGTGGTCACCTTTCGAGCCTGCAGCAGCCGCAGAGTCGTTAGAGTAGAGGCGCCGGCACCCAGCAGTGAAGCGGCGTCCAATACCGGCATTGCATAGCGATACCAGTCCTCGCTATCCATATCGTCGTTGGCCGCCGGATCATTGAGTTCGTTGAAAGCTCTCATGCCCCCGACTACACATTGCACAGTACTGGCCGCTGCAGCTGTCGCGCCGATGCCCGTCACCACCAGGCTCGCGCCACCCGTGAAAGGCACGGCGACTGTACCGCTGAACACCACAATCCAACCAAGGATTGCGCCCGTACAAGACAAGGTCGTATTGACCGCTTCCCCCACTAACCGGGACTCCCGCGGGTTGCCAGTCACCTGATTGGCAAACTGCGCAGGCGAAATGTACTTCTGCGCCTCGCGCAGAATGATCCGCTTGGGCTTGATACTGCAAATCGGCTTGAACTCCCGCAGGGGCAGCCCGTTCGGCATTGATCTACACGACACCTATACGTGAGGCCTTCAGCGTCGTTTTCTCGGGACCTTCCCCGAGCCTTTCTTCAGCGACTCGCGCTGCTGACGAATCTCGACGAGTTTGCTGCGCATTTCGCGATGGCGCTTGCTATTGAGTAACAGAAGGCCCACTAGCGGAAACAACACAGCCAATGCATAGATGACTTTATGCGGACGATCCTCGATGGTGGGCAATACGCCCAGCAAGCATACAACCAGCACCACCGTCACCCCCCAAACCCACTGCGGCCGACCACGCACCACCATGAAATTGCAGTGCACCACGACCATGGTGGCCGCCGCGCCCCCCAGCATCGACCAAGTCACTTGCTCGTCAAGTGAAGCCCCGGCGAAATAGGACGCAGACACCAAGGGGATAGCACAGGCCAACGAAAACAGCGCCGCGAAAATCCCACCCATGAATGTCGGGAAGTAGCGCGCCAGAAAACGCGGAAGACTGAGATCGTCCATCTACTCCTCCAACTCTTCATACAAGCCGACGGCAACGGTTTTGACATTCCCCGACAAGCTGCTGCCGGTGAAACCAATTGCCGCGCCCAGGGAGTCTTTGATCTGGGTAACCGTAGCGTGCTTGAGCTGAGTCGGAGTGAAGCGCTTGGGCATTTCCCCGGCCAGTTGCTTGAGCTTGAGCATTTTCGGCGTCAGCCTCGGGTCGTTAATGCTCAGTAACTCTTTGGTCAACTTCGACCTTTCCTGGCGAGTCAGCCCGCGTAAGACTTCACGCAGGCTTTTACCGGTAGCGGCCTTGGCGACCCTCACAAGTTTTATGGTGGTCAAAGTGGAAGCCCCCACGCCTAGTAAAGAGGCCGCATCTAGACCAATCGAAGCGTATTGATACCACTCCTCACTGTCCAGCTTGTCGTTGAATTGCGGATTGACCACTTCAACGACCGTGCGGATGCTACCGGCAAGACACTGCACCGAACTGGCGGCCGCAGCGGTATAACCCAGAGCCACAACCACCGCGCTGGTCCCGGCACTGAAGGGAATCGCAACCGACCCACTGAGCACGACAATCCAGCCCAATACCGCTCCGGCACAGGATAAGGTGGTATTGATTGCCTCTCCGACCAGTCGTGACTACCGGGGATTGCCCTGCACCTGCTGGGCAAATTGCGCCGGAGCGATGTATTTCTGCGCCTCGTGCAAGATGATCCGCTTGGGCTTGATACTGCAAATCGGCTTGAACTCGCGCAGGGTCACGACGTTGAAGTCGGCATCGATGTACACCACGCCAGCGCCGACGATTCCGGGGTCGGCGTCGATGGCGGCGAACAGGCGTGGCAGGTTGATCTGGCTTTCGATGCGCTGGCGGGCCAGGAACTGGGAGGGGCTGGAGTCTATGCCGATACCGAGCTGGAGGCTGCTCATGTTTACTCTTCCTTGAAATGAGGCCCCTCTGTAGGAGCGAGCTTGCTCGCGAAAATCTTCAACGCTGACGCGTGCATCCTGGGGGAGTGCGGCGCCTTTGAGTTTTTCGCGAGCGAGCTCGCGCCTACAAGGAGAGGGGGCCGAATGGGCGTTACCTTAACAAACGGGAGGGTCGGCTCGCCAGAAAGCAAAACGCAGCGCGGAGGCTGCGCTTTGCTTTCTGGCGGTGATCAACGCGGCACAATCGGCTTGCTGGCAGGCTTCTTACCTTTGCCTTTGGCTGCCTCACGCAACCGACGCACGTCGACCAGCTTCCTCACCATCGATCGATAACCTTTGCTATTGATCAGCAGCAAACCCAGCAGTGGCCAGAACAGGCATTCACTGTAGATAAACCAATGCGGGCGGTATTGCACCGTCGGCAATACCACCAGCAGGCACACCACGAAAAAACCTACCATCCCCCATACCGCCCAGGCGTACCCGCGCACGACCAGGAAGTTGCTGTTGACCACGAACAATGCAGCGAATATCACCACGAACCAGGAAACCGTAGCGTTAGTGGCCATGGGCACGTCGGCGAAATAGGTGCTGGCCGCCAAGGAAATTGCGCCGGAACCGCCGAGGCAGCCAGCGAGAATCACGCCGATGAATGAGGGGAAATGTTCCAGCAAAAACGGTTTCAACGACGGGACACCACTCATCACTCGAGTTCCTCGTACAAGCCGATCGCCAGGGTCTTCAGCTGTTTTGGGTTATCTGAACGCGCCAGGCCCCAGACACTCAGCCCCGCGCTGAAGGCATCGCCCAGTTGGACGATGGTGGCATGCTTGAGTTGGGCATGAGTGAAACGCTTGGGCAAGTCACCGCGTAGTTGCAGCAGCTTGCGCATCTTGATCGACATCTGCGGGTCGGCAATTTTCAGCAGCTCTTTGGTCAGTTTTTCTCGCTCCTGGCCGTTGAGGCCTTTAAGCACCTGACGTAGGGATTTGCCGGTGGATGCGCGGGCGACGTTGACCAATTTGACCGTGGTCAGCGCAGACGCGCCCACGCCAACCAAGGCAGCGCCATCCATAATCTTGGTAGCGGTCTGGTACCACTCTTCATTATCCAGATAGTCATTCATGCCAGGATTGACGATTTCATTGCGGGTGCGAAACGCGCCCATCAGGCAGGACGCCGTACTGGCTGTAGCGCTGGTGTAGCCAATAACCGTGATGACCGAACTGACCCCAGCGGTAAACGGCACCGCGATGGTGCCACTTAACATCACCAACCAACCCAGGACCGCGCCGCCACAGGACAATGTAGTGTTAAAAGCTTCGCTGATCAGCCGCGACTCTCGCGGGTTGTTCATAACCTGGTCAGCGAACTGGGCCGGCGCGACGTATTTCTGCGCTTCACGCACGATGATGCGTTTGGGCTGGATGCTGCAGATCGGCTTGAACTCGCGCAGGGTCACCACGTTGAAGTCAGCGTCGATATACACAACGCCTGCGCCGACAATGCTGGGGTCGGCGTCGATCGCGGCAAATATCCGGGGCAGATTGAGCTCACTTTCGATGCGTTGGCGGGCCATGAACTGGGAGCGATTGAAGTCCATGCCGATACCGAGCTGGAGGCTGCTCATGTTTACTCTTCCTTGAAATGAGGCCCCTCTGTAGGAGCGAGCTTGCTCGCGAAAATCTTCAACGCTGACGCGTGCATCCTGGGGGCATGCGGCGCCTTTGAGTTTTTCGCAAGCTAGCTCGCGCCTACAAGGAGAGGGGGTCGAATGGGCGTCACCTTAACAAACGGGAGGGTCGGCTCGCTAGAAAGCAAAACGCCAGCACGGAGGCTGGCGTTTTGTGGTTTCAGGCGACGATCAACGCGGCACGACCGGTTTGCGGGCAGGCTTTTTGCCTTTGCCCTTGGCTGCGTCGGTGCGCTCCTTGGCGGCCTGCTTGTTGCGGGCCATGGCCGCGGCCTTGGCTTGTTCGCGCTTGTCCCATGGGTTGCTGCCGTCGCTGCCACGGGGCGGCAGGCCGGTGTGCTGGGTGAGGATCTTGGTAGTGGTTTCCTTGGCGACCTTGTGGCTGCCGGCCGGCGTCGAGTTTTTGCGACGGGCGCTCTGGTAGCTGTCGGTAGCTGGCTGGTGCAGCGGGATCAACTGGTCCTTGCCCGGTCCGATCAGGTCGGCGCGGCCCATGCGGGTCAAGGCTTCGCGCAGCATCGGCCAGCCCTTCGGGTCGTGGTAGCGCAAGAACGCCTTGTGCAGCCGGCGCTGTTCCTCGCTCTTGACGATGGTCACGCCGTCACTCTTGTAGGTGACCTTGCGCAACGGGTTCTTGCCCGAATGGTACATCGCGGTGGCGGTGGCCATCGGCGACGGGTAGAACGCCTGCACCTGGTCGGCGCGAAAACCGTTGCCCTTGAGCCACAGGGCCAGGTTCATCATGTCTTCGTCGGTGGTGCCCGGGTGAGCGGCGATAAAGTACGGGATCAGGTACTGCTCCTTGCCCGCCTCCTTGGTGTACTTCTCGAACATGCGCTTGAACTTGTCATAGCTGCCGATGCCCGGTTTCATCATCTGGTTGAGCGGACCTTCCTCGGTGTGTTCCGGGGCGATCTTCAGGTAGCCACCGACGTGGTGGGTCACCAGCTCCTTGACGTATTCCGGCGATTCCACCGCGAGGTCGTAGCGCAGGCCGGATGCGATCAGGATCTTCTTCACCCCCGGCAACGCGCGGGCGCTGCGGTACAACTGGATCAAGGAGGAATGGTCGGTATTCAAGTTGGGGCAGATGCCGGGGAACACGCAGGACGGCTTGCGGCACGCGGATTCGATTTCCGGGCTCTTGCAGGCGATGCGGTACATGTTCGCGGTCGGGCCGCCGAGGTCGGAGATCACGCCGGTAAAGCCCGGCACCTTGTCGCGAATTTCTTCGATTTCGCGAATGATCGATTCTTCGGAGCGGTTCTGGATGATGCGGCCTTCGTGCTCGGTGATCGAGCAGAAGGTGCAGCCACCGAAGCAGCCACGCATGATGTTCACCGAGAAGCGGATCATGTCGTAGGCCGGGATCTTTTCCTTGCCGTACGCCGGGTGCGGAATACGTGCGTAAGGCATGCCGAACACGTAGTCCATTTCTTCGGTGGTCATCGGAATCGGTGGTGGATTGAACCACACGTCCACTTCGCCATGTTTCTGCACCAGGGCGCGGGCGTTGCCTGGGTTGGTTTCCAGGTGCAACACGCGGTTGGCGTGGGCGTAGAGCACCGCGTCGCCGCGCACCTTTTCCACCGACGGCAGACGGATAACGGTTTTGTCGCGGGTCATGCGCGGGCTGGCCAGGATCTGTACGACCTTGGCTTCATCCGGATCGTCAACCGGCCCTTTTTCCTGCTCGATGGCGCAGGCCTGGGTGTCCTGGGTGTTCACGTAGGGGTTGATGATCTTGTCGATCTTGCCTGGGCGGTCGATACGCGTGGAGTCGACTTCGTACCAGCCCTGCGGCGTGTCGCGGCGAATGAACGCGGTGCCGCGCACGTCGGTGATGTCTTCGATCTTGTGGCCCCACGACAGGCGCTGGGCAACCTCGACGATCGCCCGCTCGGCGTTGCCGTACAGCAGGATATCGGCGGCCGCGTCGATCAGGATCGAGTTGCGCACGCGATCTTGCCAGTAATCATAGTGAGCGATACGGCGCAGGGAAGCTTCGATGCC
This sequence comes from Pseudomonas sp. GQ91, assembly GCF_059758795.1. Lineage (NCBI taxonomy): Bacteria > Pseudomonadati > Pseudomonadota > Gammaproteobacteria > Pseudomonadales > Pseudomonadaceae > Pseudomonas > Pseudomonas sp. GQ91. The sequence goes on from NZ_JCAXED010000005.1 coordinate 142,644, forward strand.
ACCGAGCACGATCGGCACATGCTTGTAGGCTTCCTTGCAACGCTGGCTGTACACCAGGCTCGCGCGGTCCGGGCGTTTGCCGGCCATGCCACCGGGAGTGTAGGCGTCGTCGGAGCGGATTTTCTTGTCGGCGGTGTAGCGGTTGATCATCGAATCCATGTTGCCGGCCGCGACGCCGAAGAACAGGTTCGGCTCGCCGAGCTTCATGAAATCGTCTTTGGACTGCCAGTTGGGCTGGGCAATGATCCCCACGCGAAAGCCCTGGGACTCCAGCAGCCGGCCGATGATCGCCATGCCAAACGACGGGTGATCCACGTAGGCATCCCCGGTGACGATGATGATGTCGCAGGAATCCCAGCCAAGCTGATCCATCTCCTCCCTGCTCATGGGCAGGAATGGCGCTGGGCCGAAACATTCGGCCCAGTACTTGGGATAGTCAAATAACGGCTTGGCTGTTTGCATGACGATGACCGGTGTTGAGATGAAAAATCGCGGGCGCGGAATATAGCACAAAATTTGACCAATTCCGACGATGATGGTCGGAATTGCGCAGAAGGATTATTCGTCGTCGTCGAAGTTATAGCTGCCCGGCGCGAGGTTTTCGAAACGCGTGTATTTGCCGATGAACGCCAGGCGCACAAAGCCGATCGGCCCGTTCCGCTGCTTGCCGATGATGATTTCGGCAATGCCCTTGTGCTCGGTTTCCGGGTGATACACCTCGTCACGGTAGACGAACATGATCACGTCGGCATCCTGCTCGATCGCTCCGGATTCACGCAAGTCAGAGTTCACCGGGCGCTTGTTGGGACGTTGTTCCAGGGAACGGTTGAGCTGGGACAGCGCCACCACCGGGCAATTGAATTCCTTGGCCAGGGCTTTCAGCGACCGGGATATCTCGGAAATCTCGTTGGTCCGGTTGTCGCCGCTGGAACCGGGGATCTGCATCAGTTGCAGGTAGTCGATCATGATCAGCGCAATGTCACCGTGTTCACGCACCAGGCGCCGGGTGCGCGCACGCATCTCCGACGGGCTGATACCGGCGGTGTCATCGATGAACAGCTTGCGGTCGTTGAGCAGGTTGACCGCCGAGGTCAGGCGCGGCCAGTCGTCATCTTCGAGGCGACCGGCACGCACCTTGGTCTGGTCGATACGCCCCAGGGACGAGAGCATACGCATGATCAGCGATTCACCTGGCATCTCCAGCGAGTACACCAACACCGCCTTGTCACTGCGCAATACGGCGTTTTCCACCAGGTTCATCGCGAAGGTGGTCTTACCCATGGACGGACGGCCGGCCACGATGATCAGGTCGGACGGCTGCAGGCCGCTGGTCTTCTCGTCGAGGTCGGTGTAGCCGGTGGAAATACCGGTGATGGCGTTGTCCGTATTGAACAAGGTATCGATACGGTCGATGGCCTTGGTCAACAGGTCGTTGACGCTCACCGGACCGCCGGTTTTCGGGCGGGCTTCGGCGATCTGGAAGATCTGGCGCTCAGCTTCGTCGAGAATCTCGGCAGCGGTACGGCCTTCGGGGTTGAAGGCGCTGTCGGCGATTTCGGTGCTGATGCCGATCAACTGACGCAGGGTCGCCCGCTCACGAACGATCTGCGCATAGGCCTTGATGTTGGCGACGGACGGCGTGTTTTTCGCCAGCTCGCCAAGGTAGCCGAGGCCACCGACCTGGGAGGTCTGGCCTTCCTTGTCCAATTGCTCGGCCAGGGTCACCACGTCGATCGGTGAGTTCTGGTCGGCCAACTTGGCAATGGCGCGGAAGATCAGACGGTGGTCATGCCGATAGAAGTCGCCGTCCGAGACTTGATCGAGCACGCGTTCCCAGGCGTTGTTGTCCAGCATCAAACCACCGAGCACGGCCTGTTCGGCCTCGATGGAATGCGGCGGCACCTTCAGGGCAGCGGTTTGCAGATCGTATTGCTCAGGAGCGGAGATATCGTTCATGGCCACTTGAAATTGGGGGGTTTAGAAAAACAAAAGGCACGACCTGTAAACAGGATCGTGCCCGATGTTAACCGCCTGACACGCGAGGTGCCAGCCAGTTAGGTGCTTCTTAAGCTGCTACCACGACAACGCGTACGGTGGCTTCGACTTCAGCGTGCAGGTGCACGGCTACGTCGAATTCACCTACGTTGCGGATGGTGCCGTTCGGCAGACGAACTTCGCTCTTCTGCACTTCAACGCCGGAGGCGGTCAGTGCATCAGCGATGTCGTGAGTACCGATCGAACCGAACAGCTTGCCTTCGTCACCGGCGGTGGCAGTGATAGTCACTTCCAGCTCAGCCAGTTGGGCAGCGCGAGTTTCGGCCGACGCTTTTTTGTCTGCTGCGGCTTTTTCCAGCTCAGCGCGACGCTCTTCAAACGCAGCCAGGTTGGCAGCGGTTGCAGCGGTGGCTTTGCCGTATGGCAGCAGGTAGTTACGACCGTAGCCGGCCTTAACGTTTACTTTATCGCCCAGGTTGCCCAGGTTGGCGACTTTTTCCAGAAGGATCAGTTGCATGTGAAAATCCTCTAACTTTTAACCTTCACCGTTCGCGTTATCGGCGTCTTTCGGCGCAGAACGTCCGCGAAAATCAATCAGGCCGTCGACAATGGCCAAAACCACGAGTAACGGATAGATCAGTTGCATGAACAGCAACAGCGTCACGTACAACCCCACCAGCCAGAACTTGGCCAGGCGCTTGCGCGCCACCAGCCCATGCATCAGGGCCAGCCCGGCAATCACCAGCGGTACGCTGCACAACGGCGTCAACATGGCCATTTGCGGACCGAAGTTCGGTCCTACAAGCATGCACGCCAGCAGCAACATCGCCGGTCCTGCGGGGATTCTGATACTGCGAAACTCGCGACCAAAACCACCTGGGTTATACAACACCGCCTGCCAGTAACGCCCAAGAATCAGGCTCAGCACACTGACAATTTGCAACAATGCCGCTATCAGACCGGACAGGACCGGGGCAATCAGTGTGGCCATGCGCGCTCGCTCTTCTACCGACAATTGCTGGTAGAGATCCCCGAGAGCCAGCGGCAGGATTTTGACCAACTCCTGCGACAGCGCCTCGATTTGCGGGCGGAAAGCCGCGCCAAGCACCACTGAATACACCAACCCCAATGCCACGCTGACCAGCAGCGTGCGAGTCCAGGACTCACTTGCGCGCAACACCAACGCAAGGCCCGATGACCCCAGCAGTACCAGAAGTACTCGCGGATCATCGAATTGCAGCCACCAGATCAAGGCTGGCAACAACCCCAGGGCAAGGACACCAAGGGCGTCCTTCAAACCGCGCCGCAAGAGCACAAGGCATCCCGCGGCAGCACCCAACCAATACAACAACGGCAATGCTGCACAACCAGCCACTACCAGAGTGGCCTGCACACGACCGCGCATGATGAACTCAGCTAAGGCGCGCATGCATTCAATCCCTTACTACTTGTCGACTGCCCGGTCTCAGCGGCCGTGGCTGTCGGTGTAGGCCAGCAGGGCCAGGAAGCGGGCGCGCTTGATAGCGGTGGCCAGCTGACGCTGATAACGTGCTTTGGTACCGGTGATACGGCTTGGAACGATTTTGCCGGTCTCGGATACGTAGGCTTTCAGAGTGTTGAGATCTTTGTAATCGATCTCTTTCACGTCTTCAGCGGTGAAGCGGCAGAATTTACGACGACGGAAGAAACGTGCCATTTGATAGGCTCCTTAAAAGGTCCGTGGATTACTCGTCAGCGTTATCGCTGTTGTCGCTGTCATCACTATCAGCGCTTTCAGCGCCTTCGTGCTCAGGACGGTCGCGACGCTCACGGCGCTCACTGCGGTTTTCTTCAGCCTTGAGCATCTCGGATTGGCCGGTAACGGCTTCTTCGCGACGGATGACCAGGTTACGGATCACTGCATCGTTGTAGCGGAAGTTGTCTTCCAGCTCGGCCAGGGCCTTGCCAGTGCACTCAACGTTCAGCATCACGTAGTGAGCCTTGTGAACATTGTTGATTGCGTAGGCCAGTTGACGACGGCCCCAATCTTCCAGACGGTGGATTTTGCCGCCGTCTTCTTCGATCAGCTTGGTGTAACGCTCAACCATGCCGCCGACTTGCTCGCTTTGATCCGGGTGGACCAAAAAGATGATTTCGTAATGACGCATGAATGCTCCTTACGGGTTGTAGCCTGCCGCTCAAAAACGGTCAGACAAGGAGTGAATGACACTTATGGATCTTGCCGCGAATAGGCACATCGGTGCCCGCCGGGAAGGCAAGGGGCGCAATTGTAGTGAAGGGGAAGAAAGCGCGCAAGGTGATTGGTGATTATTTGAACAATCTTCCCATCACCACACAACCAAATGTGGGAGGGGGCGTGCTCCCGATAGCAGTGGCACATTCAACATATTTGTTGACCGGCATGCCGCTATCGGGAGCAAGCCCCCTCCCACATTTTGGATCTGCGCCAGGCCTGATTACTTCTTGGTCTTGGCCTTGGCGCCGCGCTGGCGCTGGGCTTCGAACAGGCACACACCGGTTGCAACCGATACGTTAAGGCTGCTGACGCTACCGGCCATCGGCAGATGCACCAGGTAATCGCAGTGTTCACGGGTCAGGCGACGCATGCCTTTGCCTTCGGCGCCCATGATCAGGATGGTCGGGCCGGTCAGGTCCTGGTCATAAATACTGACCTCAGCCTCACCCGCCGTGCCGACGACCCACAAGCCACGCTGCTGGAGCTTTTCCAGGGTACGCGCCAGGTTGGTCACGGCCACCAGCGGAATCACTTCCGCGGCGCCGCAAGCGACTTTACGCACCACCGGCGTCAACGTCGCCGACTTGTCCTTGGGCACGATCACCGCCAACGCCCCGGCAGCATCCGCCGACCGCAGGCAAGCACCCAGGTTGTGCGGATCGGTCACGCCGTCCAACACCAGCAACAGCGGCGCGCCTTCGGTACGGTCGAGCAGCTCGTCGAGCATTGCCTCGCCCCAGACCTGGCTCGGACTGACATCCGCCACTACGCCCTGGTGAACACCTTCGACCCAGGCGTCCATTTCACGCCGCTCGGCCTGACCGATTGCCACGCGGTTTTCATTCGCCAGCTCAACCAGCGCCTGTACGCGCGGTTCGCTGCGACCTTCGGCCAGCCACACCTGCTTGACGCGTTTGGGATGGTGACGCAGCAAGGCTTCCACGGCGTGTACGCCGTAGATTTTTTCCAGACTCATGACTTGGCCTTAGGTTTGCGCGACCCGCCGCTCTTCGCGGGAGCCGAACCCGCTTTTGGCGGGCCTTTACGGTGCTTGCTCGGTTTGCTCGAGGACTTGTCCGCGCCCTGGGACTTTCCCCCAGACGCCGCTTTACCACCGCTTTTGGCTTCATTGAGCAACTGCTGCTTCAACTCGCGGCTTTTGCGCAATTCGGCGTTTTTCGCCGCGGCATCGCTTGGTCGGTAAGCGTCGCCAGCCTTTTCCTTGGTCGACGAACGACGACCCGTCTTGGCTGGCGCTGGCTCGGCGGCCGGGGCTTTTGCAGGGGCGCCTTTTTTCGCCGGTGCCGTGGTATCCGCGCCACGCTTCTTGCGACCGATCGACGCGTCGATGGCTTTTTCCGAAATCTCGAAGTCGATCTTGCGCTCGTCGAGGTCGACGCGCATGACCCGTACTTCCACGGTATCGCCGAGGCGGAAGCTGCGACCGCTGCGCTCGCCCGCCAAGCGGTGATGCACAGGGTCGAAGTGGTAGTAGTCACCCGGCAAGGCGGTGACGTGGACCAGACCTTCGACGTAGATATCGGTCAGCTCGACGAACAGTCCAAAACCGGTCACGGCCGTGATCACACCCGGGAACGACTCGCCCACGCGATCTTTCATGAACTCGCACTTGAGCCAGTTCACCACGTCACGCGTGGCCTCGTCGGCGCGGCGCTCGTTCATCGAGCATTGCTCGCCCAACTGCTCCAGCGTCGCTTCGTCGTACGGATAGATCCGCGCCTTCGGAATGCTCATGGCACCGGCGCGCTTGACGTGCGGGGTGTTCATCTTGGAGTGGATCACGCTGCGGATCGCCCGGTGCGTGAGCAGGTCCGGGTAACGACGGATCGGCGAGGTGAAGTGGGTGTACGCCTCGTAATTCAAGCCGAAGTGGCCCTGATTGTCGGCGCTGTACACCGCCTGGCTCAGGGAACGCAGCATTACGGTCTGGATCAGGTGGAAGTCCGGACGATCCTTGATACTGGCCAGCAAGGCCTGGTAATCCTTCGGCGATGGACCGTCCTTGCCTTTGTGCAGGGACAAGCCTAGCTCGCCGAGGAATGCCCGCAGTTTTTCCAGGCGCTCCGGCGGCGGACCGTCATGGACCCGGTACAGCGCGGGAATTTCATGCTTTTTCAGGAATTCAGCGGTGGCCACGTTGGCCGCCAGCATGCACTCCTCGATCAACTTGTGCGCGTCGTTACGCGTAGTCGGGGTGATTTCAGCGATTTTGCGCTCGGAACCGAAGATAATCCGGGTTTCCTGGGTTTCAAAATCGATCGCGCCACGCACATGTCGCGCGCCCAGCAGCACCTTGTACAACGCATACAATTGCTTCAGATGCGGCACAACATGACCGTACTCACCGCGCAGCGCCTTGGCTTCGCTGGTTTTCGGCTGCTCCAGGATAGTGCTGACCTTGTTGTAGGTCAGGCGCGCCTGGGAGTGGATCACCGCTTCGTAGAACTGGTAATCGGTCATTTCGCCGGTTTTCGAGATAGTCATCTCGCACACCATGGCCAAACGGTCGACTTTCGGGTTCAGCGAGCACAGGCCGTTGGAGAGTTCTTCCGGGAGCATCGGGATCACGCGCTCGGGGAAGTACACCGAGTTGCCGCGCACCTGGGCTTCATTGTCCAGGGCCGAACCGATCTTCACGTAACTGGAAACGTCGGCAATCGCGACGTACAGCTTCCAACCACCGGAGAACAGGCGCAATTTGCCGGGTTTGGCTTCGCAGTAGACCGCATCGTCGAAGTCGCGGGCATCTTCACCGTCGATGGTGACGAACGGCAAATGACGCAGGTCGATACGCTTCTCTTTGTCCTTTTCCTCGACTTCCGGCTTGAGCTTGCGCGCTTCCTTGACCACCGCTTCCGGCCAAACGTGGGGAATATCGTAAGTGCGCAGCGCGACATCGATTTCCATGCCCGGCGCCATGTAGTTGCCGACCACTTCGATCACATCGCCCTGCGGCTGGAAGCGCGGGGTTGGCCAGTGGGTGATTTTCACCTCGACGAACTGACCGACCTTGGCGTTCGCGTTGCGGCCCGGGGTAATCAGCACTTCCTGCTGCACCTTCGGGTTATCCGGCACCACAAAGCCGATACCGCCTTCTTCGAAGTAGCGGCCGACGATGGTTTCGTGACCACGGGACACCACTTCGACGATCACGCCTTCGCGACGACCGCGTCGATCGAGGCCTGAGACGCGCGCCAGGGCGCGGTCGCCATCGAACACCAGGCGCATTTGCGCCGGGCTCATGAACAGGTCGTCGCTTCCGTCATCGGGGATCAGGAAGCCGAAACCATCGCGGTGACCCGCAATACGCCCAAGGATCAAGTCGAGCTTGTCCACCGGCGCGTAAGTGCCGCGACGGGTGTAGATCAACTGCGCATCGCGCTCCATGGCGCGCAGGCGGCGGCGCAGGGCTTCGAGCTGGTCTTCGGTGGTCAGACCGAACTCTTCAACCAACTGCTCGCGGCTAGCAGGCGAACCCCGATCGGCGAGGTGCGCCAGGATCAGTTCGCGGCTAGGAATAGGGTTTTCATATTTTTCCGCTTCACGAGCGGCCTCGGGATCGAGGGACTGCCAATCGGCCATTAGAGAGTTTTCACCTTGTCTATATACGGGTTAGTTTGGCATACGCGTATTGAAACGGGAAATCTCAAGCAAAAACCGGCCCGTAAAAGCCCTTTGCAACCTCCAGAATCAACCTTGAGCGACCGCTGGCGAAATTTTCCAGGCTTTTTTTATGCCGGGGGTTTACAGCTTAAAAGTCACTCCGTATAGTGCGCGCCATCGACGACGGCAACGTCAAAGATACTGCCCAGATGGTGAAATTGGTAGACACGCCAGCTTCAGGTGCTGGTGACCGCAAGGTCGTGGAAGTTCGAGTCTTCTTCTGGGCACCAATTTCAAGCTCGAGGTTTTGGCCTTGAGTCTCACAGAAACCCGCGAAAGCGGGTTTTTGCGTTTCAGCCTTTTGATTTTTAACGGAAAACTTGATTTATAAAATCAAATCAGGGGTTTACAGATCAAAAAGGCCTCCGTATAGTTCGCTTCATCAACAGCGGCAACGTTGTCGATACTGCCCAGATGGTGAAATTGGTAGACACGCCAGCTTCAGGTGCTGGTGACCGCAAGGTCGTGGAAGTTCGAGTCTTCTTCTGGGCACCAATTTCAAGCTCAAGGTTTTGGCCTTGAGTCTTACAGAAACCCGCGAAAGCGGGTTTTTGCGTTTCCGGGACTCGATATTTCAAGCTGATTTCGCCGCGCTCTGAATCGGCTTCATTCGATGGCTCCCACATCCGCGCCTACGATCGTTTATCATTCTCACAATTTGTTGCAATTTAAAGTGAGGAATACCCCGGATGCTGATCCGCGATACCCGCCCCAAAACCTCCCTTCTGCGTGGCTTGACCATCACTCTGCTCGGCCTGGCCCTGCTGTCACCCGCTGCCTATTGCGCCGACAAGGTTGAACTGACCCTGTACAACGGCCAACACAAAGAAGTCGGTGACGAACTGGCCAAGGCCTTTGAAGCCAAGACCGGCATTCATGTCAACGTGCGTAAAGGCAGCAGCAACCAACTGGCCAGCCAGGTCGTCGAAGAAGGCCGGCGCTCCCCCGCCGACGTGATCTACACCGAAGAATCGCCACCCCTGAACAAACTCGGCGAGCAAGGCCTGCTCGCCACCATCGACGCCAGCACTCTTGAAGTACTGCCCAAGGAATACGTGGCCGGCAATGGCGCCTGGATGGGCGTGACCGCACGTACCCGCGTCGTCGCCTTCAACCCGAAATTGATCGCCGAGAAAGACCTGCCCAAGTCGGTGCTGGATTTCGCCGGTCCCGAATGGCAAGGCAAGGTCGGCTTCGTGCCCACCAGCGGCGCTTTCCAGGAACAGGCGGTGGCAATCCTCAAGCTGCACGGGCGTGACGCCGCCGAAGAATGGCTCACCGGCCTGCGCGCCTTCGGCAAGGTCTACAGCAACAACATGGTGGCCCTGAAAGCCGTGGAAAATGGCGAAGTCGCTACTGTGCTGGTGAACAACTACTACTGGTTTGCCCTGAAAAAGGAAAAAACCAACCTGGATTCCCAACTGCACTACTTCACCGACGGCGATGCTGGCGGCCTGATTACCGTATCGGCTGCGGCGGCACTGAAATCCAGCAAACATCCCAAGGAAGCCCAGCAACTGCTGGCGTTCATGGCCAGCGAAGAGGGCCAGCGGGTAATCACCAACACTTCCGCCGAATACCCGCTGCGCAAGGGCATGGAGTCCAGCCGCGGCCTCAAGCCATTCAATGAGCTGCAACCGCCAAAAGTCACTCCCGCCGACCTGGGCAACGCTGAAGAGGCCCTGGAACTGGAACGTGAAGTTGGCTTGAACTGATGAACCCATCGCTATCCACCCCCGCCTTGCGCGGGGGTTTAGTCGAAGGCGCAAACGCCCTTCGATCTGGCTGCTGCTGCCCGTATTGCTGCTGGTGGGCTTGAGCCTGTTGCCACTGCTGTATGTCGGCCTCAAGGCCTGGCAGGCCGGCTGGGCCGAGGCCGTGCATTTGTTGTGGCGGCCTTATGTTTTCGGACTGCTGCGCAACACCTTGGCCCTGATGCTCGGCGTGACCGTCGCCTGCGCGGTGATTGGCCTGTCCCTGGCCTGGCTGCTGGAGCGCAGCAATCTGCCGGGAAGACGCCTGTGGGGTGTAATCCTGTGCCTGCCGTTTGCCGTTCCGGCTTTCGTCAGCAGCTTTACCTGGGTCTCGCTGAGTGCCAGCTTCGAAGGGCTGGGCGGCGCCATCCTGGTGATGAGCTTGTCCAAATACCCGCTGGTGTTTCTGCCGGTGGCGGCGACCCTGCGCAACCTTGACCCCTCGCTGGAGGAGTCGGCGCGCACCTTGGGACTGAATCGCTGGGGCGTGTTTTTCCGCATCACCTTGCCTCTGCTGTGGCCTTCGCTGCTGGCCGGCGCACTGTTGATTGCGCTGCATATGCTGGTGGAGTTCGGCGCTCTGTCGATCATCGGCCTGCAGACCTTTACCACCGCAATCTACCAACAGTTCGAGCTGGAATTCAGCAACGCCAACGCAGCGATGCTGTCGGCGGTATTGCTGGTGATGTGCCTGAGCCTGCTCTGGCTGGAACTGCGGGTGCGCGGCAAGGGCCGACACGTACGTACCGGCCAGGGCGCGGCGCGACGTGCGGAGCAGGTTCGTCTGGGCCGTTGGACGCCGCTGGCGCAACTGTATTGCCTGACGCTGGCGATCATCGGCAGCGGCATTCCGCTCGGAATGCTCGGCTACTGGCTGGCCGTGGGCTCGTCAGCAGCCTTTCCGGTGGCCGAGATAGGCGAGGCGTTGCTGTCATCGCTGGCGCTGTCGCTGGGCGGCGCTGCGCTGTGCCTGGCACTGGCGGTGCCGGTGGGTCTGCTGGTCGTGCGCTATAGCGGCCGACTGGCGCTGTGGGCCGAGCGCCTGCCGTATCTGCTGCATGCCCTGCCCGGCCTGGTGATTGCGCTGACGCTGGTGTATTTCGCCCTGCATTACGTGCCACTGCTGTACCAGACGTCTACGCTGTTGCTGATCGCCTACGCGTTGTTGTTCCTGCCGCTGGCGCAGGCGCCGATTCGTACCGCGCTGAACAAGGCGGCACCGCAGTTGGAAGAGGCCGCGCGAACGCTGGGCGCATCGTCTTTCAGTGCGTTTTGCCGGGTAACCTTGCCGATTATCTTCCCGGCGCTGGGTGCGGCGTTTGCGTTAGTGTTTTTGGACGCCATGAAGGAACTGACGGCGACCTTATTGCTTAGCCCCACAGGACTCAACACATTGGCGACCGCTGTATGGGCGCATACCTCGAATGTGGAATTCGCGGCGGCAGCGCCCTATGCGGCGCTGCTGATTCTGGTATCCGGGGTGCCGGTGTATTTGCTGACCACACGGATGTATCTGAGCCGCTGAAACAGCTATCGCGAGCAAGCCCGCGTCCACATTTGATCGCATTCCTTCAGGATGAACCCGGTCGAATGTGGGAGCGGGCTTGCTCGCGAAAGCGCCAGATCAGGCAACGCTAGGCCCTGAACTGCCCCAGACTGGCTTTCAACTGCGCCGCCAGCCCATCCAGCACCTTGCCGCTGGCCGTCGTCTCCACGACCGCCTGCGCGGCACGCTCGGCCTGGGCGTGAATCACCTCGACCCGACCACGTACCGCATGCGCGCCTTGCGCTTGATGCTCGGCCGCGCGCGTCGCCAGGCCAATCGCCGCATGCACCTGCTCCACCGAGGCCTGCACCGACTGCTGCAACCGCACGCTGTCACGCAATACCAACAAGCCTTCATTGGCTTGGCGACCGGCCTTGCCAATGGTGGCAACCGCCTCACGCGCGCCTTGCTGCAAGGCAACGATATGCGCCTGGATATCACCGGTAGAGCTCTGGGTTTTGCTCGCCAGCGCACGCACCTCGTCCGCCACCACCGCGAAACCACGCCCGGTCTCACCGGCACGCGCCGCCTCGATCGCGGCGTTCAGCGCCAGCAGATTGGTCTGCTCGGCAATCCCGTGAATCACCGTCAACACCACTTCGATTTGCTCGCTTTGCTGGGCCAGCCGCTCGATCACTTTCGCCCCCTCTTCCACCTGCCCTGCCAACGCTTCGATCAGGCTGCCCACCTCGGCAGAGGTTCGAGAGTTTTCATCGGTGGCCTGGCGAATATCCACCACCTGCTGCAGGGCGGCCTGCATGGCATGACTTTCCGCCTGGGCCTCATCAGCCATTTGCGACAACGCCCGCAGGCTTTCAGCCACCTCATCGCGCTGCAGGCCCGCGGCAGCATCGGCGCCGGCATTGCGCAGCGTCAGCGCGCCGATTTCCACGCCTGTCCGCTGGGCCACATCACCCGCCTCACGCACAATCGGCTGCAATTTATCCACAAAACGATTGACCGCCGAAGCCATCGCGCCAATTTCATCCTTGCTGCTGATCTGCACACGCTTGGTCAGGTCGCCCTCGCCAGCCGCCAGATCATCCATCGCGGCAATCAGCAGCTTCAGGCGATTGACCACCCGCCGCCCAAGCACCACGGCCACCAGCAACAGCACCGCAAAACCGACCACCGCCAGGCCCATGCCGATCCGCCAACGTAACGTGCCCGCGGCCTCTTGCACGGCGCCAGAGGTATTGGCCGCCATTTGTGTTGCAGTAAGCTGCGCCGACTGCAGACGCGCGCCCATGGCGGCAGCGCTATCAGCGGCCGCCCCCTTGAGACTGTCGCCGACCAGTTGACCACTGCTGGCGATCAACGCCGCAAAACGCTGATCCAGGGCCGCCAAGTCCGCCTCCACCGACGCGGTGGACACCCCCATGATGACCTTGCCGATTTCCACGCCATTCGGGCTGATGGACGCTTCCAGGTAATACACCGAAGGGTCGTTTTTGGCAGCATTCAGCACTTTATCCAGGGCGCGATCACCCTGGCCCTTTTCCAGCAGCGCCTTGTTGATCGGATTTTGTCGGTTCAGGTAGCGAGTCAGGTGCTGGCCGGCGGGATCGTCATACACCACGAACAATACGTTCGGATTGCGCTGGGCACGCCGGGCGAACTCCGACAAGGCAGGCACATCATTGTCCCACATCGCCCGGGGAGCAACCGACGCCAGCAACTGCGCCATGTCATTGGCGGAGTCCTGCAGGTCTTTTTCCAGGGTTGCACGCAAGTGCTGTTGCTCTTGTTTCAAGCGCGCCGAAAGGCCCGCGGTCAGACGCTCGCGCGTACTGGTTGAAAGCGTCTCCAGACTGGACGTCACTTCCTGGCCCGCCTGGGTCAACTCGCCAGAGAGTTGTTGGCTGTCCGCGCCCAACTGGCGGCCCAAATCGGCCTCCAGCGCAGTGACTGTGCTCCGCGTCAGAGCGACGGCCACCAGCACCTGCACCAAAAGAGCGATACCTAGAGTAACGAACACCGGCCGCAACAGTCGGCTTTGTAACAATGAGAGAACGGCAGACACTGGGCACTCCTCCACCTAACGTGCCATTAAATTGATGGCAGCGCGAAAGACAGAAACATAGCAAGGGTCGTGCCGTGTGCAAGACAGAAACGACAAAGGGCCCCCGAAGGGACCCTTTGCTTTTTACATCAACAGCTTATTAAGCGAACGGGTGACGCAGGACGATGGTCTCGTTGCGGTCCGGGCCCGTCGAAATAATGTCGATCGGCGCACCTACCAGCTCTTCAACGCGCTTGATGTAGGCACGGGCGTTAGCTGGCAGTTCTTCCAGGGTCTTGGCACCCACGGTCGATTCGGTCCATCCCGGCACTTCTTCGTACACAGGCTGCAGGCCCACGTAGCTATCAGCGTCAGTCGGGGCGGCATCATTACCTTCTGCATCTTTGTAGCCGACGCAGATGTTGATGGTTTCCAGACCGTCGAGCACATCCAGCTTGGTCAGGCAGATACCCGAAATGCTGTTTACATCGATAGCGCGACGCAGGATAACCGCGTCGAACCAACCACAACGACGAGCCCGGCCGGTGGTCGCGCCGAACTCGTGGCCTTGCTTGGCCAGGTGCGCACCGACGTCGTCGAACAGTTCAGTCGGGAATGGTCCCGACCCTACGCGGGTGGTGTAGGCCTTGGTGATGCCCAGGATGTAGTCCAGGAACATCGGGCCGACACCCGAACCGGTGGCCACGCCGCCAGCGGTGGTGTTGGAGCTGGTCACGTACGGGTAGGTGCCGTGGTCGATGTCCAGCAACGAACCCTGGGCGCCTTCGAACATGATGTCTTTGCCCGCGCGACGCAGGTCGTGCAGCTCGGCAGTCACGTCCAGCATCAGCGGCTTGAGCAGCTCGGCGTATTCCTTGCACTCGGCCAGGGTCTTTTCAAACTCGATGGCTGGCTCTTTGTAGTAACCCACCAGCATGAAGTTGTGGTAATCCACCAGTTCACGCAGTTTGTCTTCAAAGCGCGGCATGTTGAGCAGGTCACCCACACGCAAGCCCCGACGCGCAACCTTGTCTTCGTAGGCTGGGCCGATGCCGCGACCGGTGGTACCGATCTTCAGTTCGCCACGGGCCTTTTCACGGGCCTGGTCCAGCGCAACGTGGAAGGACAGGATCAGCGGGCAGGACGGGCTGATACGCAGGCGCTCACGCACCGGCACGCCTTTCTCTTCCAGCTTGGTGATCTCGCGCAGCAGGGCGTCGGGTGCAACCACCACGCCGTTGCCGATCAGGCACTGTACGCCTTCGCGCAGCACGCCCGACGGGATCAGGTGCAAGACGGTTTTTTCGCCATCGATGACCAGCGTGTGGCCAGCGTTGTGGCCACCTTGGTAACGCACTACAGCGGCAGCATGTTCGGTCAGCAGATCAACGATCTTGCCTTTGCCCTCATCACCCCATTGGGTGCCCAGGACTACGACATTCTTACCCATAACACTTGTCCTCATTCGCGCAAACTTGGTGCCGGCAGCGGCCGACAGGAAAACTCAAGAAGCCAGTGGCGATACTTGCCAAAGCCCGTTCTGCAAAATCAATTGCCGGTCGCAGTCCGCTTCACGGGCGGCGGCCAATGGCTGCCCAGGCAAAGCCTGGACGACACGCTGACCCTCGCCGCGCAACTGGCAGACCTGCTGCCAGAGTGCTGCGTCCGTACTGTCAGGCATCCAGATACCGCCAGACGGTAACTCGACCTCAGCACGCCCCAGGGTCACCAGGGTTTTCAAATCGGTGGAAAAACCGGTGGCCGGACGCGCACGGCCGAAGTCGGCGCCGATGTCGTCATACCGTCCGCCCTGGGCGATGGCTTGGCCAACACCCGGCACAAACACCGCAAACACCACACCGGTATGGTAGTGGTAGCCGCGCAGCTCACCGAGGTCAAAGTACAACGGCAACTGCGGGAAGCGGGCCGACAACTGCTCGGCAATCGCCAGCACGTCATTCAGCGCCGCCAACACCGGCGCAGGTGCATTCGCCAGACGTTCCCGGGCGGCGGCCAGGACCTCACGCCCACCACACAGGTCTACCAGCGCGCGCAGCATGCCAGCCAGTTCCGCGGGCACACCTTCGGTCAGGGCAATCACTTCATCGATCGCCTTGCGCTGCAGCGCATCGAACAATTGCTGCTCCACTTCACCGGACAAACCGGCGGCGCGGGCCAGGCCACGATAAATACCGACATGCCCCAGATCCATGTGGACATCCGGCACATCGGCCAGTTGCAACATCGCCAGCATCAAGCTGATGACTTCCACATCGCTGCTCGGGCTGGCATCGCCGTACAACTCGGCACCCAACTGGATCGGGCTACGCGAAGACGACAAGGCGCGCGGCTGAGCATGCAGCACGCTGCCGGCGTAGCACAGGCGGCTCGGGCCTTCACGGCGCAAGGTGTGCGCATCGATGCGCGCGACTTGTGGGGTGATATCGGCACGAAAGCCCATTTGCCGACCCGACTGAGGGTCGATGACCTTGAAGGTGCGCAGATCCAGGTCCTGGCCCGCGCCGGTCAGCAGGGATTCCAGGTACTCGATATGCGGAGTCACGACAAACTCGTAACCCCAGCTCTGGAACAGATCCAACACCTGGCGGCGCGCGACTTCAATGCGCGCGGCCTCTGGTGGCAGTACTTCTTCGATGCCATCTGGCAGCAGCCAGCGGTCTACCGTTGCCATTACGCCAATCCCCTATGACCCGGCCAGCCCTTGGGCGAGCCTTGAGTGAAGCAGAAAATCCCCGGCCCTCGCCTAATCCACGCGCAAGAACAACGTGACGAACGGCCTGTAATCGGCCTCGTCGGGCACTTTCCTCGAAAAACCTGTCGCGCCAGCTGAACACAACGACAATCAAACATGCAGACGCAAAAAAGCCGGGAATTTCCCGGCTGCCGCATCATACACCCGTTTTCTCAAAGGATCACCCCGCCGAACGTTTTAGCCGCCCGACGGAGTGAGCTCAGATAAAAACCAGGTTACTTGGACTTTTCCAGGTAGCGGAAGAAATCGCTGCTTGGGTCCAGCACCATGACGTCGGATTTGTTCGCGAAGCTTTCACGGTAGGCACGCAGGCTACGATAGAACGAGTAGAACTCCTGATCCTGACCGTATGCCTTGGCGTAGATCGCCGCGGCCTGAGCATCACCATCACCACGCGTCTCTTGAGACTCGCGATAGGCTTCTGCCAACAACACGCGACGCTGACGGTCGGCATCCGCACGGATACCTTCAGCCAGTTCGTTACCCTTGGCGCGGTGCTCACGAGCTTCACGCTCACGCTCGGTGCTCATACGCTCGAACACGCTACGGTTCACTTCCTTCGGCAAATCGATGGCCTTGACCCGCACATCGACGACTTCGATGCCCAACTCTTTTTCAGCCATCTTGTTCAGCGAAGCGGTGATATCCGCCATCAAGGCATCCCGCTCACCGGAAACCACCTCGTGCAGGGTGCGCTTGCCGAACTGGTCACGCAGGCCCGACTCCAGACGACGCGACAAACGCTCGTCGGCAATCTGCTTGAGGCCAGAGGTCGCGGTGTAGAAGCGCTCGGCGTCCTTGACGCGCCACTTGGCGTAGGCGTCAACCATCACGGCTTTCTTTTCCAGGGTCAGGAAGCGCTGTGTCGGCGCATCCAGCGTCATCAGGCGGCCGTCGAACTTGCGCACCTTGTTGACGTAGGGGATCTTCACATGCAGGCCCGGCTGGACATCCGCCTCGACCACACGACCGAATTGCAGCAACACCGCGCGCTCGGTCTGAGCAACGATGTAGAAGCAGTTCCAGGCAGCGATGACCACGACGACGCCCAC
Organism: Pseudomonas sp. GQ91; assembly: GCF_059758795.1. Lineage (NCBI taxonomy): Bacteria > Pseudomonadati > Pseudomonadota > Gammaproteobacteria > Pseudomonadales > Pseudomonadaceae > Pseudomonas > Pseudomonas sp. GQ91. The sequence goes on from NZ_JCAXED010000005.1 coordinate 159,686, forward strand.
AATCAGAGCGGTCAGCGATTTATTGCTCATCAACGACTCTCCCTGGTACGTGTTTGCTGTTGCTGCAAGTCGGCCGCCGCACGGGCGCTCGCTTCATTGGCAGCCGCAGTCGAACTGCTGGACGGCGGATTGCTGCCCCCACGACCACTGTCAATCATCTTGTCCAGCGGCAGGTAAAGCAGATTGTTCTGCCCATCCTTGTTGCCGGTCACGAGGACCTTGCTGGTGTTAGTGAAGACCTCTTGCATGGTGTCCAGGTACAGACGCTCACGCGTGACTTCCGGTGCCTTGCGGTACTCGGCGACCAGGCTGGTAAAGCGATCCGCTTCACCCTTGGCGCGGGAAACCACTTCATCGCGATAGCCGTTGGCATCTTCAATAATGCGCTGGGCCTGACCACGGGCTTCCGGCACGACGCCGTTGGCATAGGTCTCTGCCTGGTTGCGCGAGCGCTGCTCGTCTTCACGGGCACGGATCACGTCATCGAAGGCGTCCTGCACTTCACGCGGTGCCGCTGCGCTCTGTACGTTGACCTGAGTGACGGTGATACCGGTGCGATAAGTATCGAGGAAGCGTTGCAGACGCTCCTTGATCTCGCTGGCCATCAGTTCACGACCTTCAGTCAGCACCTGGTCCATCGCGGTGGAACCCACTACGTGGCGCAGGGCGCTTTCGGTCGCATGCTGCAAGCTGATTTCCGGCTGGTCGACGTTCAGCACGAAGTCCTGCAGATTGCTGATCTTGTACTGCACGGTCAGCGGCACTTCGACGATGTTCTCGTCTTCGGTCAGCATCTGGCCCTGCTTGGTGTAGGCACGCTCACGCGTGACGTTCTCCATGTACTTCTTGTCGATCGGCGGAAAATAGATATTCAGGCCCGGGCCGACGGTCTCGTAGTACTTGCCGAAGCGCAGCACCACGGCTTGCTCCTGCTCGTCGACGACATAGACCGCGCTGTACAGCCACACAGCCGCCAGCGCGACAAGCGCGAGGCCAAGCAGGCCGTAACCACCGCCCTTGCTTGTGCGACCGCCCTCGTCACCACCACGTTTTTTTCCACCACCGAACAACCCATTCAGGCTTTCCTGCAGCTTTCGGAAGGCCTCGTCGAGATCCGGTGGCCCCTTGCGGTCGCCATTATTGCGGCGCTTACCACCCCAAGGATCCTGATTATTCGAGTTGCCACCCGGCTCATTCCAAGCCATAGCGCTCTCCATCTGATAAAGCAAAGACGCACCCACGGCGCGCCGACCAATGCTACAGAATGCCTGCCACAGCGGCACAACCGCTTTCTCAGGCTTTTATTGCAAAGTGTGTTCTTCGATGAACTCCACAGGCTGCAAGCCCTCTCGACTGACCAGCCGATTCAGCTCGGTCCGGGGCAATCGAACAGCCAGCAAGCTGACACCTTCTTCGTCATGTTCTTCTTTCTGTACCGCACCCAGCTCAAAAAACTGTGCACGCAGTCGAGCAAAACGTTGCGGCAAGCGCAAGGTGCCGACAAACAAATCGCTGCCGAGTAGTTCGGCAATGGCTTGCTCCAGCAGCTCCAGGCCACTGCCATCTCGCGCCGACAGCCAGACCCGCTGGGGCTTGCCGTTTTCGTCGCGCTGAATTTGTGGCTCAACGCCTTCAAGCAGATCGAGTTTGTTATAGACCTCGAGGATCGGCAAGTCCTGGGCGCCAATCTCGCCCAGCACCAGCATCACCTGTTCAATCTGCAACATCCTGTCAGGCTCGGCGGCATCGATCACGTGCAACAACAGATCGGAATTGCTCGACTCTTCGAGCGTAGACCGAAACGCCTCGACCAGCTTGTGCGGCAAATGACGAATGAAACCCACCGTGTCGGCCAGGACAATCGGCCCCAGGTCGTCCAGGTCCAGGCGGCGCAAGGTCGGATCGAGGGTGGCGAACAATTGGTCGGCCGCATACACGTCAGATTTCGTCACGTTGTTGAACAGCGTGGATTTGCCGGCGTTGGTGTAGCCGACCAGGGACACGGTAGGAATATCCGCACGCATCCGGCCACGTCGCGACTGCTCGCGCTGGCTGCGGACTTTTTCCAGGCGACCCTTGATCTGGCGCAGGCGGACCCGCAGCAGGCGCCGGTCGGTTTCCAGCTGGGTCTCACCCGGACCTCGCATACCGATACCACCACCCTGGCGCTCAAGGTGAGTCCAGCCACGCACCAGTCGGGTACTCATGTGATCAAGCTGGGCCAGTTCGACCTGGAGCTTGCCTTCATGGGTACGCGCGCGCTGGGCGAAAATATCGAGAATCAGGCCCGTGCGGTCGATCACGCGACACTCGAAAACACGTTCGAGGTTACGTTCCTGACTGGGCGTGAGGGTGTGATTGAAAATCACCAGATCTGCGTGTTCGGCATGGACCAGATCGCGCAACTCCTCGACCTTGCCGCTGCCGATCAGAAATTTGGCGGTTGGCCGATGACGCGGCACGTTAAAAAACGCAACGGTCTCGGCGCCGGCCGAATTTGCCAGCTCCTGAAACTCCTGCGGATCTTCGCGCGCCTCAGGGTCCTGTCCATCCAAGTGAACGAGGATCACTCGCTCACCACCACCGTGGCGCTCAAAGAACAAAGGAGACTCCTATCAGGCGTTACCTGGCTCAGCGTCACCCTGTTCGGTTTCGGTTGCGCTAGGCAGACGAATTGGACGAACCGGCACTACTGTCGAGATAGCGTGCTTGTAAACCATCTGGCTGACGGTGTTTTTCAGCAGGATGACGAACTGGTCGAAAGACTCGATCGTACCTTGCAGCTTGATACCGTTGACCAGATAGATGGAAACCCCAACTTTCTCTTTACGTAAAGTATTCAAGTAAGGGTCTTGTAGCGAATGCCCTTTTGACATGTGCCGCACTCCTTTAAGGATCAATAATAATAAAATCGGAAAAATAGATAGCTTGTGTCCGTCACACCCCCAAGGATAGACGGCAATTGCAAGGACTCAGCTCAATATGGAGACCGTTCCCAAGTATTTCAAGGCGCGTGACAGATTGTCGCAATCCAGACTGTCCAGCCAATGCAAGTCAGTCCAACTGCGTAGCCATGTGAACTGGCGTTTTGCCAACTGGCGCGTGGCAATGATGCCGCGCTCCTGCATTTCGGCTGACGTCAGCTTGCCATCCAGATGATCCCAAACTTGGCGATAGCCTACAGCACGTATCGAAGGCAACCCCGGATGCAAGTCACCTCTTGAACGCAAAGCTACGACCTCGTCCACGAACCCCTGTTCCAACATAATTGTGAATCTTTGTGCTATTCGCTCATGCAGAACCTGACGATTCGCCGGAGCGATGGCCAGATTGGCGACAGTATAGGGCAATTGTCCCTGCCTTGAGGCGCCTGCATCAGTACTTTGCGCAGATTGTTTCAGTCGGTGGGCGGTCATCGTCTGGCCGCTCACTCGCCAGACTTCCAGGGCTCGCGTCAACCGTTGGGGATCATTGGGGTGAATGCGCGCGGCGGACACCGGATCAACCGCTGCCAACTGATCATGCAACGCCTGCCAGCCAAGACGCGCCGCCTCTTCCTCCAATTCGGCGCGCACCCGGGGGTCGGCCGGCGGCATGTCCGCCAGACCTTCCTGCAGCGCCTTGTAGTAAAGCATCGTGCCGCCCACCAACAGCGGAATATTGCCCCGCGCAGTGATTTCGGCCATGGCGGCGAGGGCATCGGTGCGAAAGTCCGCCGCCGAATAGCTCTGCGCGGGGTCGATAATGTCGATCAGCCGATGTGGATGCGCCGCCAACAGTTCTTTCGAAGGCTTGGCGGTGCCGATGTCCATGTCCCGATAAACCAGGGCCGAGTCGACGCTGATCAACTCGCAAGGCAGGACCTTGGTCAGCTCGATCGCCAGGTCGGTCTTGCCGGCGGCTGTCGGCCCCATCAGGAAAATAGCGGGCGGGAGAACGCTCATCAACGACCGCGCAAGAACAATTTGTCCAGGTCATCCAGGCCCATCTGGGTCCAGGTCGGCCGGCCATGGTTGCACTGGCCGCTGCGCTCGGTGTTTTCCATGTCGCGCAGCAAACCGTTCATTTCCGGCAAGGCCAGGCGGCGATTGGCGCGTATCGCGCCGTGGCAGGCCATGGTGCCGAGCAGCTCATTGATGTGCGCCTGGATCCGGTCACTGGTGCCGTACTCCATCAGGTCAGCCAGCACATCGGCCACCAGCCGGTTGGCTTCGGCCTGCTTGAGCAGTGCGGGAATCTGCCGGATAGCCAGGGTTTCCGGGCCCAGGCGCTGCAATTCAAAGCCCAGTTTCTGGAACACCGCGTGGTGTTCTTCGGCACAGTCGGCCTCACGCTGGCTGACCGCCAGGGACTCGGGCACCAGCAGCGGCTGGCCGCTCAGGCCTTCACTGGCCATGGCGATCTTCAGGCGCTCGTACATGATCCGCTCGTGGGCCGCGTGCATGTCCACCAGCACCAGGCCATGGGCGTTTTCCGCGAGAATGTAGATGCCCTTGAGCTGGGCCAGCGCGTACCCCAGCGGCGGCACATCGCCCTGACCGTCGGGCAACGCGGCGGCGCTGGATTCGGCGCCCGGCAACGGCGCGAAAAACTCACGGTAAGCCGCCTGGGCCTCAGCCACCGGCACGGCCGACTGCGGACGTGGGGTGTATTGATACTGGTAGCCGGCACCGGCGCCGGATCCCGGCGCGGGGTAACTCGGCTGGGCCTGGGGCGACTGCAGCAGGTTGGCCGCCAGGCTCATCTCGCCTTGAGGGCCGAACTCACCGGCCTCCGGCCCTGTTGGACGGACAATAGCGGTGGCAATCGGCGCCGACACCTGATCGTCCGGCCGCACGTCGCCGAGGGCGCGGTGCAAGGTGCCGTAGAGGAAGTCGTGGACCATGCGTCCGTCACGGAAGCGCACTTCATGCTTGGTCGGGTGCACGTTAACGTCCACCACCGACGGATCGACCTCGAAGAACAGCACGAAGGTCGGGTGCCGGCCGTTGAACAGCACGTCTCGATACGCCTGGCGCACCGCATGGGCCACCAGCTTGTCGCGCACCGCGCGCCCGTTGACATAGAAGTACTGCAGGTCCGCCTGGCTGCGCGAGAACGTCGGCAACCCGACCCAACCCCAGAGATGCAGACCGTTACGCTCGACCTCGATGGGCAGCGCCTGCTCGAGGAACCCCGAGCCGCAGACCGCCGCGACACGCCGTGCGCGGGCGCTGTCGTCATTGGCTTCGTGCAGGCTGAGGATGGTCTTGCCGTTGTGGCGCAGATGGAAGGCCACGTCGAAACGGGCCAGGGCCAGGCGCTTGATGACTTCTTGCAGGTGATCAAATTCGGTTTTTTCGGCCTTGAGGAACTTGCGCCGCGCCGGGGTATTGAAGAACAGGTCGCGCACTTCGACCGAGGTGCCCACCGGGTGAGCGGCTGGCTGGACCCGAGGCGCCATGTCGCGACCTTCGGTTTCCACCTGCCAGGCCTGTTCGGCCCCGCGGGTGCGAGAGGTCAGGGTCAGGCGCGCCACGGAGCTGATGGACGCCAGGGCTTCACCGCGAAAGCCCAGGCTCATCACCCGCTCAAGGTCTTCCAGGTCACGAATCTTGCTGGTCGCGTGACGGGCCAGGGCCAGCGGCAGGTCATCGGCGGAAATACCGCTACCGTCGTCACGCACCCGCAGCAGCTTGACGCCACCCTGTTCGACATCGACGTCAATGCGCTTGGCACCGGAATCCAGGCTGTTTTCCAACAGCTCCTTGATGACCGAGGCCGGCCGCTCGACGACCTCGCCCGCGGCAATCTGGTTGGCCAGGCGCGGACTGAGCAGCTCGATCCGCGACGTGTCATTCAATATCGATTCGCTCATTACTGCGCCGCCAGTTCAGTGCCAGGAATACTCAATACCTGGCCGACCTTCAGCTCGTCGCTCGTGAGCTTGTTGGCACTGCGCAAGGCTGCGGTCGAAACCTGGAAGCGTACTGCCAGCATGGCCAGCGTATCGCCAGGCTGAACCCTGTGATCGCGGGGGCCCTGGGCGATTTTCCCGGAATCACGCAACCAGGCGATATAGCTCCCCGGCGGAGGGTTTTGCTGGAAGAACTGGCGTACGCCGGCACTGATGGAGCGCGCCAACGCCTGCTGGTGGCTGCGGGTCGCCAGCTTCGACGCTTCGTTGGCGTTGGAGATAAACCCGGTCTCCACCAGGATCGACGGGATATCCGGTGACTTGAGCACCATGAACCCGGCCTGTTCCACCCGTCGCTTGTGCAGTGGCGTCACCCGGCCGATGTTGCTGAGGACCTTTTGGCCGACATTCAGACTGGACGTCAGCGAGGCGGTCATCGACAGGTCCAGCAACACGCCAGCGAGCATGCGGTCCTTGTCATCGAGGGAGACATTGCCGGCACCGCCGATCAAGTCGGAACGGTTTTCACTGTCTGCCAGCCAGCGCGCGGTTTCGGACGTGGCGCCGCGGTCAGACAGGGCAAACACCGAGGCCCCGAAGGCCGCCCTGGATGGCGCGGCGTCGGCGTGGATCGAAACGAACAGGTCGGCGCCCTTCTTGCGAGCGATTTCGGTACGCCCGCGCAACGGGATGAAGTAGTCGCCGGTACGCGTCAACTCGGCACGGAAACCTTTCATGCCGTTGATCTGGCGCTGCAGCTCCCGGGCAATGGCCAGCACCACGTCTTTTTCATGCTGCCCACGCGAGCCCGAAGCACCGGGATCTTCACCCCCGTGACCGGCGTCGATTACCACGATGATGTCGCGTTTGCCGGACGGCGCGGGAGGCGGAGGCGGCAGCTTGACCCGGGGTTGTGCAGGGTTGACCGGCACCGCGGGCACGGTGGCGACACTTGGCGTCGGGGCGGGCGCCGGGGCGGCGTCGGCCGGGTTGTCGAACAGATCGACCACCAACCGGTTGCCATACTGGGCGTTCGGCGCCAGGGAAAAACTTTTCGGGGTGACGACCTTTTTCAGGTCGATAACCACGCGCAGGTCGGTCGGCGTGCGCTGGGCTGATCGCATGGCGATAATCGGCGTATTGGCGGTGGACACCTTCAGCGGCGTGGCCAGGGTCGCACCGTTGATGTCGATGACCAGGCGATCAGGCGCCGTCAGGGTAAAGACGCTGTGCTGGACCGGACCAGACAGGTCGAAAACCAGTCGCGTGTTATCCGGCGCACGCCACAGGCGCACACTGCGAACCTGCGAAGCAGCCAGAGCATTGACAGTCATTGCCGTAAGCAACACCCCTACGACAGCAACCAACGCGCGAAAGCGCATACCTAACCCCACCAATTATTTGAATTCCAAAGCCAGAGTGGCGCACCACAACTGGCCGCGCGCGCTCTGGGGCAACAATTTCAGCTGACGTCCATTGTTATGCGAGGTAATGGTAATGGTCAGGTCCGGCTTTGGCAAAAAGCCTGTGCCTTTATCCGGCCACTCGATCAGGCACAGGACGTCCTCATCGAAGTAATCGCGAATCCCCATGTACTCCAGTTCCTCAGGGTCTACCAGACGGTAAAGGTCGAAATGGAAGGCCCGCACCCTTCCTATTTCGTAGGGTTCGACCAACGTAAAGGTCGGGCTTTTCACCGCACCTGCATGACCCAGGCCGCGAATAATGCCCCGGGACAACGTGGTCTTGCCCGCTCCCAGGTTACCTTCAAGAAAGATCAACCCAGCCCCGGCCGTGACTTGGGCGACGCGATGACCGAAGGCGACCGTAGCCTCTTCATCAGCCAGAAACACCGTTACTTCAGACACGGAGACTGCTCCTCCAGTAATTGACGAATGGCGGGAATCAGATCGCTGGCGGCCAAGCCACGCCCAAGCGTTCCCTGGCGATCGCCTGCGGTAGCGTGCAACCACACCGCCAGGCAGCTTGCCTCAAAGGCTGCCAGCCCCTGGGCCAGCAACGCGCCCACCAGGCCCGCCAACACATCCCCCAGACCCGCCGCAGCCATGGCCGGGTGGCCCTGATCACAGCGCGACACGCGACCATCGGGGCTGGCGATCAAACTGCCAGCGCCCTTGAGGATGGTCACCGCATTGAATTTCTGACTCAGCGCGCGCGCCACCTTAAGGCGGTCAACCTGAACCTCGGCTGTCGAGATCCCCATCAGTCGCGCGGCTTCTGCGGGATGTGGAGTGATCACGCAGTTGGCCGGCAAACGCACATGGCCTGCCGCCAACAGGTTCAGCGCATCGGCGTCCCAGACCTGCGGCTGCCGGGCATTGGCGGCCACGGAAAGCAGACTTTTGCCCCAGGCCGCCCCGCCGAGTCCCGGCCCCATGACGATCACCGAGACTTTTTCCAGCAGCCCCATCAATTGATTGGCCGAAGACACGCCCAGCGTCATCGCCTCCGGCAAACGCGCGAGGGCGGCCGGGACATGTTCACTGCGGGTAGCGACGGACACCATGCCCGCTCCGCCGCGCAGCGCGCTTTCGGCGCTCAACAACGCCGCGCCACCGAAACCATGGTCGCCGCCGATCACCAGCACATGGCCAAACTGGCCCTTGTGAGCGTCCGGGGAACGCCCGGCGAGTCGCGGTAATTGCCCAGGCAACAACTGCTGGACGTCGGTTATTTCGTGTTTTGTCTGCGGCATACGTCTTCAAGCTCCGATGTCTGGCAGAATTATACGCATCTAACTTGCGGTTTCTCTCGTCTCATGCCTGCTATTACCACCGATCTGCCCGCCCTCGCCCAATCGATCAAGGACTGGGGCCGAGAGCTGGGCTTTCAGCAAGTCGGCATCAGCGGCCTGGACCTGGCCGAGCATGAACAGCACCTGCAACGCTGGCTCGACGCCGGCTACCACGGCCAGATGGACTACATGGGCGCCCACGGCAGCAAACGCTCCCATCCCGAGGAACTGGTGCCCGGCACCTTGCGCGTGGTGTCCCTGCGCATGGATTACTTGCCCGGCGACACGCACATGGCGCAATTGCTCGCCCAACCGGAAAAAGCCTATATCTCGCGCTACGCCCTGGGCCGCGACTACCACAAGCTGATTCGCAAGCGCGTGCAGCAACTGGCTGAGCGGATCCAGGCACACATTGGCCCGTTCGGCTATCGCGCTTTTGTCGACAGCGCCCCGGTTCTGGAGAAAGCCATTGCCGAGCAGGCCGGCCTCGGCTGGATCGGCAAAAACACCTTGGTACTCAACCGCAAGGCCGGCAGTTATTTTTTCCTCAGCGAGCTGTTTGTCGACCTGCCGCTCCCCGTCGACCCGCCCCACACCTCCGAACACTGCGGACGCTGCACCGCATGCCTGGATATCTGTCCGACCAAGGCTTTTGTCGGGCCTTACGTACTGGACGCCCGGCGCTGTATTTCCTACCTGACCATCGAGTTGAAAAGCGCGATTCCCGAGGACCTGCGCCCACTGATCGGCAACCGCGTTTTCGGCTGTGATGACTGTCAGATCGTTTGCCCGTGGAATCGTTTCGCCCGACCTTCGGGCGAAGGTGATTTCCAGCCCCGGCACAATCTGGATAACGCCGAACTGGCCGAACTGTTTATGTGGGACGAGGACAAATTTCTGAGCAGCACCGAAGGCTCGCCGCTGCGCCGCGCCGGTTACGAACGCTGGCTGCGCAACCTGGCGGTCGGCCTGGGCAACGCACCTTCAAGCATTGTGGTGCTGGAAGCCCTGAAAGCGCGCCGCGATTACCCTTCCGAACTGGTCCGCGAACATGTGGAATGGGCGCTGAAGCAACATGCCGAACGTCAATGTTCGTCGTTGTAGACGAACTTGGGCATTTCCCAGTGAAAGCGGATGGCCAGCAACCGCAGTAGAAAACCGCTGAACAACGTAAGCAGGATCGCCTGCTCGCTGGGCAATTGCAGATAGACGCACAGCAGGTAGAACCAGGCGGCCAGGAACGACACGCTGGCGTACAGTTCACGGCGAAAGATCAGCGGAATGTCGTTACAGAAGATGTCCCGCAAGATACCGCCAAACACCCCGGTGATCACCCCGCTGACCGAAGCCACCAGCATGCCATGCCCCATTTCCAGGGCCGTCATGCAACCGATCAGGGTGAAGGCCACCAACCCCACGGCATCCAGCGCCAGGAACAGCGAACGCAGGTGGCGCATCAACGGCGCTATGAAAATCGTCACCAGCGCGGCAATCGACGTCAACACCAGATATTCCGGGTGTTTGACCCAGGTCAACGGGTAGTGCCCCAGCAGCACGTCGCGCACCGAGCCGCCACCCAGCGCGGTCACACAGGCAATCAGCACCACACCGAACCAATCCATCCCACGCCGCCCGGCAGACAACGCTCCGGTCATGGCTTCGGCGGTGATGGCGATGAGGTAGAGCATCAGCAGCATGATGGCGATCCTTGCAGAGAGGCCGGCAGTCTAATCATTTGCTGACGGCACCAAAAGAGGGCGCTCGGAGATAAACCGCGTCGGCCCTATCGCAGGCAAGCCAGCTCCCACACGTTGATGTGCGCACACAGTCAAATGTGGGAGCTGGCTTGCCTTCGATGACGTCCGTTCAGGCGCCCCGCAATCAGGCCTTGATGAAATGCTTGCGGTAATGCTGCAACTCGGCAATCGATTCACGAATATCGTCCAGCGCCAGGTGCGTGCCGCCCTTGTGGAAGCTGTCCTTGACTTCCGGCGCCCAGCGCGCGGCCAGCTCCTTGAGCGTCGACACATCCAGGTTACGGTAGTGGAAGTAACCTTCCAGCGCCTTCATATGGGTATAGAGGAAGCGGCGGTCCTGGCAGATGCTGTTGCCGCAGATCGGCGATTTGCCCTTGGGCACCCACTGCTCCAGGAAGGCCAGCGTTTGCGCTTCGGCTTCAGCCATGCTGATGCGACTGTCGCGCACACGCTGGGTCAGGCCCGAGTTGCCGTGGGTGCGAGTATTCCACTCGTCCATCGTGGCGAGCACTGCGTCGCTGTGGTGAATCGCGATTACCGGACCTTCGGCCAAGGTATTGAGATTGCTGTCGGTGACAATGGTCGCCATTTCGATGATGACGTCGGTGTCAGGGTTCAGACCGGTCATCTCCAGATCGATCCAAATCAGGTTCTGTGGGTTTTGCATGTCGTGGTTCCTTGGCACCTTGGCGTAGCTGCGCAGTTTAGCAGGCGCGGCGTGCTAGACTCGCGACCGTTTCATCTATCCTTTGCATTATCGACACGGAACACCAATGGCCAAACGCCAGCTCAATCGCCGCCAAAATTGGCGCATCGAAAAAATCCAGGGCGAGCGCGCCGCCCGCGCCGCCAAACGTGAGTCATCCGCCGTGGAAGCGCTGGAGGGCGGCGATCTGGGCCCCGAGCAAACGGGCCTGGTCATCGCGCACTTTGGGGTACAGGTCGAGGTCGAGGCCCTGGAAGGGGAACTGGCTGGCCAGGTCTTTCGTTGTCACCTGCGCGCCAACCTGCCGGCGCTGGTCACCGGCGACCGGGTGGTCTGGCGTGCCGGCAACCAGGGCATCGGCGTCATCGTCGCGCAACTGCCGCGCAACACTGAACTGCGTCGCCCGGACAGCCGAGGCCAGCTCAAGCCGGTAGCGGCCAACGTCGACATGATCGTCATCGTCTTCGCGCCGCTGCCCGAACCTCACGCCAACCTGATCGACCGCTATCTGGTAGCCGCCGAACACGCCGGTATTCGCCCGCTGCTGCTGCTGAATAAATTCGACCTGATTGACGAACAGAACGCCCCGGCGCTCAACGCTCTCCTGGCGGTTTATCGGCAGTTGGGCTACCCGGTACTGGAAGTCTCCGCGCATCACGGCAACGGCATGGAGCAACTGCAGCGCCAACTCGATGGGCACATCAGCGTGTTCGTCGGCCAGTCGGGCGTGGGCAAGTCGTCGCTGGTCAATAGCCTGCTGCCGGAAGTCGAGACCCGCGTCGGCCCGCTGTCGGAACTGTCCGGCCAGGGCACCCACACCACCACCACCGCGCGGTTGTTTCACTTCCCAGGCGGCGGCGAGTTGATCGACTCACCGGGCATCCGTGAGTTTGGCCTCGGCCACGTCAGCCGTAGTGATGTCGAAGCGGGCTTCATCGAGTTCAACGACTTGATCGGGACCTGCCGTTTCCGCGACTGCAAACACGACCGCGAGCCTGGCTGCGCCCTGCTCATGGCGCTGGAAGACGGCCGCGTGCAACAACAGCGCATGAACAGCTATCGCTCGATCATCGCCAGCCTGCCGGAAAGCAGCTATTAAGTTGTGTGGGGAGCGGGCTTGCTCGCGATAGCATCACCTCGGTGCATCAGTTGCATCGAGTTGCCTGTATCGCGAGCAAGCCCGGCTCCCACTGCATCAGCTACCGGACGGAGCTTCTCCGGGAGCCTTCAGGCCACCGTCATCGAACAGATTGAGTTTCTCGCGCAACTCATGCGCCGGCAACGGCTGCTGCTCCGGTGGCAGGGCATTTGGATCCACCGGCACTTCGCCCGGTGCGCCGTCGCCCTGGATGGGGACCGGCGGCGGCACTGCACCCTGCTCGCCTTCAATCGCGCGTTGGGCCTTTTTGGTCAGCACGACGATATCAATGCGCCGATTGACCGGGTTGAACGGATCCTCGGCGTCAAACAACTGCGAAGACGCGAAACCCACCACCCGCGCCACTTGCGCTTCCGGATAACTGCCGGCAACCAGTGCGCGGCGGGCAGCGTTGGCGCGGCTGGCGGACAGCTCCCAGTTACCGAAATCGCCCAACCCTGAATACGGCTTGGCATCGGTATGGCCGCTGACACTGATCTTGTTCGGCACCGCCTTGATGGTGTCGGCCATGGCCAACAGGATGTCCTCGAAGTACGGCTTCAAGCGCGCACTGCCGGAATCGAACATCGGTCGGTTCGCAGCATCCATGATCTGGATGCGCAAGCCATCCGGGGTGATCTGGAACTGGATCTGATCTTTGAAGGGCTGCAGTTGCGGGTTCTCGTCGACCTTGTTCTGCAACTCTTGCAGCAGCAATTCCAACCGCTCATGCTCGACCTGTTCGGCCATGCTATCGACGGTGTCGCGCTCGATTGGAATTTTTTCCTGCGGCGACTCGGTCTGGACCTCGGGATTGATGGTGCGCTCGGGCGCCAGCTCCGGCGAGCCGCCCAGATCGATCACAAAGGGCGTGCCACTTTCGGAAAAGCCGATGGGATCCTTGAAGTAACCGGCAATCGCGATCTTTTGCTCCGGGGTCGCCGTGGACATCAGCCACAGCACCAGAAAGAACGCCATCATCGCCGTCGCAAAGTCAGCGAAGGCGATTTTCCAGGCGCCGCCGTGATGCCCGCCCGCGAAGCGCTTGACGCGCTTGATGATGATCGGCTGATTGTTTTCCATGATTTAGCGACCGCGAACCGCTTGTTCCAGCTCGACAAAGCTCGGACGGTGTCTCGGATACAAAACCTTGCGCCCGAACTCCACGGCCAGGGACGGCGGCATGCCGGAAGCCGAGGCCACCAGGGAAGCCTTGATGGACTCATAAATGTTCAGTTCTTCCTTGGCGTCGTGGGCCAGGGACGTCGCCAGCGGACCGAAAAAGCCGTAGGCGGCCAGGATACCGAAGAAGGTCCCCACCAGCGCCGCGCCCACGTGCATACCGATGGCCGCCTGGTCACCCTCGCCCAGAGACGCCATGGTCACCACGATCCCGAGCACCGCCGCGACGATACCAAACCCGGGCATGCCGTCTGCGATACCGTTTACCGCGTGGGACGGGTGCTCAAGCTCTTCCTTCAAACTGAACAACTCCATGTCGAACAGTCCTTCCAGCTCATGGGGTGCCATGTTGCCGGAGGACATGATGCGCAAGTAGTCGCAGATATAGGCGGTCATGCGCTCATCCTTGAGCACGGCCGGGTACTTGGCGAAGATCGGGCTTGCCGCGGCGTCTTCGATGTCGCCTTCAATGGCCATCATGCCTTCACGACGGCTTTTGTTGAGAATCTCGTAGATCAGGCTCAGCACTTCCAGGTAGAACGTGTGGGAAAAGCGCGAGCCAAACATGGCCAAGGACTTCTTGAACACATGCAGGGTCGTGTAGCCGGGGTTGGCTTGCAGGAATGCGCCCAGCGCAGCACCGCCGATGATCAGTACTTCGAAAGGCTGGATCAGCGCGGCAATTTTGCCGTGAGACAGAACGTACCCGCCGAGCACGCTAGCGATAACGACGATGATGCCGATAATTTTAACCATAGGGGATGAGTACTTGCGCCGTCGGGTTCATGGACATATTCGGAAGATCTGAAAACTCTTCTTCTACTTATCGGCAAAACTGCGCCAGACTATAGCCCGTTAAGGCGAAAAGCCAGTTCGGCCCACTCCGGGCGTGTTGACCGCAAGTGATGATCGCACCCCAATCATGGCAAACGAAACGGCAGTCCAAACTTCAAAACCCACTACCCTGGCCGGCTGGATAAAGCGTCTGGACGAGGTTCACCTGCCCGTCCCGCAATCGAGCCATAACGCGGTGTGCAAGGCCATCGCCGACAGCCGTCGTTCGTTGCGAGATATTGCAGAACTGATGCAGGACAGCCCGGCGCTGGTGCTCAGCGTCATGCGTGAAGCCAACAACCACACACACGGCAGCCTGGCAGAACCTGCAGAAAACCTTGAAGTGGCGATCAATCGCCTCGGCTTGAAACGCACCGAGGAACTGCTGGCCCGCTTGCCAGCGGTCCCGCTCAATGAGATTCCGGTGGCGCTGCGCCAACTTCAACTGATCAGCCAGCATGCCTCGCAACAAGCCAGCGGCCTGTTTGCCAGTCGCCTGGCGCGCCTGTGGCAAGACATCCACTGGGGCAGCCTGCTGTTTCTCTCGCCGCTGTGGCCAATGGCGGTGATCTACCCGAAACTGCTCGAAGAATGGGAATTGCGGGTGGTCCACAAGGGCCAATCGGCACACCAGGTCGAACAAGAGTTGTTTGGCGTGCGCTTGCTCGAACTGTGCCTGGGGTTGACCGAAGCCTGGCGCCTGCCGATCTGGGTCTCTCAGGGTTATCAATTGTTGCTCGGCGAACAACGCCTGCTAGTCAAGGCGCTGCGCATTGCCCGAGAGGAAACGCCGCTGCACCAGCAGCAACAACTGGATGATGACCCGGCGCTGCGGCGCTGGCTGAACCAGCCGGCCAACACCGTGCTGCTGGCCAACGGCATGGCCCTGGCGGCGCAGGAATCCTGGTCATGCCTGCACACCCTGCGCTGGCAATACCTGACCGCGCTGTACTTGCAGCAACCGCTGGCCGAAATCCAGCAACAGGTTCACCAGCAGGCAGCGATCAGCGCCCGCCATACACTGGCGGCCGATCTCTGGCACCCGGCACTCGCGCTGATCTGGCCGTGGGACGAGCAACGGGTGCATCGTGGCTTGCTACCGGCCCCGCCCCCCACTGCTGAAGCGCTGGCCGTTTGGCGCAAGCGCTGCGGCGAACTGCTGATGGAGCCCAGCCGCTTCGCCAATGCGATGCACCTGACCGTCTGCGCCAAGGAAGCCTTGGCTGCCAGCGGCATGCAACGGGTCATGCTGTTAATGGCCGACCGTGCTCTGAGCATCTTGCGCGTGCATCAGGTTGGCGGCCTGCCCGAAGAGGCGGCCCACCTGAGCCTGGATGTGGCGCACAGCACACTGCTGCAACGCCTGCTGGAAAAATCCGCCCAGGTACGCCTGACTCCCGACAATTACGCTCAGTTCGCAGCGCTGCTGCCTGCCTCGCTACGCCGCCTGTTTGCCGGCGAACACCTGCTGCTACGCTCGCTGAGCTGCAATGACCGAGTGGTAATGGTGATGATTGCCGATCAGGGCGGCGGGCCGTTCTCGGAAACCACCGTACAAGCCTTCGGCAAAACCGCCCAATGCATAGAGAAAGCCCTGCACAGCTTTACCAACCGCAGCGCTTGAAGCTTGCGCTACAATCGCCCTCCTTTATTGCCCCATTTTGTGCCCAGGAGACCTCACATGCCTGACTTCTCTGGCTTGCCGCTGGTAATCGAGCCCAGCGACCTGCTGGGTCGCCTTGACGCTGAACAGCTGATTCTGGTGGACCTGACCAGCGCTGCGCGTTATGCCGAAGGGCATATCCCCGGCGCGCACTTTGTCGACCCCAAGCGCACCCAACTGGGCCAGGCGCCCGCGCCGGGGCTGCTGCCGGCCAAGGCAGACCTTGAACAGCTGTTCGGCGAACTGGGTCATACCCCGGACGCTACCTATGTGGTGTATGACGACGAAGGGGGTGGCTGGGCCGGGCGTTTTATCTGGATGCTCGACGTGATCGGCCACCAGAAATATCACTACCTCGACGGCGGCCTGCTGGCGTGGCTGGATGAACAACATCCACTCTCGACCGAAGTACCGGCCAGCATCGGCGGCCCGGTCAGCCTGACGCTGCACGACGAACCCAGCGCCAACCGCGAATACCTGCAAAGCCGCCTCGGCGCCGCCGACCTGGGAATCTGGGATGCGCGTGGCCCGCTGGAGTATTCCGGGCAGAAGGTGCTCGCCGCCAAGGGCGGACACATTCCCGGCGCCGTGAACTTCGAATGGACCGAGGGCATGGACAAGGCGCGCAACCTGCGCATCCGTCGCGACATGCCGCAGATCCTCGAAGGCCTGGGGCTGACCAAAGACAAAGAAATCATCACCCACTGCCAGACTCACCACCGTTCTGGTTTTACCTATCTGGTGGCCAAGGCGCTCGGTTATCCGCGAGTCAAAGGTTATGCCGGTTCCTGGGGTGAATGGGGCAACCACCCCGACACCCCCGTCGAGATTTAAGGTTTAAGGACAGTTAATGAAAAAGCGCTTGTTTATCCTCAGCCAGTACCTGCTGCCCCACCACCTGCTGTCACGCCTGGCCGGCTGCATTGCCGAATGCCGCGTGCGCTGGTTCAAGAATGCCTTCACCAGTTGGTTCGCCAAGCGCTACCAAGTGGACATGTCCCAGGCCCTGGTCGAGGACGTGACGGCATACGAGCACTTCAATGCCTTCTTCACCCGCGCCTTGAAAGACGGCGCCCGCCCCCTGGACCAGACCCCAGGCGCAGTACTGAGTCCGGCCGACGGCGCAGTCAGCCAGCTCGGCCCGATCGAGCATGGTCGGGTGTTCCAGGCCAAGGGCCACAGTTTCAGCGTGCTCGAACTGCTCGGCGGCGATGCCGCGAGTGCAGCGCCATTCATGGGCGGGGATTTTGCGACTATTTATCTGTCGCCGAAGGACTATCACCGCGTGCATATGCCACTGGCCGGCACCTTGCGCGAAATGGTCTACGTGCCGGGACGGATTTTTTCGGTCAACCAGACCACGGCGGAAAACGTGCCGGAACTGTTTGCCCGTAACGAGCGTGTGGTCTGCCTGTTCGACACCGAACGCGGGCCGATGGCGGTGGTGCTGGTGGGCGCGATGATCGTTGCGTCGATTGAAACCGTGTGGGCCGGGCTGGTGACGCCACCCAAGCGCGAGCTGAAAACCTTCCGTTACGACGAAGCCGCGCGTGCGCCGATTCACCTGGAAAAAGGTGCGGAACTGGGGCGTTTCAAACTGGGCTCGACCGCCATCGTGCTGTTTGGGCCGGATCAGGTGAAATGGGCCGAAGAGCTGGTGGCGGGCTCACCGGTGCAGATGGGCCAGGGCATCGCACTGCCCAAAGCCTGATTCCCAACATTTGAAGCTGGAACCCGATCAATGTGGGAGCTGGCTTGCCTGCGATAGCGGTGTCGGATTCACCATCGTCATCGCAGGCAAGCCAGCTCCCACATTTTTGATCCCATTTCCTACAGTGGGATCGGGGGGTTATAGCTGCCCATCGCGGTCGCGAAAGCCCAGCAGATACAGCACGCCATCCAGCCCCAGCGTCGAAATCGCCTGCTTGGCCGATTGCTTGACCAGCGGCTTGGCACGGAACGCCACACCGAGACCGGCAATCGCCAGCATCGGCAAGTCGTTGGCGCCGTCACCGACCGCAATGGTCTGCTCCAGACGCAAACCTTCCTTGTGAGCCAGCTCCTTGAGCAGATCGGCTTTGCGCTGAGCGTCGACAATCGGCTCAAGCGCCACACCTGTCACCTTGCCATCCACCACTTCCAGCTCGTTGGCGAAGACATAATCGATGCCCAGCTTGGCCTGCAGTTGCTTGGCAAAGTAGGTGAAGCCGCCCGACAGAATCGCGGTCTTGTAACCCAGACGCTTGAGCTCGGCGAACAGGGTTTCAGCGCCTTCGGTCAAGCGCAGGGAGGCGCCGATGGAGTCGAGCACACTGACATCCAGGCCCTTGAGCAGCGCCAGGCGCTCCTTGAAGCTGGCGCGAAAGTCCAACTCGCCAGCCATGGCCCGCTCGGTGATTGCTGAGACCTGCTCACCAACGCCCGCGGCCTTGGCCAACTCGTCAATAACCTCGGCTTCGATCAGTGTCGAGTCCATATCAAATACCGCCAGGCGACGGTTGCGACGAAACAGCGAGTCTTCCTGAAAGGCGATATCGACATTCAGCTCCTGGGCGACGCTAAGGAACTCGGCACGCAACGCCTGGGGATCGGCCGGTTCACCGCGCACGGAGAACTCGATACAGCCCTTGCCCTGGTCGGCTGGCGTGTCCAGCGGCATACGACCCGACAGACGGTCAATATGGTCGATGTTCAATCCATATTCAGCGGTGATCGAGCTGACACGCTGCAATTGTTCGGCCGTTACCTTGCGCGTCAGCAGCGTCACGATGTGACGTTTTTTGCCTTGGCCCGCGACCCAGTACTGGTAGTCCTCTTCGGACACCGGGGTGAAACGCACCTGCTGATCCAGCTTATACGCCGTAAACAGGATGTCTTTGAGTACCGACGAGGCCTGCTCGGTGCTCGGAATTTCCACCAGGATGCCGAACGACAAGGTGTCGTGGATCACCGCCTGACCGATGTCGAGAATGTTCACACCACCCTGGGCCAGAACACCGGTAATGGCTGCGGTAAGACCTGGTCGGTCTTCACCTGTGATGTTAATCAGGACAATTTCGCGCAAAGCGCACCCCCAGGCTGGAAAAAAACCGCATTCTACCCACTTTCAGTGACCATCGGGCACAGCCAGCGCTTTGCCGGTCTTGGGCCTGTCGCTATACTGCGCGTCAACTTCACGGACTAAAGAGCCGAGCTCAAGTGAACCGGCCCACGCCAGTAAAAACCGATAACTTCTTCCTGCTGATCTTCCGGGCACTGCGCCATCGCCGTGTACCGATCGCATTACGCATCGCCAGCCATAACGTGATCCTGGTCGCTCTGGCCCTGGTGATCTACGCCTGCGTGATGGGTTTGCAGTTCAAACAGGCCATGCACGAGCAAGCCGACGCCCTGGGCGAGAGCTTGACCACCCAGACCGCGACCTCGGCGACCGAGCTGTTGGTGTCCAACGACATCCTGAGCCTCAACGTGCTGCTCAACAACCTGACCAAGAACCCGCTGGTGGCCCACGCTGCCATCTACAGCGTGGACAACCGGATCATGGCCGAAGCCGGGCAGCGCCCGAAAAACGGTCTGCTGGGTGATGCCGAAGGTCTGTTCCAGAGCAATATCACGTTCCAGGACGTGAAAGCCGGTCAACTGCGCATCAGCCTGGACATGCAACAGTTCCAGCAACCGATGACCATCAGCCTGCAAAGCATGGGCATCTTGAGCGCAATCCTGCTGGCATTGTCGCTGGCGCTGAGCTTGCGCCTGGGGCGACATATCTCCACGCCCTTGATGCAATTGCGCATCTGGCTGCGGGATATTGATGCAAACACGCCGGCCACAGACCGCCAGGATGAGATCGGCGACCTTGCCCGCCAGTTGCACACAAGCTTCGCGCCGGAGCCGGAAATCCCCGAAGTCGAACCCGAGCCTGAGTTCGACGCCAGCGATTACGATGACGAGCCCGAGTTTGAAGTGCGCAACCTGCGCGACCCGAGCTTCGATGAAAGTGCGCCCGTAGCCGGTCTCAAGCCGCTGTCGCGCCAGGTGATCACCGCCGACAAAGACGATCTGGACGACGAAGATCCGTTCGCCGACCTGCGTGATACCGCGGCCACCGCCCCGGTCATCAGCCCCAAACCGGCGGCCACGCAAAACACCCAGCCTCAGCACAGCGCAGTATTGGCCGTGCAACTGGGTGCACAGGATCAACTGCGTCGCTTGCCCCGCGCGCGCCTGACCGAGTTGCTGGAACGCTATCGTGATTGCCTCGATCAGGCAGCGTCGCTGTATGACAGCGAACTGCATACCCTGAATGACGGCAGCACCCTGATGCTGTTCCACAGCGAAGACAGTGGCGACGACTACCTGACCAACGCCATCTGCTGCGGCGAATTGCTGCGGGCATTGGGTCATGCCCTGCAAATCGAAGTGGCCGACAGCGGTATCACCCTGCAACTGCAGCTGGGGCTGACCCTGGGTGACGATCTGCATGGCATCAGCCAGATCGATCTATTGCTCACCGAAACCGCCCAGGATGCGCTGGCCTTGTCGCAACACAGTCGCAACCTACTGCTGGTGGAACGCAAGATCAGTGACGATGCCTTGATTCGCCAGCGTGCGCGAATCCGCCCGATTGCCAGTCCTGAGGGTGCTTGCTGCGTAGAGCGGTTGATGGAGCCTTATCCATCGATGCTGGAGCGGCAACTGGCGCGGATGCATGAGACCCGGGCCGAGGATTAAACCTTTACCCAATAAAAAGCCCGCCGATGATCGCTCATCAGCGGGCTTTTTTATGAACCGTGTAGGAGCGAGCTTGCTCGCGAAAAACCTGAGAACGCCTCGGGGAGCCAGGCTTCCCGGGTCATCGTTGACAATCTTCGCGAGCAAGCTCGCTCCTACAGAAGTCTTTTTGCCATCTTGCTCGCGAAAGCCTGAGACGTCTCGGAGTGCCCGGCTTCAGATCAGAACCTGAACACTTCCAGATCCGTACGGATGGGCGAAGCCATCGGGATTTTTGGCTTTTCCGGGGCCGCGGGCTTGGCTGGCGCCTTAGGCTGCTTGCGGGGGGCTTCGACGATCGCAGGCTGGTTGGCCAACGGTTTGAGCGCCACCGACAACTGTTCCGCCAGACGCTGCAACAACACGCCCTGGGCCTGAACCTGAGAAGCCGTGCTGCCGCCGTGCTCTTCCTGCAAATGCACGATGCGGTTGTCCCGCACCTGGCCACGACGATCAATCAGGCGCCACTGCGCATCAAGGATGGCCGGCTGCGTAGAACCGGAATCCAGGCGAGTGATGGTCAACAACACCTGTACATCCGGGGCAAAGCTGCTCGGGCCCGGCGCTAACACCACACGCTGGCTGTCCAGGTGACCGGCCACCTGACGCAACATCAACTGATTGATGTCCGAAGACAGGCTACCGGCCCAGCGACCGTCAGTAGCGCCCTGCAGGCTGCCGTCGTTCTGACGTTGCAGCAGGGTTTCGCGCTGCAGGTAGTCAGCCACCACAACCGGGCCGAGCAATACCGCCATGCCGGCACTTTGTGACGGCTGAGCCGGACTTCCGCTGTCCAACTGATACAGCGACACCGGCTGGTGGGTGCTGCAACCCGCCAACCCCAAAAGGCCAGCGAGCATCAAGAATAAAGGAAGGCGTGGAGCAGTCATCATCCCATCCAAGTGGCGGCCACAAGGCAAACCACAATGTAATACTTAAAAACAGCCTGTACGCGCTCAGCCACGCCGGCGCTGGAGAGGCCATATCATCCGTGAATATGCGTCATGACTCCAGCGCGAAAGCGTCGATCTACGGGTTAAATCGTAGATCGGGCGCTCTATATCGCGTTAAGCGGGCGTTTCGACCAATAATGCGTCCACTCGCTGGAAGCCACGGGGCAATTTATTCCCGCGTCGACCACGTTCGCCCTTGTAATGCTCAAGGTCGTCAGGACGCAGCGACAGCGTGCGTTTGCCGGCCTGCAGCACCAGGGTCGAGCCTTCCGGGATCACCGCAATGTCAGTCACATACTCTTCGCGACTGGCCACCCGCTCCCCTGGAATACCAATAATCTTGTTGCCCTTGCCTTTGCCCAGTTGCGGCAGGTCACTGATCTTGAAGACCAGCAGACGTCCCTCAGTGGTCACCGATGCCAGCCAGTTGCCCTCGCGATCCTCTACCGCACGCGGCGGGATCACTTTGGCGTTGTTCGGCAAGCTCAAGAGCGCCTTACCCGCCTTGTTCTTGGCCTGCAAGTCTTCGCCCTTGACCACAAATCCGTAACCGGCGTCGGACGCGATGATGTACAGCGAATCATCATCGGGCAACAGCACGCACTCAAAATTCGCTCCAGGCGGCGGCGTCAGGCGCCCCGTCAGCGGTTCACCCTGGCCACGCGCCGATGGCAAGGTATGAGCCGGCACCGAATAACTGCGCCCCGTGGAGTCAATAAACACCGCGAACTGGTTGGAACGCCCGGGCGCCGCGGTCTTGAATCCGTCGCCAGCCTTGTAAGACAACCCGGTGGCGTCAATATCATGCCCTTTGGCGGAGCGAACCCAACCCTTTTCCGACAAAACGACGGTAATTTTCTCGTTCGGCAGCAACTCGGTTTCTGTCAGGGCCTTGGCTTCAGCACGCTCGACAATCGGCGAACGGCGGTCGTCGCCATAGGTTTCGGCGTCCTTGATCAGTTCGCTGCGTACCAGTTTCTTGAGCTTGGCTTCGCTGCCCAGCAGCGCTTGCAACTTGGCCTGCTCCTTGAGCAACGCATCCTGCTCGTCGCGCAGTTTCATCTCTTCCAGGCGCGCCAATTGACGCAAGCGAGTGTCGAGGATGTAGTCGGCCTGGATCTCGCTCAGCTCGAAACGCGCAATCAATTCGGCTTTCGGATGCTCGGCGGTACGGATGATATGAATCACTTCATCCAGGTTGAGGTAGGCGATCAGCAAGCCATCCAACAGGTGCAGGCGACGCTCGACCTTGTCCAGGCGGAACTGAAGGCGACGACGCACCGTCTGCACCCGGAACTCCAGCCATTCCACCAACAGCGCCCGCAGGTTCTTGAGCTGCGGCTTGCCGTCCAGGCCGATGATGTTGACGTTGACCCGATAGCTGGACTCCAGATCGGTGCTGGCAAAAAGATGTTGCATCAGCACTGCGTGGTCGACCCGGCTATTGGTCGGGATGATCACGATGCGGCAGGGGTTTTCATGGTCGGATTCGTCACGCAGGTCAGCCACTTGCGGCAGTTTCGACGGCTTGGCCTGCATCAGCGAGGCAATCTGTTCCAGCACCTTGGCCCCGGAGACCTGGTGCGGCAAGGCGGTGACGATGATATCGCCGTCTTCGATATGGTACACGGCGCGCATGCGCACCGAGCCCTTGCCGGTCTCGTACATTTTCAACAGGTCGGCGCGCGGCGTGATGATTTCCGCTTCGGTCGGGTAGTCCGGGCCCTGGATATGCTCGCACAGCTGTTCAACGGTGGCTTTGGGCTCGTCCAGCAGGCGCACGCAGGCGGTGGCGACTTCCCGCAGGTTGTGCGGCGGCACGTCAGTGGCCATGCCGACCGCAATGCCGGTGGTGCCATTGAGCAGGATATTCGGCAAACGAGCCGGCAATACCAGCGGTTCCTCGAGAGTGCCGTCGAAGTTCGGCCCCCAGTTCGCGGTGCCCTGGCCCAATTCGCTGAGCAGCACTTCTGAATAGCGCGACAGCCGTGCTTCGGTGTAACGCATGGCGGCGAAAGACTTGGGATCATCCGGCGCGCCCCAGTTGCCCTGGCCATCAACCAAGGTGTAGCGGTAGCTGAACGGCTGAGCCATCAGCACCATGGCTTCATAGCACGCCGAGTCGCCATGGGGATGGAACTTGCCGAGCACGTCACCAACGGTCCGCGCCGACTTCTTGTGCTTGGAATCCGCGTCCAGGCCCAACTCACTCATGGCGTAGATAATGCGCCGCTGTACCGGTTTCAGGCCGTCGCCGATATGCGGCAAGGCCCGGTCCATGATCACGTACATGGAGTAGTTGAGGTAAGCACTTTCGGTGAAGTCAGCCAGCGATCGGCGTTCAACGCCATCTAAGCTGTCTGCAAGGATGTCACTCATGCGGGCCTCATCATTGTCTGGTCTGGCGCAGCAGCAAGATGCCACCACGCTGGGTAAATTCAAGTTGTTTCAAAGCGCTCATGCCCAATAGCACTTGCTCGCCACCCAACCCCGGCGCCACCAGGGCGCGCACGTCCTGCAGGACAATATCGCCCAATTGCAGGCGGTCGAGGTGCGTGCGATAACCCTGGCTACGCCCGTTGGCCGTGCTCAAGGTCACTGGCAAGCCACGCTTGAGCCCCAGGCGCTCGGCAAGCTCGGCCGGCACCGCCACATCGGTGGCGCCGGTATCGAGCATGAACACCACCGACTGGCCGTTGATCTGGCCGCTGGCAACGAAATGTCCCTGGCCGTTGCCGACCAGTTTCACTTCGATGTAACCCGCGTGTTGCTGCGAGGTGACCACCGCGTTGGGGTTTTCCTGACGCGCTTCCCACTGTCCAAAAAAACGCGTGGCCAAAAACAGTCCGGCGCCCCAGGCCACAAACATCAATATACGACCGGCGCGCTTGCCGGGGGGCGGCTTGCTCATGGCTTGGCGCTCCAACCACCGGCTGGAGCGGCGAAACGATAGACCACCGGCCGCTTGTCACCATCGGTGCGGGCGCCGAAGTTATTGTCGAGGCCGATCCAGGCGCCGTCATCATCAACCACCAAGGCTTCCGCCAGGCCGTAGCGCTGGGCGTAACGCCGGTTCGGCGTCAGGGCGTCCTCGGCAAACGACCAACACAACTCGACCTTGGCCGTCACGCTGTCGCGCCGGCAGATCTGGTACGCGCTGCGTTCAAGGGTAAACAGCTTGCCGTTGAACAACGCCAGGTCAGCGAAGTCCTTGGGCACCGCCTTGGCGCCCGGAAACTGCGCCGGCTGCATTTGCAGGCCCGCTTCGCTCAGCAACACGCAGGGACCGTCACAATCCCACAGACTCTGCGGGCGCTTGATGGACATCAGACCACGCCGTTGACGCTCGGCCGCCAGCCAGATCTGATTGCCCTCGGGGTTCACCGCCAGCCCTTCGAACAAGGCATTGAAATGCAGCAGCAGGCCGCTGGCCCGCGCCTCACGCACCACGCCGGGGGCGATTTTCAGCCACGCCGGCTCGCCGTTCACTGGCACCTGCAATACCGCCGCATGGGCTTCGCTGACAATGTAGCGATTGCCCGCGGCATCACAGCTGATGCCTTCAAAGTCGAGGTCGCCACCGCGAATCACCGACGCCGCGGCCGTGCGTGCGCGCAATCCCCAGGGCAGTCCGGGGTCAGGCACTGGTGGTACCTTGATTTTCACCGTTTCGGCCAGCCAAGTCTCTGCGCGCGTATCGAGCCGGTAAATCTGCTCGTCATCACGGTCAGACACCGTCCACAGCTCACCGCCGCACACGGCCAGCCCCGACAGATTGCCGCCACGCATGCCTTCGACCGGGTGTTCAGCTAGCAGCTTGAGTTCGACCACGGGGGCGGCACTCACTTGAGTGGTCATCCCCGCGCTCGACAACAGTATCGCCAGGGCGAAACCGCTGCGCATCAGCCCAACACCTCGGCCAGGTTGCCTTTGGATTCCAGCCAGGACTTGCGATCACCGGCGCGCTTCTTCGCCAGCAGCATGTCCATCATTTCCGAAGTGGCGGCGAAGTCTTCCAGGGTCAATTGCACCAGGCGCCGAGTGTTCGGGTCCATGGTGGTTTCCCGCAGTTGCGGCGGATTCATCTCACCCAGCCCTTTGAATCGGGTGACTTGAGGCTTGCCGCGCTTCTTCTCGGCCACCAGGCGATCAAGAATGCCATCGCGCTCGGCTTCATCCAGGGCGTAGTAAATCTCCTTGCCCAGGTCGATACGGTACAGCGGCGGCATGGCCACATAGACGTGGCCGGCATCCACCAGCGGGCGGAAATGCTGGACGAACAGCGCGCAGAGCAACGTGGCGATGTGCAGGCCGTCGGAGTCGGCGTCGGCCAGGATGCAGATCTTGCCGTAGCGCAACTGACTCATGTCCGCCGCGCCCGGGTCGACGCCGATGGCCACGGCGATGTTGTGCACTTCCTGGCTGGCCAGTACTTCGCTGCCATCGACTTCCCAGGTATTGAGGATTTTGCCCCGCAACGGCAGGATCGCCTGGAACTCCTTGTCCCGCGCCTGCTTGGCGGAGCCACCGGCGGAATCACCTTCCACCAGGAACAGTTCGGAGCGCATCGGGTCCTGCCCGGCGCAATCGGCCAACTTGCCCGGCAGCGCCGGGCCTTGGGTAATGCGCTTGCGCTCGACCTTTTTACTGGCTTTCAGACGACGTCCGGCGTTGTTGATCGCCAGTTCCGCCAACGCCAGGCCCAGCTCTGGATGTTCGTTGAGCCACAGGCTGAAAGCGTCCTTGACCACCCCGGAAACAAATGCGGCGGCTTCGCGGGACGACAGGCGCTCCTTGGTCTGCCCGGAGAATTGCGGTTCTTGCATCTTCATCGACAGGACGAAGGCGATCCGTTCCCAGACGTCTTCCGGGGCCAGCTTCACGCCACGCGGCAACAGGTTGCGGTATTCGCAGAACTCGCGCATGGCATCCAGCAAGCCCTGGCGCAAACCGTTGACGTGGGTACCGCCCTGAGCGGTCGGGATCAGGTTGACGTAGCTTTCCTGAACACTGTCGCCGCCTTCGGGCAACCACAGCAAGGCCCAGTCCACCGCTTCCTTGTTCCCCGCCAGACTGCCGCAGAACGGCTCGTTGGGCAGGCGCTCGAAGTCGCTGACCGAGTCTTCCAGGTAGGAACGCAGGCCGTCTTCGTAGTGCCACTCGACCTTTTCGCCGGTGCCTTTGTCTTCGAAGCTGACCAGCAGCCCGGGGCACAATACGGCCTTGGCCTTGAGTACGTGCTTGAGGCGGCTGATGGAGAATTTTGCCGAGTCAAAGTATTTCGGGTCCGGCGCGAAGTACACGCTGGTGCCGGTATTGCGTTTGCCGACGGTGCCGATCACCTCCAGGTCGGTGGCTTTGTAGCCATCGGCGAAGGTCATCTGGTACTCGTTGCCGTCACGCTTGACCTTGACCCGCACCAGCGTCGACAAGGCATTGACCACCGAAATACCGACACCGTGCAAGCCGCCGGAGAACTGGTAGTTCTTGTTGGAAAACTTGCCGCCCGCGTGCAGTTTGGTGAGGATCAGCTCGACGCCCGGCACGCCTTCTTCCGGGTGAATGTCCACCGGCATGCCGCGGCCATCGTCGGACACTTCCAGCGAATGGTCGGCGTGAAGGATGACTTGTACCGACTTGGCGTGCCCGGCCAAGGCTTCGTCGACGCTGTTGTCGATGACTTCCTGGGCAAGGTGGTTCGGCCGACTGGTGTCGGTGTACATGCCGGGGCGTTTGCGCACCGGGTCGAGGCCCGAGAGGACTTCGATGGCGTCGGCGTTATAAGAGCTAGCGCTGGGAGTGGCCATGGGGTCTCGTCGTGAGTCGTTCGATTAAAAAATAACCTGCGGTTTCCAGCCTGTCTTCTACAGTGCTGTGAAATCGAAGGATTGATACTGATCTGCGCCAATGCCGGCAAAACTCAACAGCGCCGGCAACTGTCGACCAAAGCCTTGAAAGCCATGGTCGCCGCCGGCCTGGATGCGCAAGGCACAGGCCCGGTAATATTCTTCAGCGAGGCGATAATCCAGTGTTTCATCCCCGGTCTGCAACCATACCTGATACCGCTGGGCATCCTCGGGCGCCGCAACCTCCAGCGCGGCCAGGGCCGTGACGTGGTCGTGGGTCAGTTCCCAGGTTTCATCGGTGTAGAGGTTCTTCTGGGTCCCCAGGTAACCGTCGAACATTCGATGCGGGCGGACGGCCGGGTTGACGAGCAAGGCCTTGAGGCCATGGCGTTCGGCAAGATGGGTTGCATAGTAGCCGCCGAGTGAGCTGCCGACCAGCAAAGGCCGGCCCAGCTCACTGATCGCCTGTTCCAGCTGGGCAATTGCCTGGCGTGGATGGTGATGCAGCGCCGGCACCTGCAATTGACCAGCCAGACCAAGGCTGCCCATCACGCCCATCAACAGACTGGCCTTGTTGGAGGCCGGCGCACTGTTGAAGCCGTGGATATACAAAATCGAGGCGGACATGCCGGGCTCTCCGTGCTTCAGCCAAAAAGGCGCAGTTTACAGGGAAAATCAGTAGCCGTTGCTGCCGTAGTCCACCTGAAACGCGAAGCCTGCAACCCGCTCCACGCCCGTATCCAGTCGCCCATCCGCATGCAGTCGCAACCAGCGATAGCCGGGCGCCTCTTCGCTCACCTTGAAATCCTCACTGCCGGGGGCAAATTGGATGCAGGTCGAGGGAGACGCCAGCAACCGTATGCCATTGCGCTCACGGTCGATCTCTTGATGGACATGCCCCCAGAGCAGCGCCTTGGCCTGTGGAAAACGCTCAAGCACGGCAAACAGCGCCTCGGGATTGCGCAAGCCGATGGGCTCCATCCAGGCACAGTCGATGGACACCGGGTGATGGTGGAAGCACACCAGATGATGGCGGGTCGGCGCCTCGCTCAGGGATTGCGCCAGCAACTGTAATTGCGAGTCTGCCAGATAGCCCGGCACCGAGCCCGGCACGGCGGAATCCAGCAAGGTAACGCGCCAGTTGCCCACATCCACCACGGGTTGCAGCAGCGCACTGCCCGTGGTGGCCTCGACCATGATCCGCGGCTCATCGTGATTCCCCGGAATCCAGCGGGCCGGTGCCGGTATTTGACGGGTCATATCGCGAAACAGCTGGTATGACTGCAGCGTGCCATCCTGGGACAAATCCCCGGTGGCCAACAGCAGGTCAATCCGCGGCTGTCGCGCCCGCACAAGATCAATCACCCGTTGCAGACTGTCGCGGGTATTCATGCCCAGCAGCCGGGCGCCGGGTTCGGCAAACAGGTGGCTGTCAGACAGTTGCACCAGCAGCACCGCAGCATCGGGGTTCGAGGTGGATACACTCGGCAAGACGTTCTCCCAGGACGTGATCACAGGAATGGGCAATGGGCGTAATTATGCTGGGGTACACAGAAAAGAGAAAACCCGCGAGACGGGCGCGCGCAGATTACCGCTACCGAACCACTTCAAACTCATGGCCCAAGGCCAGGCAATGGCTCAGCCATTCGCCGAGGAACACATTGAGTTGGGCTTTCTCATCGGGCTGGTGCATGAACACATTGGGATAAGGATAGATACTGCGAAAGCGCCGCGCATGTTCGGCACTGATCACCTCCGCCATCCGCGCATCGTGATAAACCTGGACCTCCAGCTGCGGCACTGGCAGCCATGGCAGGCTGTGTTCCTGGCGTACCCTCAACGTGCTGGTATAAGGACAGGTCAGGATGACTTCCAGGGTCAGCACCCCGAGCATCTGGTCACCGTGGGTCACGGCAATGCGCCGTGCCTCGGGCGCGTGGCGCATGTCCGGCAGCAGCCGCATCAGCCGCGCATAGTTGGCCTCGCAGGCAGCTTGCAGCCCGATCAGGTCAACCCGGTAGCGTTCACGCGCCTTTACTGCCATAACCCCCTCACTTCCGCGCGATTAAGCGCAAGCCACTGCAGGGCGATAATGCTGGCTGCATTGCAAATTTTTCCGTCACGCACCGCTTGCAGGGCGTCTTCAAAGGCCCAGACGGTGACGCGAATATCTTCTGCTTCTTCTTCCAGTCCATGAATGCCGCCCGCACCGCTACTGTCACAGCGCCCCAGGAACAAGTGGACGAATTCGGTACTGCCCCCTGGTGACGGAAAATACTGGGTGATCGGCCAGAGCGCAGAGAAGGTCAGTCCAGCTTCCTCCTCGGCTTCACGGTGTGCAACCTCCTCCGGCTGCTCGTCCTTGTCGATCAACCCGGCGACCATTTCCACCAGCCACGGGTTATCGGTACGGCCCATGGCACCGACACGAAACTGCTCGATCAGCACCACTTCATCGCGCTGCGGGTCGTAAGGCAAGACACACACGGCATCGTGACGCACGAAGACTTCACGGTTGATCACCCGGCTCAGGCCACCGTCGAATTTCCCGTGGCGCAGTTGCACGCGATCAAGCTTGTAGAAGCCCTGATAGGCGGTGTCGCGCTGCACGACCTCGATCTGGCTCGGCGTCGATTTCGCAATGTTGGTCATATCAACCCTCGTTTCCTGCACATTGATTTCGAGGTGTCCCTCGACATCGCGCCATCCTACAGCGCCATTGGCCCTCGGTGCAGCCCCTTTCCGGTTGCCGGGATAGACGGCTGGCGTCAAACTCTCTGTAATCAGCTTAGTGGCGAACTGACTGCGATGCCGGTAGTCGAAGCCGCATATCTTTCGCTCTTCTCCGTTTTATGAAGGACGCACATGTCGCTTTTAAAAATTGCCTCCGTGGCCTGTATCGCCTTGACGCTCGGCGCGTGTCAGAGCCTGTTCCAACCCAGTTACCGCGCGCCGCTGGACGTCACTCGCGATGCATCGGAGCAAACCCAGGCGGGCTGCGCCACCGCCGATTGCCCGCTGGTGAACATCGACACCGTGCATTTTGCCCAAGAACCGAAACTCGATGCCTTGATCGAACAACGGCTGCTGGAAATGACCCGCACCACACCGAGCGCCCCGCTGCCAGCGACGCTCAATGCCTATCGGGAAAAATTCCTGCGCGAGTCCGGCCCGCGCAACAGCATGTATTTGCAGGCCAAGGTACGCGAGCAGCATGACGGCTTGGTGATCATCGAACTGTCCAGTTATCTGGACCAAGGCGGCGCCCACGGCGAACCCGGTCGCGGCTTCATCAACTACTCGCGCCAGCAACAAAAGGCCCTGAGCCTGACTGACATGCTGTTGCCCGGCAAGGAAGAGGCGTTCTGGAAAGCCGGCCTGGTCGCCCATAACAGCTGGCTGATCAGCACCCGCCTGAGCCTGGAGCCGGATTACGTGAAAGCCTGGCCGTTTCAGAAAACCCCGAACGTGGCGCTGACGTCCAGTGGCGTGATTCTCAAGTACCCGACCACGACCATCGCCCCGTATGCCCTGGGCCATGTCGAGCTGCAGATTCCTTATTCGCGCCTTGAAGGCATCATCAAGCCGGAGCTGGTGCCTTTGGGGCGGTGATAGTGGGGCGTGAACATAGCCGTTGCTGCGGCAATGGCGGCTATTAGCCCTTTCAAGGTCTTTGAAAAGGCTTGAGAGTCGCCCCTCACCCTAACCCTCTCCCCAGAGGGGCGAGGGAACTGAGCGAAGTGTGCTGAGAAAATCGGCGACCTGAAAAATCGTTTTTGATTACGGATTCAAAGCCGATCTTTCAGGTCGACGTAGATCGCCAATATCCCCCAATCAGCCCCCTCGCCCCTCTGGGGAGAGGGTTGGGGTGAGGGGTGGATCTCAAGCCAAACACAAAAAACCATCCACCGCAGATCAAAACAGCTCTTCAGCTTGCCGCATGCCCCCAAAGACCTCGAAAGGGCTGGCCGTAAGGGCGGAATCCATATCAGCCATAACCGCAGCAACGGATATGTACCCCGCCCCACCCATCAGACCTTCTTGTAAAGCTGGCTCCCTTCCTGCCTGAACCGCTCCGCCTGTTCCGCCAGCCCCTTGGCGACATCCACATCCACCGCCTCGATCCGCTGGTTGGCCGCATATTCACGGACTTCCTGGGTAATCTTCATCGAGCAGAACTTCGGCCCGCACATCGAGCAGAAATGCGCGACCTTGGCCGAATCCTTCGGCAAGGTTTCATCGTGATAGGAACGCGCCGTATCCGGGTCCAGGCCCAGGTTGAACTGGTCTTCCCAACGGAACTCGAAGCGCGCCTTGCTCAACGCGTTATCGCGGATCTGCGCGCCGGGATGCCCCTTGGCCAAGTCAGCCGCGTGAGCCGCGATCTTGTAAGTGATGATCCCGGTCTTCACATCATCCTTGTTCGGCAACCCCAAGTGCTCCTTGGGTGTGACGTAGCAGAGCATGGCGCAGCCGAACCAGCCGATCATCGCCGCGCCGATCCCTGAAGTGATGTGGTCGTAGCCCGGTGCGATGTCGGTAGTCAACGGGCCGAGGGTGTAGAACGGCGCCTCGTCGCAGCACTCCAGTTGCTTGTCCATGTTCTCCTTGATCAACTGCATCGGCACATGGCCCGGGCCTTCGATCATGGTTTGCACGTCATGTTTCCAGGCGGTCTTGGTCAACTCACCGAGGGTTTCCAGCTCACCGAACTGCGCTGCGTCATTGGCGTCGGCAATCGAGCCCGGACGCAAGCCGTCCCCGAGGGAGAAGCTGACGTCGTAGGCCTTCATGATTTCGCAGATTTCGTCGAAATGCGTATAGGTGAAGTTCTCCTTGTGATGCGCCAGGCACCACTTGGCCATGATCGAGCCGCCACGGGACACGATGCCCGTGACGCGCTTGGCCGTCAGTGGCACGTAGCGCAGCAGGACGCCGGCGTGGATGGTGAAGTAGTCAACGCCCTGCTCGGCCTGTTCGATCAGGGTGTCGCGGAACAACTCCCAGGTCAGGTCTTCGGCTGCGCCGCCGACTTTTTCCAGGGCCTGGTAGATCGGCACGGTACCGATCGGCACCGGCGAGTTACGGATGATCCATTCGCGGGTTTCATGGATGTGCTTGCCGGTGGACAAGTCCATCACCGTGTCCGAGCCCCAGCGAATGCCCCAGGTCAATTTCGCCACTTCTTCTTCGATGGACGAACCCAGGGCGCTGTTGCCGATATTGCCGTTGATCTTCACCAGGAAGTTACGGCCGATGATCATCGGCTCCAGTTCGGTGTGGTTGA
This sequence comes from Pseudomonas sp. GQ91, assembly GCF_059758795.1. NCBI lineage: Bacteria > Pseudomonadati > Pseudomonadota > Gammaproteobacteria > Pseudomonadales > Pseudomonadaceae > Pseudomonas > Pseudomonas sp. GQ91. The sequence continues at coordinate 192,473 of NZ_JCAXED010000005.1, forward strand.
TGTTGGCCGGGATGATGGCGCGGCCCCGGGCGATTTCCTCGCGCACGAACTCCGGGGTGATGATTTTCGGCACGCTGGCGCCAAAACTGTGGCCGGCGTGCTGCTGGTCCAGCAAGCCGCTGGCGCGGGCTTCTTCCAACTTCATGTTTTCGCGGATGGCGACGTACTCCATCTCGGCGGTGATGATGCCTTTACGCGCGTAGTGCATTTGCGTGACGTTGGCCCCGGCCTTGGCGCGGCGCGGGTTCTTCACATGGGCGAAACGCAGGGCGGTCAGCTCGGCATCACTCAGGCGCTGCTGGCCAAAATGCGAGCTGAGGCCGGCCAGGCGCTCGGTGTCGCCACGCGACTCGATCCAGGGCGAACGCACATCGGCCAGGCCTTGGCGCACATCAATGATGACGTTCGGGTCGGTGTAGGGGCCGGACGTGTCATACACCACAACCGGTGCATTGATTTCGCCGCCGAAATCGGTGGGCGTGACGTCGAGGCTGATTTCACGCATCGGCACGCGGATGTCGGGGCGAGTGCCTTGGACATAGATTTTTTGCGAGCGGGTAAACGGCTGCACTGACTGCTGATCGACCTTGGCCGACTCACTCAAATGCACGGTGTTTTTTGGTTTTGTAGTCATCACGGGCTCTCCAGACACATCCAGGCAGTGGATTTTTGTCGGAGCGAACCTGGGACGGCTGGACGCACTGAGAATAAGTGCTGTGCTTGGCGCACGAGGCTGTTCGATTGTCGAACAACATCCCGGACGAAGCACAAGAGGACTCGCCGGGTGACGAGAAATCTTGTTCCCTACGCAGGCGCTAACCTGATCAGGTTCAACGGGATCCGGTATTTACCGATCTCAGCCTCATAGCAAGGCACCCCGACAAGAACGCCGCCAGTCTAGACCATGCAACGGGCAAATTGCCAACGCCGGTGTATTCAGCGTGATGAATGGCGCAATTACAGGATTGTTGCGTCGCGACGCGGCCACTACACTCGGCTACTGCTTCAACGCCTTGACGCTACACAATGCTCGCCGTAGCCTTGAGCGCTAAATTATAGTCGTAATATTCATCTAGGGATCGCCTCATGCTGCGCAAACTCTCACTGGCCCTTGCCGTGTCTTGTGCGACCAATGGAATGGTCTGGGCAGCTGAAGCGCCCTTGTCGACCAAAACCGACCTGGTCAGCGTCTATCAGGAAGCGGTGGACAACAACGCCGACCTGGCGGCCGCCCGCGCTCAATATGGCGCGCAAAAAGAAGTGGTGCCCCAGGCCCGCGCCGGTTTGCTGCCCAACCTCTCGGCGGGTGCCGACATCAACAATGTGCGCACGCAGATCGATCAGCCGGCGGCCACCGCCAATCGTGACGCGCATTCCTGGCGAGCAACCCTGAGCCAGCCGCTGTTTCGCGCCGACCGCTGGTTCCAGTTGCAAGCCGCCGAAGCCGTCAACGAGCAAGCCGCGCTGCAACTCTCGGCCACCGAGCAAGAGCTGATTCTGCAGAGCGCCGAAAGTTATTTCGCGGTACTGCGCGCCCAGGACAATCTCGCCTCGACCAAGGCCGAAGAAGCCGCCTTCAAGCGCCAGCTGGACCAGTCCAACGAACGTTTCGATGTGGGCCTGTCGGACAAGACAGACGTGCTGCAATCCCAGGCCAGTTACGACACCGCTCGCGCCAATCGGATCCTGGCCCAGCGCCAGGTCGACGACGCTTTTGAAGCGCTGATCACCCTGACCAACCGCCAGTACAACTCGATCCAGGGCATCGTCCACACGCTGCCGGTGCTGCCTCCGGTCCCGAATGACGCCAAGGCCTGGGTCGATACGGCCGGCCGCCAGAATCTGAATCTGCTGGCCAGCAACTACGCGGTCACCGCGGCCGAGGAAACCCTCAAGCAACGCAAGGCCGGTCACGCCCCGACGCTGGATGCCGTGGCACAGTACGAAAGAGGCGACAACGACGCCCTGGGTTTCAGTAATCCGAATGCCTTCGGCCAGCCTTATCGCGGCGATGTCGAGCAACGCACTATCGGCCTGCGCCTGAATATCCCGCTGTACAGCGGCGGCCTCACCAGCTCGCAAGTGCGCGAATCCTATTCGCGCCTGGGCCAGACCGAACAACAGCGCGAAGGCCTGCGCCGCCAGGTGGTGGAAAACACGCGCAACCTGCACCGCGCGGTGAATACCGATGTGGAACAGGTGCAGGCACGCCGCCAGTCGATCATCTCCAACCAGAGCGCGGTGGAAGCCACGGAGATCGGCTATCAGGTCGGCACGCGCAATATCGTCGATGTGCTCGATGCCCAGCGCCAGTTGTATACGTCGGTGCGCAATTACAACAACAGCCGCTATGACTACATCCTCGACAACCTGCGCTTGAAACAGGCGGCGGGCACCCTGAATCCGGGGGATCTGCAGGATCTCTCACGCTACCTGAAGGCCGACTACAACCCGGACAAAGACTTCTTGCCACCGGATTTGGCGCAGGCCGCGGCCGAGCAACTGAAGGCTCGCTCGAGCTATTAAGCTCACCGCATAACCCATGTGGAAGCGGGCTTGCCCGCTCCCACATTTGGTTGGTGTTGCTCAGCGGTTAAGTAGTTTGTCCAAGCCATCCAGCAAGCGCTTCAGCGCGCCCTGGTTGGCTTGCATCACCTTGAGCGCCGCCTGCGCCATTTTCTGTGCATCCTGCGGCAACTCGAACAATTGCCGCACGGCCTCGGCCAGCCCGTCGGCATCATCCACTTCGCGCAATGCCCCGGCGTCACGCATCATCGCGGCGATTTCGAGGAAGTTGAACAAATGCGCGCCACTGATCACCGGTTTGCCCAACGCCGCCGGCTCCAGCAGGTTATGCCCGCCCGTGGGCACCAGGCTGCCACCGACAAAGGCGCTATCCGCCAGGGCATACAGAAACAGTAATTCGCCCATGGTGTCGCCCAGCAATACCGAGGTGTCGGCCGTGACCGGCTCACCGCTGGAGCGGCGCACCGTGGCAAAGCCTTGTTGTCGGCACAGCTCGAACACGCTGTTGAAACGCTCCGAATGACGCGGCACCAGAATCAACAGCGCATTGGGATAGCTGCCCAGCAACTGACGGTGAGCGGCGAGCACCACTGCATCTTCGCCTTCGTGAGTGCTTGCGGCGATCCACACCGGGCGCTCGCCGGCCTGCCACTGTTGCCGCAAGGCGCCGGCACGTTCGAGCAGTTGTGGGTCGACGCTCAGGTCAAACTTGATCGAGCCCGTGACCTCGACCGTTTCCGGACGAGCGCCAAGGTTGCGAAAACGCTCGGCTTCGGTTTCGGTCTGCACCGCCAACAGGCTCATTTGCGCGAGCATCGGCGCGGTGAGTCTGGCGAAACGTGCGTAGCCCTTGGCGGATCGGGCCGACAGCCGTGCGTTAGCCAATGCCACCGGAATCCCGCGCTTGGCGCAGTGGTGGATATGATTGGGCCACAGTTCGGTTTCCATGATCACCGCCAGCTTCGGCTGGACCCGATCCAGAAAACGCTTGGCGGCACAGGGCAAATCGTAGGGCAGATAGCAGTGCTGGATGCGCGGTTGGTTGGCAAACAACGCCTGGATTCGCTCGGAACCGGTGGGCGTCATACAGGTCACGGTGATCGGCAGCTGTGGATAACGTTCAAGCAAGCCACGAATCATCGGCGCGGCGGCGATGCTTTCGCCCACCGATACCGCGTGCACCCAAATCCCGCCCGGCTGCATGACCGGCAAGCCATAGGAAAAGCGTTCGCCGACGCGCTTGGCATAGGCCGGCGCCTTGCGCGCGCGCAGCCACAGACGTAAGGCCACCCATGGCAGCGCGAGGTAAAACAGACAGCTGTAGAGAGTTCTATTCATGGCGGCGGAGTTTATCGGCTTTTTCAATCGATCGCCTGCAAGCACTCGGTAAAACGCTCAGCAAGAAAGCTCGCAGCCGGACCCAGCGGTTCGTCACGGCGCCAAACCAGCTCCACCACCAAGGCCGGCGGGGTCCATTCACTGTCCAGTTCGACCATCTGCTCCACATAGGTCGGGTATTGCACCACATGCCGTGGCAACCACGCCCAACCGAGGCCACGGACCAGCCACTCGGCCAGCACGTAGAAGCTGTCGGCGCGCCACACCTGCGGACTGGCCGCTTCGCTGCCGGGATAGACGCTGGTCTGGGTCGACATCAATAACTGACGAAATTGCGCCAGGCGCTGGCAATCGACGAACGTGTCGCTGGCCATCGGGTGCCCGACACCGCAGACCGTGACCATTTCCACGCTGCCGACCACACGCCGCTCAAGCGCCTCGGGGATCTGGTCATGGTAGAACAACAGCCCCAGGTCGGCCTTGCGCTCCACCAGTTTGCGTGCGACATCGCCCTGGGCCGTACTGGACAACTGCACTTCGAGACTGGGGAATTTCCCCGCCAACGCTTCAAGGCTGTCGAGCACCGGCTGATACAACATCGCCTCGTCCTGGGCCAGGCGCAGACTCGCTTCTTCGCCGCGCAGCAACGACAGGGCGCGGCCATTCAGGCGCTCGCACTGGCGCAATACTTCCCGGGCCTCCTCCAGCAGCACCGCGCCGGCTTCGGTCAGACGCGGCTGACGCCCGCTGCTGCGCTCGAAAAGACTGACCCCCAAATCCGCCTCCAGCAACGCAATGCCATTGCTGACCGCCGATTGCGCCTTGCGCTGGTGCCGGGCCACCGCCGAAAACGACCGTTGCTCGGCGACGCTGACAAACAGGCGCATCTGATCGAGGTTCCATTGCACGCTCATGGCCAAACCCATCTTAAATTCGGATAGGTAATGACTTTACCGCATCTGAGAAGCCACTAGAATACCGACCTCATCTGTACGACACACCGAGGATTCACCCATGAACGCCGCCTACTACTACCTGGCCATTGCCATCTGCTCGGAAGTGATCGCTACCGTTTCCATGAAAGCGATCAAGGGCTGGAGCACGCCGATTCCGCTGCTGCTGGTCATTGTCGGCTATGGCGTGGCCTTCTGGATGCTCACGCTGGTAGTGCGCACCGTACCGGTGGGCGTGGCTTATGCGGTATGGGCCGGGATGGGAATCGTCATGGTCAGCATCGCCGCGCTGTTTATCTACGGGCAGAAACTCGACGTGCCGGCGATGCTGGGGATGGGCTTGATTGTGCTCGGCGTGGTGGTGATTCAGCTGTTTTCGAAAACCGCAGGCCATTAAAAGCAGCTGCAAACTGCAAGCGACCAGAAAAAACCATGCAGACCGCCTCTAACTTGACGCTTGAAGCTTGAAACTTGTAGCTGCGCGGTATACTGCCTGTTTTTAGCCGCCGAGGTCCGACGCCCATGCCATCCGTTATTTCCACCGACGTGCTGATCGTCGGCGCCGGGGTTGCCGGCCTCTGGCTCAATGCGCGCCTGCGCAGCCAGGGGTTTTCCACGATTGTGGTGGAAAACGCCACCCTCGGCGGCGGACAAAGCGTGAAATCCCAAGGGATCATTCACGGCGGTGCGAAATACGCGTTGCACGGTGCCCTGACCGGCGCGTCCGAAGCGATTGCCGACATGCCCCGCCGCTGGCGTGAAGCCTTGGCCGGCGACGGCGAACTCGATCTGTCGGGCGTACGCCTGCTGTCCCAAGCCCACTATCTATGGTCGCCAGGCACCCTGGCCGGCAACCTCACCAGCTTTTTCGCCAGCAAGGCGGTGCGCGGCCGGGTCGATCAGGTCAAGGGCGACGATTTACCCATCGCCTTGCAAGATCGCCGCTTCAAGGGCAAGGTTTATCGCCTGGCTGAACTGGTGGTCGATGTGCCGAGCCTGATAGCGCGCCTGGCACAACTGGCCGGCGACGGGCTGCTGGCCGGGCAACAGATTGCCCCCTTGCTGGAAGGCGGCGAACTGGTCGGCTTGAAGGTCGACGACCGCGAGATCCGCGCCCAACGCATCGTGTTGAGTGCCGGCGGCGGTACGGCTGATGTGCTGACAGCGCTGGGCCTGAGCCAGCCGGCCATGCAAAAGCGCCCGCTGCACATGATCATTGCCAAGGGCCCCGGTCTCAAGCCTTTGTACGCCCATTGCCTGGGTGGCGGCACCAAGCCACGGCTCACCGTCACCACGCATCCGGCGGCCGATGGTAATTGGGTCTGGTATATCGGTGGAGATATCGCCGAGGCCGAAGGCGTGGCCCGTACCCCGGACGCACAGATTGCCACCGCGCAAAAAGAGCTTGCCCAGTTGTTGCCCTGGATCGACATGAGCCAGACCCATTGGGCCACTTTGCGCGTGGAACGCGCCGAGCCCCTGCAATCGGGCATGACGCGCCCGGACAACGCCTTTCTCGCCGAACAGGGCCGCCTGCTGGCGGGCTGGCCGACCAAACTGGCGCTGGCACCGGACTTCGCTGATCGGGTGATCAACGCCCTGGAACGCGACGGCATCAAGCCGCTGAGCAACGATCCACTGCCGGAGCTGCCGCGCCCGACCCTCGCACAACCTGCGTGGGAGCAATTGTTGCCATGAGCCTGCCGACCCTGCATGAACTTCATCGCCCGTTGGGCAGCACCGGTCTGCTGGTATCGCCACTCGGCCTGGGAACCGTCAAGCTGGGACGCGACCAGGGCGTGAAATACCCCAACGGCTTCCAGATCCCCGGCGATGAAGAGGCACGCATGTTGCTGCGTCAGGCCCGCGAGCTGGGGATCAACCTGATCGACACCGCACCCGCCTACGGCCGCAGTGAAGAACGTCTCGGGCCGCTGCTGCGCGGTCAACGCAAGGATTGGGTGATCGTGAGCAAAGTCGGCGAAGAGTTCGCCGACGGCGTGTCCCTGCATGATTTCAGCGCCGCTCATACGCGGCTTTCGGTCGAACGTAGCCTGCAGCGACTGGAAACGGACTTCATTGATCTGGTGCTGGTGCATTCCGACGGCAATGACTTGCATATCCTGAACGATTGCGAGGTCTACCAGACCCTTGCGGACCTCAAGCGCGAGGGCAAGATTCGCGGCTTCGGCTTTTCCGGCAAGACCGTCGAGGGCGGTGTGAAGGCTCTGGAACAGGGCGATTGCGCGATGATCACCTACAATCTGAACGAACAGACCGAGAAAGCCGTCATTGACTATGCGGCGACCCATGGCAAAGGCATTCTGGTAAAAAAAGCCTTGGCCAGCGGCCATGTTTGCCTGGAACCTGGAGTGGATCCAGTTCACGCCAGTTTCATGATGTTGTTTGCGCAAACCGGCGTAGCCAGTGCTATTGTCGGGACCATCAACCCGCTGCACCTGGCCCATAACGTGGCGACCGCTGCCAAGGTCATTCGTCAACTCTGATGCCGCCGACGCGGCCGACCCCGACGCAAGAAGGAGCCGACATGCCGCGAACGCTCATAAGAAAAAATCCCAGCAACTTCAAGACACTGCCGCTGTACGTCGAAGCCACCCCCGAAGGCCTGAGCTACCAGAGCGTGGGCATGCCGCTCAACTTCGCCCAGACCTTGCAACGCCGCAAGCCGGTGGAGGTGGCAGATGCCGAACGTTTCTCGATGGAACTGGCCAACCTCGGGGTCTCGGTGCGACTGACCCTGCATTGGCAGAATCGTGATTACTGGGTGCTGGTACGCCAGCGCCGACAGGACCGCGGTGATGTGGTACTCAAGCTGATTTCCGGGTACGTGCCCGCCCATGAATTGAACCTGCCACTGCACACCGCGATCCAGGAAATTGCCGAAGAGTGCCTGCTGGAAACCCCGGAAGGCTGGCTGGGCGGCCGCTTCAACGACACCTGGCTACCGGCGCCCTATTCTGCCGCCCTGCATTACCGCGAGGCCCTGCCGTTTCGCCTGTCGCCCTTGTCCGGCGCGGCCCGCCCGGTGCGCTGCGCCAACATGCAGTTGATCGAACGTCCGCAGGCCTATGTGCACCTGCCGACAGCATCGTTGCAGTTGATTTACGACTTGCGCCTGGAAGTACCGAAAGAAGCCAAGTCGTTGAGCCTGTTTCATGTGGATGAACGCCTGGAAGGCGACCAACTGGTGGCACGCCTGGACCGCCAGCGTCCGGACCTGTACCTGATGCCCCTCAAAGACGGCCAGCCATGCGCCGAACTGTACACGCTGAAGAAGGATCAACTGATTCCGGCCAGCACCCGAGGCTTGTTCCTGGCGGAGAGCTTCGCCCTGCAGGAAGGCTGGCTGGTGCGCGATGAACGGATCAGATGGAAGGACTGGCTCAGACAGCAGGGCTTGAGCGCGCCGGAGAAGGAATCGAAATTGAAACGACTGACCGGCAAGGCACAACAGATTTTGCGCAAGATAGTGCCGAAGAAAAAAGCGAGTCGCTAAGACCTGCGGGAGCGAGCCAGCTCGTTCCCGCATGCCCCTCAACGATTGCGGATTTTTTCCACAATCGCCGTGGTCGAGCTGTTTTCCACCAACCCCAGCACTTTGACCTTGCCACCGTAGGCGCTGACGATATCACCGCCGACGACCTGGTCGACCGAGTAATCCCCGCCCTTGACCAACACGTCCGGCTTGACGTGCGCCAGCAGGTTTTCCGGAGTCGCCTCGGCAAAACTGATCACCCAGTCCACCGCCCCCAGACCGGCCAGGACCGCCATCCGCCGGTCGACACTGTTGATCGGGCGACCCGGCCCTTTCAGGCGACTGACCGACGCATCGTCATTGACCGCAACGATCAAGCGATCACCCTGGGCGCGCGCCTGCTCAAGGTAGGTCACGTGGCCCGCGTGCAGGATGTCGAAACAACCATTGGTGAAGACAATGCTCTCGTTGTGCGCGCGGGCATCATCAATCGCCAGCAGCAGTTGCTCAAGGCTCAATACACCGCGTTCCGAACCTTCTTCACGCTGGATCGCCCGACGCAGTTCAGGAGCGCTGATGGCGGCCGTACCCAGCTTGCCGACCACGATGCCCGCCGCCAGATTGGCCAGGGCCACGGCGTGAGGCAATTCCTCGCCCGCCGCGATAGCGGCGGCCAGGGTGGAAATCACCGTGTCGCCAGCACCGGTGACGTCGAACACTTCACGTGCCCGCGCCGGCAGGTGCATGGCCGGATGACCAGGACGCAACAAGGTCATGCCGTGCTCGCCGCGGGTCACCAGCAAGGCGCCGAGGTCGAGGTCTGCCATGAGACTCGCGCCCCTGGTCACCAGATCGTGCTCATCGGCGCAGCCACCGACAATGGCTTCAAACTCACTGAGATTAGGCGTAATCAGGCTGGCCCCTCGATAAATCGAGAAGTCCTTGCCCTTGGGATCGGCCAGCACCGGAATGCCGCGGGCCTTGGCGGCCTGGATCAGCATCTGGTGATTTTTCAGCGCGCCTTTGCCGTAGTCGGACAGGACCAGCACCTTGACGCCTTCCAGCAACTCATCGACCTGTTGGCCGAGGGCCAGGGCGTCAGTGGCGGAGGGTTCTTCAAAATCGATACGCAGCAATTGCTGGTGACGACTCATGACGCGTAGCTTGACGGTGGTCGGTTGATGGGCAATGCGCTGGAACAACGCACGCACGCCGGCACCTTGCAGGCTGTTGGCCAGGCTGTCGGCGGCTTCATCGTCACCGGTCACCCCCACCAGGGAGGCCGGGGCGCCGAGGGCGGCAATATTGAGGGCGACGTTGGCAGCGCCGCCTGGACGGTCTTCGATTTGCTCGACCTTGACTACCGGTACCGGTGCCTCAGGGGAAATCCGTGAGGTACCGCCATGCCAGTAACGGTCGAGCATGACATCGCCGACCACCAAGACAGGGGCTTGATCGAATCGCGGCATGGACAACTTCATGGAGCAACCCACATACAAAATGAACAGGGGCGCGATATTAGCACAGGGTTGTCAAAGGCTTGTCGGGGTGTAGGAGAAGATGTTTCAGCGGGCACATGCGTGGAAACCGTGCATACCCAATCGAGATCTTGAGCGTGATCGCCCGTAGATACCGTCTTGAACTTGGCCGGGCAAGATTCAAGACGGTATCTACGGGACACGCAATCTGCGCTTGCTCGGCATGCGCCACGACGGAGTCCACGCCCTGCGCTCGAACCGTCAGGTGATGTTAGCCGTCACCGGCGCGTCCAGGCCCATGGCATGCAAACGGGCATAGTAGCCATTCAGCGCCAACAGTTCGCCGTGGGTGCCCCGCTCGACAATCTGACCATCGTCCATCACCAGAATCAGGTCGGCCTTTTCAATGGTCGACAGGCGATGAGCGATCACCAACGTGGTTCGGCCCTGCATGACCTTGTCCAAGGCCGCCTGGATATGGCGCTCGGACTCGGTGTCGAGGGCCGAGGTCGCTTCGTCAAGGATCAACACCGGCGCATTCTTGAGCAAGGCCCGGGCGATTGCCAGGCGCTGGCGTTGGCCACCCGACAGCAACACACCGTTTTCACCGACCTGGGTATCAAACCCCTTGGGCAACTGGTCGATAAAGTCCTTGGCATAAGCATCCGCGGCAGCCGCTTCAACAGCTTCCCGAGGCGCGCCGGCCAGATCACCGTAGGCAATGTTGTTGGTCACGGTGTCGCTGAACAACGTCACATGCTGGGTCACCTGGGCGATGTGCTTGCGCAGGTTCAGCAGACGATACTCTTCGATTTCCACGCCATCGAGCAGGATCTCGCCACTTTCATGGTGGTAGAAGCGCGGAATCAACCCCGCCAGGGTCGACTTGCCGCTGCCCGAGCGCCCGACCAGGGCAACCATCTGCCCCGGCTCGGCGACAAAACTGATGTCCTTGAGGACATGGCGATCGGTACCCGGATACGTGAAGTTCAGGTTGCGCACTTCCAGGCGGCCATTCACCGCATCGCGCTCGACAGTGCCACGGTCGACTTCCACGGCTTCGTCCAACTGCTCGAAAATGCTCTCGGCACCGGCCACGCCTTTCTGGATGGTCGAGCTGACTTCCGACAACTGCCGGATCGGCTTCGGCAACAGGCCAGCCAGGGTGATGTAGGCCACCATGTCACCGGCGGACGCATCGCCACGCAGATACAGCACCAGGAACATCAGCACGGCCATGGCGGTGTAGATCACCAATTGCAGCGCCGGCGTATAGATCGCCCCGGTGCGGGTCATGCGCAGTTGCTTGTTGGTATTGCTCAGGCTGGCCTTGAGGAAACGCTTCTGCTCGTAGACCTCGCCACCAAAGCTGCGCACCACGCGATAGCCCTGGATAGTCTCCGAGGCCACGTGGGTGACATCGCCCATGGCGACCTGGATTTTCTTGCTCTGCTTGCGGAATTTCTTGCTCGCCGTACTGACCATCACCGCAATCAGCGGCAGGATGGCGATCATCACCAACGTCAGGCGCCAGTTCATGTACAACAACGAGGCAAACAGGAAGATCACCGTCATGCCTTCGCGAATCACCACCTTGATCGCATCGGTCGCCGCCCCCGTGACCATGGTCACGTTGAAGGTAATGCGCGAGATCAGATGCCCGGAGTTGTGATTGTCGAAATAGCGATTGGGCAGGGTCAACAGATTGTTGAACAACTGCACCCGCAAGTCGTGGACCAGGCCCAGGGAGACCTTGGCCAGCAGGTAGTTACCCAGGAATGAACCCAGGCCTTGCCAGGCGGCGATCAGGATGATCAGCAGCGGCACGGCCTGGAGCAGTTGCAGGTCGCGCAGGTACGGCACGGTGGGGAACAGCACCGCTTCGGGATTGGACAGGCCGTCGACAAAGTACTTGAGGATGTACCCCAGCATCGGCTGGGTCGAGGCGAAAATCAGAAAGCCGAGGATACTCAGTGCGAACAAGCCGGCATAAGGCTTAACGTAGCTGAGCAGACGGAAGTATATTTTCAAGCTCGAAGGGCTTGCGCTCGGACTGGAGTCGGTCATATCACGCGGCGGTTTTGAAAAAGGAGGCTGACTTTAGCACAGCTTCTCTGTTGTACTTGCACCCGACATCCGCTGTGGGCGGTATGGCTTCGACATGAGATACTATTTAGCCACCACCTGAAGAGGGTCGGCTTTCTTTCTATTCTGGAATGGCTTTTCTGTATGCACTCCAAGCGCCTCACCTATGGCTCGAATCGCGTATTTGACTTCTTGTGCCTGTGGATTTTGCCTATTGGCTTGATCCTCCTCTTGAGTGCCCTGTTCTTTGTCAGCAATCGAAACATCCTGCACAAGTTCTACTACGGTTTGTTCAGCATCCCCACGCTGCTCTTGCTGTGCCTGCGCCCGCCCGAGCTCAAGCAGGTTTTCCGTGAACCCCTGGCGATAGCCTTCGCGCTGTTTTCGGTATGGGCGCTGTTCAGCCTGTTCTGGAGCCCGGAGCAACATCCGGACACCGACCTGTTCAAGCGGCCGCTGCACACCTTTATGTTGTTCGCCGGCTGTGGCTTGTTGCTGCATTACCGCAATGAGCTGTTCAAACCGATCTTCTTCAGCGCGGCGTTGATCGCGTTGATTGTCAGTGCATTCAATCTGATAGCGTTCATGAAGGGTTTCAGGCCCGGCATGCGCATGATCGGCGGCCATGGCGCGCTGGACAACCCGTTGCTCAGCTCGCACCTGTTTGGTTTTTTCAGTGTCTACTGGCTGTATATCTGCGCCACCAGCAAACGCCTGCAAGTGCTGTGGCTCGCCGGCCCGGCGCTGGCAATCATGGTTGCCGCGGTGTTGGCCACCGGTTCCAGAACACCGTTGGTGGCCCTGGTGCTGGCCGTGCTCTGGCTCAGCTTTGTCGCTCGTAATCGGCGATCGGCCCTGATGATTGGCGGATTGGTTCTGGGCACACTGAGCATTGTGTTGATCGCGCCTGAACAAATCACCCAGCGCGGCTCTTCTTTCCGTTTTGAATTGTGGAGCATGACCCTGCAGCGGATTGCGGAGCACCCCTGGATTGGTCACAGCTATGATTCCGAGCTGTACCTGAAGCTCGCTAATGGCAAACAGCTGCGCGAACCCCACAGTTTCGCCCTGGGTGCACTTTATTACGTCGGCATCATCGGCTTCATTCCGTGGATTTTCATGCTCGGCTGGGGCCTCTATACAAGCTTCAAGCAGCGCGCCCAACCCCTGTTCATCCTGGCCTCGAGCCTGCTGGCTTATGGCATCGGCGCGGGCCTGACCGAAGGCGGCGGCATTCTTTCGCGGCCCAAGGAGCACTGGTTCCTGCTGTGGATCCCCTTGGCGCTGATCGCCGGCCTGAACATCGCCCAGCGCCGTCGCAGCCTGTTGCGCATGCCGGTGCACACCCTCAAGCCCGAGTCCTTCGAACAGCTGTGCAGCAACGCGCATGTGATTGAAGCCGATGGCCTGGGCCCAAAAGTCCTGCGCCTGGAAGACGGCAGTTTTCTGAAGATTTTCCGCCCACGGCGCTGGTACACCTCCGGTAGCTTCAACCCGTACTCCGAACGTTTTGCCAGCAATAGCGAGCGACTGCGGACGTTGGGAATTCCCAGCCCGGAGATCCTCAACCTGTATCGCCTGAAAGACGGCAGCAGCGTGGTCACTTATCAGCCGCTGCCGGGCCTGACTTTGCGCCAGGCCTTGCAAAGCCTGGACAGCAGCCTGCGCGAATCGCTGATCGAGCGTTTCGGACGGTTCATGGCGCAGCTGCACGAACGCGGCGTGTACTTCCGCTCCCTGCACCTGGGCAACGTGCTGTTGATGGACGACGGCGAGTTCGGCCTGATTGACCTGGCCGACATGCGTATTCTGCCGTCCGCCCTGAGCAATAGCCTGCGCCAACGCAACCTGCGGCACATGCAACGCTACCCGCAAGACCGCAATTGGTTGTTCGAAGCGCATTTCGAGCAACTGGCCAAGGGCTACGCGTCGGTCGCCAGCCCACGTGCCACGGCGAAGATCCGTGAGCAGGTGCTGACCTTCGCACGGCCGGCCACCTGATAAAAAAGGCGACTATCACCGCGTGACAGTCGCCTTTTTCATCACTTTCCCCAGCCTGCGGACTCAGCTTCTGAGCGGCGCCAGGTATAAGCGCTGCAACCCGCGCAAGGTCTTGCGCCCCCAGAACTTCAACGGGATCTGCTTGAGGATCTCCCGCGCCAGCGCCCGGTCGCGGTCGGCGGTCTTGAGGAACATCGAGTTGAGGAAGTTGTAGCGCACCGCGTCATAGGACGGATGATCGCTGAACAGCGCATACGTCTTGAGAATGTTCTGGATCATGTAGCGATGGTTCTTGTACGTGTTGGTCGCGTGCTGGCGATAGCGCGCCATCACCACATTCAACACGTCGATGGTGTAGCCGGCGTGGGTGATCTTCAGTTCGATCAGCAGGTCTTCCAGCGGGATCTGCGGGTCGAAGCCACCGACTTCCTCCAGCGCCTCACGGCGGATCATCAGGGTCGGTGCCGGCGGAAACGGCTTGCGGTCCAGGAACAGGTCATCAAAATCCAGACTGCGGAACGGCAGGTCGCGACGCTGTTTCTTTTCTGGATAAGGCTGGCCGTCACCATCGATCAGCTCGATGTTGCCGGCGCAGATACCGACCTTCGGCTTGTCTTCCAGATAGGCAACCTGAGTCGCAATGCGCTCGGGCAGCATGATGTCGTCGGAGCCGAAGGGCGCGATCAAACGGCCCTTGGCCCGGGCAATCGCCCCGTTAAGGGTGTTGGTCAGGCCCTGATTCTGCTGCACCTGGAAATCAAAACCGTGCTCGGCCTGCAAACGCTGGATGCGCTCGACACTGTCGTCCTTGGAGCCATCGTCGATCACCAGTAGCTCGATGTTCGGATACGTCTGCTCCAGCACACTGAGGATGCTTTGCTCGATATACGGGCCGTGGTTATAGGACGCGATGATCACCGTGACCAGGGGTTGTGGCTGACTCATGCTCTACCTACTTCACGCAGACCGGTTTCAATCAGGTCCAGGTACTTTTTCCGAAACTCGTCCAGGGTGTGGTTTTCTTCCAGATAGCGGAACACTTGCTCGCCCTTGGTTCGCAACTGCTCGTCGCTCATGGCCAGATAAGTGTCCAAGGCCGCCGCCAGTTGCTCGACATTGCCCGGATCATGGGACAGGCCGCCAGCCCCCTCCACCAACGGCAACATGGCCGGGCCGTTGGACGCGATCACCGGCAAATGCCCGCTCATGCCTTCCAGTAGCGCCAGGCCCAGGCCTTCGAACAGCGAAGGCATGGTCCAGATATCGAAGCCGCGCACATACTGCATGCCGTCTTCACGAAACCCCAGCAGGTGCGCGCGGCCGGTCAGGCCGAGGCGCTCGATGTCGGCACGCAGGTCAGCCTCGGCACGGCCGGACCCGATGATGCCCACCTGGGCTTCGGGGTATTTGTCCTTGAGGGTGGCAAAGGCTTGCAGCAAATGCGTATGCCCCTTGATCGGTACCAGGCGCCCCAGCGCCCCGATCATCCGCGCATCCAGCGGCAGGCCCAGCGCCTGGCGTGCTTCATCGCGCGGCAACTGCAACGCTTCGGCCTGCGGGATGTCGATCGCGTTGGTGACGTAGGTGGTGTTGTCACGGGTGAATCCGCAATTGAGGTCCACCAGGTAGTCCTTGACCGCCTCCGAGACCCCGACAAACCGCCACGCCGGGCTGACCCAACGCTGGGTCTGACGCCGGCGATAGCCACGGGCATACTCGCCAAAACCATGGGAGATGCCCACGCACAGCGGGATCTTCAGCCAGCGGTTAAGGGACAGCAGCATATTCACCGACTTGAAGCGGTTACAGATGACCACATCGAATTTCTGCTCGCGGCAATACTTGTAGATCTGCCACATCGCGCCGAAGCGGATGCCCTTGAGCGACTTCTCTGGCAGCTCGAAATAGTGCGAGTGTTCAGCCACGCTCAACGGCTGGCCAGGCAGCGGACGGCCACTGAGGAAGCCCGATGTCACCTCGAAACGCTCCACCGGCAACGACTTGACGATCTGCTCGCCCAAGTCGGCGAAGTCGTGTTTCTTGACGTTGTAGTCCGGCTGTAACTGCAAAACCTTGAAACGCGGCTTCATAACTCTCCATGCTGCAATCGGGCTGCGGGCACGCGGCCCGGCGAAAAAGGGTTCGGCAAGCACCGCGGCACTCGCCCTCGAAAAGGTCTCAGTCCTGCTTCAGGACCCACAGCAATTCATGACGACGCACAGCCTTGCGGAAGAACTCATTCTCTCCGTAAGGCGATGGACCACGGCCCGCCAGCCATTGCTGCAACCGGCGGCGCATTCGGCGCTTGAACGGCGCGCGCGGCTGCAGATCATGCATCATACCGAGGGCCATGGCCTTGTCCTGCTGCTGGCTCCGCGACAGCTGAAGACTGCAGGGCACGAGCTCAAGCGTCGCATCAAAGCGTGGCGGCAGCGCGACCCCGTTGCCTGAATCGCCCATGGGCCAGCGGTCGTTATCATGCAGGTGATTGGCGTAGCCGAGCAACGTGTCCGGCTGCCACGCCAAACCCTGCAAGGCTTCAAGGAGCGCCGCGTGGGCGCAGATGTGATCCGGGTGCGGATCGAGCAGCGGCGTCGGCAACACCACGACCTGCGGGCGTGCCTTGAGCAGCAAGGCCCGCAGGTCGGCAATCAGGTTGCTCCAGGTCGGTGCGCCATCGGCATCGCCCGGCAGCACCAGCGTGTTGAATTGACGGAACAGTCGCGTGTCGTCCAGTTGCGCTTCGCGGGAGACCTGAGGCTGCTGCGGCGCGTTCTGCATCGCTGGCAGCTGCATGCAGAAGTAGCCCAGTTGCACGCACTGCGCCTCGGGCACACCAGCCCAACGCGGCACGACCACGCTGTCCCAGGAACGCAGGCGACCCTTGAGACGCGCGGCATCCGCCTTGGGCAGGCCCATCCGCTGATAGTGCTCGGCTTCGATTTCGCCAGCGGTCAGGGTAACCACCCAGCTTTCCACGGCCTGGCTGTACAGGCTGAAGGCAGCCAGCTCAGCATCGTCGGCATGGGGCGCAATCACCATGACCCGCTGCTGACGGTAATCCGGCTGGCGAAACAGCCACAACCTCGGCTGGCCTTTGATTCGACAAAAACGACCACGCAAGCGCAGCTCGCCAGCGGCCAGCACCTGAGCGGCGCCCGTCAGGTTGAGATAGCGGCGCCCTGCAACACCCCGCTCGAAGACTTGTTGATCCGGCGCTTCCACACCGAGCACTTCCACTGCTGGGTCGAGCAAGCGCCCGAGCCACGAGCTTTTGAGTTCGATACCGAGGATCAGTGTTTCATCGCCCGCCAGCGTCAAGGGTGCATCCAGCAACACTCGACCCGCCTCCAGACGCACGCCCGGCTGCTCGCTATCGGCAGGAAAGGCGTATTGATAGTCATCACTGGGGGAGTAGAACAGGTGATCGGCAAACCAGGCTTCATGGGCGACCCACAACAGCACCGCCAGAATCAGCGGCAGCCACCAGGCCACCAGTACGCCTGCAGCCATCAGCACCAACAGGCCGACCAGCAACGCAACGCGTTTGTTGCGCCGATGGCGCTTGAGCAATTGCTGCTTGCGACTCATACGCTGAACACCGGCACCGGGTTGCACCAACGTTCTTTATATTCGCGATCGGCGCGACCGAAGGAGAAACGCAATGGCTTGTCGCTGGCCCGCGCCTGTTCCCAGGCACTTTGGGTATTGAGAAAGCTCAGTACGCTGCCGGGGCTGAACGCTCGGGTCTCGGGATCAACGCCACCGTTGACGTATTCGGCGCTGACCCATTCCGGCGCCTGCACCTGATACACCAGTTGCACGGCGATCGGAGCGTCATTGAGAAACAGCACTGAACCGAAAAGAAACTCCTTGAGCAGCTCCAATACTTCAGCCAGACGCTCGGCGCCCGCTGCCGCAAAGCCCCAGCGGCGCTGAAACAGGTCGCAGTAGATCGCCGCCAGCTCGACACTGGAAAACTCGCTCACCGCTCGCACCACGCCGCCCGCCTCTTCCAGCAAGCGCAATTCACGGCGCTGGTTGTAGCGAAACTTTTTCGACAGTTCTTCAGGCGTACGCGCCATGGCCAATTGCTCGGCCTGGGGCTTGAGGGTACTGACACGGCCTTCATTCAGGACCGACAGGTACCGCGCGCGATGGCGCAACGGCAACCGCGCATCGGCGGCAATCGGCAGGATGATCTCGGCATTACCGAGGTCAAACAGACCTTTCTTGCCCTTGCGCTTGAGCACCTCCTTGGACAAGGCCAGGTCGCGCCCCCACGTGGCAATCGCACCCTTGAGTTCGCCGTCCTGCTCCCAGCCCAGATAACGCACCGGAATCTGCGCCAGGTGCGCCAGCCGCTCGACGATCTGCGGATGCGTCGCCACGCTGCCACCAAAACGCTGCCAGGCCTGGGCGTAAACCTCGGGTTCGACAGGCGTCCAGCCCCGTTCACGCCAGCCCTGGAAGTGGTTCAGCATTTAGACCACGGCGTCATAAGGGTCCACGCCGTCCTTGACCACGAGGATGTCTTCCATGATCAGGTACTGCAGGTCGGAACCGAAGAACATGTTCAGCGCATCGGTCGGCGAGCAGATCATCGCTTCGCCACGACGGTTGAGCGAGGTGTTCAGCGACACACCGTTACCGGTCAGCACTTCCAGCTCTTTCATCATGTCGTAGTAGCGCGGGTTGTATTCGCGCTTGAGCACCTGGGCGCGGGAGGTGCCATCTTCATGCACCACTTCCGGCACGCGGGTCTTCCATTCTTCCGACACTTCAAAGGTGAAGGTCATGAAGGGCGCGGGGTGATCGACCTTGATCATCTGCGGTGCCACGGTGTCGAGCATCGACGGGCAGAAAGGCCTCCAGCGCTCGCGGAACTTGATCTGGTGGTTGATACGGTCAGCCACGCCAGTCGCGCTCGGGCAACCGATGATCGAACGACCGCCCAAGGCACGCGGGCCAAACTCCATGCGGCCCTGGAACCAGGCCACCGGGTTGCCGTCGACCATGATCTTGGCGATACGCTTGGGCATGTTTTCGATCTGGCGCCAGGCCGGCTTGCTCGGGTGCTTGGCGCACGCCGCGATGACGTCTTCGTTGCTGTAGGACGGGCCGAGATAGACGTGTTCCATCTTCTCTACCGGTACGCCACGGGCGTGGGACACATAGGCCGCGGCACCGACAGCGGTACCGGCGTCGCCGGAAGCCGGCTGCACGAACAGCTCCTTGACGTCGTCACGCGCAATGATTTTCTGGTTCAGCTTGACGTTCAGCGCGCAGCCACCGGCGAAGGCCAACTTGCCGGTGTCCTTGAGAATGTCGCCCAGGTAATGGTCGATCATCTGCAATGCCAGCTTCTCGAACAGCGCCTGCATGCTGGCCGCGTAGTGGATGTACGGTTCGTCGGCGATGTCGCCTTCGCGCTTGGGACCCAACCATTCGATCAGCTTGGGCGAGAAGTAGAAGCCCTTGCCCTTCTCTTTGTAGCGACGCAGGCCAATGACGTTGGCGTAATCGGTATTGATCACCAGCTCGCCGTTTTCAAAGGACGCCAGGCGCGAAAAATCGTACTTGCTGGCATCGCCGTACGGCGCCATGCCCATGACCTTGAACTCACCGTCGAGCATCTCGAAACCGAGGAACTCGGTGATCGCGCCGTACAGGCCGCCGAGGGAGTCCGGATCGTAGAATTCCTTGATCTTGTGGATCTTGCCGTTTTCGCCGTAGCCGAAGAAAGTCGTGGCGTATTCACCCTTGCCATCGATCCCGAGGATCGCGGTCTTCTCCTGGAAGCCGGAGCAGTGATAAGCGCTGGAGGCGTGGGCCAAATGGTGCTCGACCGGTTCGATCTTGATCTTCTTCGGATCAAAGCCCAATTGCTCCAGGCACCAGACAATCTTGTTGCGATAGCGCTTGTAGCGACGGTTGCCCATCAGGATTGCGTCGAGGGCGCGATCCGGGGCGTACCAGTAACGCTTGGCGTAGTGCCAGCGCGCTTCACCGAACAGGCTGATCGGCGCGAACGGAATCGCTACCACATCAACGTCGGAAGGCTTGATACCGGCTTGTTCCAGGCAGAACTTCGCCGACTCATAGGGCATGCGGTTCTTTGCATGTTTGTCGCGTACGAAGCGCTCTTCTTCGGCGGCCGCAATCAGCTTGCCGTCGATATACAGGGCTGCGGAAGGATCATGGCTAAGGGCGCCGGACAGGCCAAGAATCGTCAATGCCACTGGGGTCTAGCCTCTTTTAGTCTGCATGCAGGCGCGTGGCGCCTGAAAAAAGTGTGCCTCCCGCCTGGGCGAGAAACAGCTAAAGGGCGGGATTATAGCTTAAAAGCAGCGGCAAGCCTCTAGCTGCAAGCGGCAAGGTTGACGCGGGGGGTTAGCGGGAGATTTCGATACTACCATCGCGACTTTGCCGATAGATCGTGTAGGGCAGCACTAAAGTATCGAGAATGCCGGACAGTGCGAAATCAAGCGCAATCCATGGCACCGCACCGGCCGGTTGGGTTTCCAGGCTCTTGTCGCGGTTGGGCTCGCCATTCAGTGAACAAAAATCGTAGGCCACGCCACTGTAGATACGCGGCACGCTTTCACAGTAGCTACCCAGCGCCTTGAGCTTCTGGCGGGTGACCGCGTCTTCACGCGCCAGCGTATCGATTGTGCCGCAGGCTGTGGTCGATAGAACAATGGCGGTGAGCAGCACAACGTTTGTGAGATTCATCGGAAATACCCTTGCGCCTGAAACAGGCACCCTAGCCTGAGACTGCGTAGGACGGGTATCCCGTCTATATGTAGGAAGTAGATCGGCAAACACCGGCTGAATCGTTAGAAGGCCGGTTTTGCTTGACCTGAGGCACGTTCATAGTTGTAGCGCTGACAGTGGTTAAACGCCGCCCTCCTGTAGGAGCGAGCTTGCTCGCGAAAATCGTTAACGATGACGCGGGAATTCTGCCACGCCTGCGGCGTCCTCGGTTTTTTCGCGAGCAAGCTCGCTCCTACAGAGAAGCGGTACGCCGTTAGAGAGCGGCGCGTTAAAGAATAGTGCGTCGTTAGAGCGCGGCGCGATTAGAGAGCGGCGCGCCGTTAAACGACGATGGGCGAAACCTCCCGGGGCAAGCGCTGATCGATCACTCGATACAACGCGCTGTCTTGCGGCCAATTGCGCATAAACCGCGCACGATCCTTGGCATAGGCCGGTGCGAAGCTGCTCAAGGAGCCATGCTGACACATGGAGTCCAAGTCAATCAGCGCCCAACGGTCATGATCCCAGAACAGGTTGTGCCCCTTGAGATCTCCATGACTGATACGTTCACCTATCAGCGCGCCAAACAGCGCATCCAGCGCCCGCAGTTCCGCTTCGGGCGCTTCGCCGTTTTCAACATACGGCGCAAAACGCTCAATGATGTCCGGGCCGGGCAAGTACTCGGTGATCAGATAGGCGCGGCTGCGCAGCCAGAAAAACCGCCGCTCCAGCAAGGCCAGCGGCTTGGGCGTGGCGATGCCGAGGAAGGCCAGGCGATTGCCTTCGCGCCAGGAGTGCCAGGCTCGGCTCGGTCGCCAGAAACGCTTGAGCCAATGGGCGAAGCCTTTGATGTTGTAGCGCTTGATGACCAGCGGCCGTCCGCCAACTTCAACCTTGGCGACGCTGGCCGCGCCCCCGGTCTTGTACAGGAGCCCCTGATCGAGCAACGCATCCGCCTGAGCCAGCACCGGCAACATCGCCGCCTCTTCCTCGCGTCGGATCGCGCGCAACGCGAAGGCTCCGCGCACCACGCTGAACAGCGTGCATTCGCGCCCAACCTTGTCCAGGAAGTCTTTCAGACGCCAGGCGCTGACTTTATCCACCTGCTTTTGCAAGGCCTCCAACGGCAATGCATGCTCGCCGTTGCTCAGCAAATAATGCACCAGCAGCTCTTCGGTAAACGGCTCAAGACTTTTCGGCAATTGCGCGAAAAACACCCCGAGGTTTTCCAACACCCGGTTGCGCGATAGCGGTTTTCCCGCCTGCTCGACGCAAATCCCGGCACCATCAATCAAATACAGCTTGCCGTCCTGGCGCAGCAGATTGTCCAGATGCAGGTCTTCCTGCCACAGGCCCTTGGCATGCATCTGCGCAATCGCGCCCAGCGCTTCGGCCAACACCACTTGCTGTTCGTCCGCCAGGGGCGGCAAGGCTTCAACGGCGCGCCAGGCGTCCGCCAGGCTCTCGGCGCCATCCAGAAACTCGAACAGCAGCCAGCCGCCCTCGCCCTCTTGCAGCCCGTCGACCAGCAGCAATGGCGTGGTCAGCCCCTGTTCCGCCAACAGGCGCACGCCTTTGAGCTCACGCTGGAAATGCCGCGCCGCCTTGTTGCCCACCAGCAACTTGGCCAACACCGGACGACCGCGCCAGATGGCCGCGCCCACGTAACGCTGGCCCGGCAATACCCGCAACAGGCTCAGCAGTTGCAACTGGCCCGGACCGGCAGCATCAGCCAGCTCAATGCTCAGCGGCAGGCTGGGGGTACGACCGGCATTCTTGAGCTCGGACAAACGCATCAGCGCGTCTCCTTGTGGTTGCGGCGGGCAGCCAGGCGCTCGGCCCAGCTATCGACCAGCGAGCTGTCCGCGGGTTGATCGAGGTAAGCCGCCAATAAGCAGCGCACCTGATCGGGTGACCATTGCGGCGCACGTCGCAGCAACGGCTCCAGATCCTTGACCCGGTCGCGCCAGCCAAACAGCAATGGTCGGGTTTTCTCCAGGTCGATCAACTGCGCGGCATAACCGTCGCCGGTGGCCTGCAGGAAAATGTGCTTGGGGTAAAAACAGCCATGCACCTGTCCGGCGCTGTGCAGTTGCCGCGCCAATTGACCACACGCCAACAGAATGGCGCGGTGCTGGGCATCGCTCAAGGCTGACCATTGCTCCAGCAACGTATCCAGGTCATTCCAGCCATCCAGGGCACGCGTCAGCAACATGGCGCGATGCTCGCCGCCGACTTTGCGCTCACCAAAGAACACCGCCTGCAATGCCGGAATCGCCATCTGCCGATAGCGACTGATGTTGCGAAACTCGCGGGCAAAACTCGGCTCGCCAAAGGGCCGGTACAACGTGCGCGTCAAGTAGTTGCTCTGGCGCTTGAGGTAATAGCCATGGCCTTCAAGCTCCAGGCGAAACACACTGCTCCAGCCGCCACGGCTGGTGTTGGGCTCGTCCACTGCGTCCAATTGCTTGGCCCACAGTTCGTCGAACGTTGCCAAACCGTTGCGCTCAAGCAGAGCGCGATCGGCGGCGGCCAGGAAATCACTCATTCACGTCCCTCGAAAAACTTCACCACGTGGCGGATTCGCCGTTTATCCGATGCGCTCAGGTGTTTGCACTGGCGATATTGCTTATAGAAGCGCATGCGCTGGGTGGCCGACAGGTGATATTTGGCGACCTTGTCCAGGCACGCCAGATCCTTGGTAATCCGGTACTTGAGCCAGAACCCGCGCCAGAAATCGCCGTTGGGACAATCGATCAGGTACAGGGTTTGCTGGTCGTCGATCAGCAGGTTGCGCCACTTCAGGTCGTTATGGGTGAAGCGGTGCTCGTGCATGGTCCGCGTGTATTCGGCGAGCTGGCGGCTGACCTTGCCGACCCAGACCGGGTCCGCCAATTGCGGGTCGTTGCGCTCGGCCAACGCCGACAGATCCTCGGTCCTCGGCAACTCGCGCGTGATCATCGCCCCGCGGTCATAGGCCAGGCCCTTGCGCTCCAGGCCCCACGCGACCACTTCGGCCGTCGGAATCCCCCACTTGGCGAAGCGCTTGAGGTTCTGCCATTCGGATTTGACTCGCGGCCGCCCCAGGTAACGACGCAACCCTTTGCCTGCGCCGACGTAGCGTTTGACGTAATAGTTGACGCCAGCACGCTCCACGCGAATGACCTCGGATAGCGGATCTCGGGTCAGCCGCTCGCCTTGCAGGGCGAACACCGCGTCGAGGCTACCAAAGTCATGCGCCAGTTGGGCGTAGGCGGGCTCCAGAATCCAACCCGCCATCAGAGTGCATCCCCGTAACGTTGTTTGCGCTCGTAGAGCTTGGCCGCCTTGCGTTCCAGCAAGGCCAGCAGCGCCGCTTCGTCGGCCAGGATCTGGCGCAGCGGTTGCTGGAAGTAGCCTTTGAGAAAGCGCAGTTTGTCGCGCTGGGTCAGGCCAATGTCCAACGCCGAGAAATACAGTCCCGCCAGGTCCTTGTTGCGCCAGCGCAACGGAATGTTCGGACGCACCTGGGCACGGTGCAGGTCAATCACCGAGAGCTTGAAGTCGTCCGCCACCAAGGGTTTGTCGGTGTGCAGCAGGAAGTGGCAGATGTAGCAGTCGCGATGGTTGACCCCGGCGCGGTGCATCATGCCGGTCATGCGTGCCACTTCGGCAATCAGCGCGCGCTTGATCACAGGGTTGGGCGGTTGCTTGGCCCAGTCCATGCTCAAGTCTTCGAGGCTGACAGTCGGCGCCAGCTCTTCGGTGACGATAAACGAGTGCTGGTCGGCCGGATTGCTGCCCTTCTCGCCATACGCCACGGCGGTCATGGTGGGCACCCCGGCGGCTTGCAAGCGTTGAATCGCCAGCCATTCCTGGCCCGCACCGAGTACCGGCAACTTGGCGGTGATGAGGTTCTTGAGGATCTCGGCCCAGCCGATCCCACGATGGATCTTCACGAAAAAGCCGTGGCCGTCCACCTCCGTACGCAAGGTACGGCGGGCATCCAGTTCACGGTACACCTGGCCGTCCAGCTTCTCGACCTCGGCAAACGCATCGCGTCCGGCCCATAAGGTCTTGAACGGTTCGGCAAGAATCAACTTCATCGGTTTGGCTCCGCCAGAATCAGGTCCGCAGCGTACTGCGGCATGCTATAGAGGTCGGCCGTCTCGGCGAAGGCCAGACCATTGCGGCTCCAGGCCGCACGCGCGTGTGGATCGTCGAGCATGTCCACCAAATACTGGTTGAGCTGGTCCTGCTCGAACGGCTCGTCCAACACCCGGCCGCTTTGGGCCTTGTCGATGTAGAACGCGTAACCGCAGACCTTGCTCACCAGAACCGGGAGGCCGGCGACCACCGCTTCGATCAGCACCATGCCGGCCGCCTCGTTGTAGGCCGGGTGGATCAGCAAGTCGGCGCCCAGCAGGAAGCGCGGGATGTCGCTGCGGCCCTTGAAAAACTGCACCTGCTCGCCCAAGCCCAGCGCGGCACTCTGCAATTGGAATACCTTGGGGTCGTCTTGCCCGATTACAAACAGCCGGGTGCGTTTCTTCAGCGATGCAGGCAATGCAGCCACGGCCTTGAGGCTGCGGTCGACGCCCTTGGTCTTGAAGCCCGAGCCAATTTGCACCAGCAGCAGATCATCCTCGGCCAGGCCGAATTCACCACGGAATTCGCCGCGAATCGCGCCAGCGTTGGGCGGTGCGCGACGATCACGACTGATGCCCGGCGGCAGAAAGTGGAAACGTTCGGCGGGCGTGCCGTAATACTTGCTGAACAACGCCTGCTGCTGCTCGGACAACACCATGATCTGGGTGTGGGCGTTTTTGTCGAACACCGCGCGTTCGTATTCAGCGAAGTGTTTATAGCGGCCGAACCAGCGGTACATCGGGTTGCGCAGGGTTTGCGCCTTGTCCTCAAACACGCCGTCGGCGGCGAAGTACACATCCAGCCCCGGCATCTTGTTGAAGCCCACTATCCGGTCGACCGGACGCTTGGCCAGGTCGGCCTGGATCCAGGCGAAGAGTTTTTCGTTACGCCGATGATTGAACAGTGCCTTGACCGGTGCTACCAGCACTTCAAAACCGGGCGGCACCTCGCCTTCCCAGATCAGGGTATAGACGCGAATCCGGTGCCCGCGCTGCTGGCATTCCAGGGCAATGCGCATGAAATCGCGCTGCAGGCCACCGAATGGAAAATATTTGTACAGTACAAAGGCCAGTTGCATCAGTGCTGCTCCTCAGCCAGTAACAACGTGCTCAGGCGGCTTGCCACACGCTCAGGATTCAGGCGCGTGAAACACAGCGGCGATTCACGCTTGAGATCAAACCGACGTTGATCTTCGGCCGTCGGTTGATACGTACATTTCTTTTGCAGGCACGGCGCGCATGGAAAATCGCTGGCCAGATGGATCTGCGCCTTGCCATAGGCGCCGGTCAGGCCCGGATTGGTCGGGCCGAACAGGGAAATCGTCGGCACATCCAGGGCAGCCGCCAAATGGCCGAGACCGGTGTCCACCGCAACGCAGGCCCTGGCACCCGCCAGGACCCGCGCCACACCGGCGAGGTTGAGCCGGGGCAACACTTCGGCATTCTCCAGGCCTTGGGCCAGGCGTTCGGCGCGGGCTTTTTCGGCGGGGTTGCCCCACGGCAACTTCACGTCCACCCCCAGGCGACCCATGCGCTCGGCCAAGTCACGCCAATAGGCTTCAGGCCAATGCTTGGTGTCCCAGGTGGTGCCATGCAGCAGCAACACGAATGGCTTTTTCGGCGGCAGGCCGAGCAATTTCTCGACGCTCAGACCGTAGTCACCCAAGCCTTTGGGCAAGTCGTAGCCCAGAGCCACCGCGAACAACTGGCGCAAGCGTTCGACCGCATGCTGCCCACGTGCCACGGCCAGACGCCGGGAATAGAAGCGCGCGGCAATCGGCTCGCGGGCCGACAGCTTATCGAAGCCGGCCACCGGCGCGCGTACGTAGCGCGTCAGCCAGGCGCTTTTCAACAGGCCTTGGGCGTCGATCACCAGGTCGTACTTAGTCGATTGGACCTGCTGTTTGAAACGCCGCCATTCGCCGCTCTTGATGGTTTGCCAGAGGTTCTTGCGCCAGCGGCGAATCGCCACCGGGATCACCTTGTCCACCGCGGGATGCCAGGTCGGGATCTCGGCGAAGCCTTCTTCCACCACCCAGTCGAAACGAATCCCCGGAATCGCCCGCGCCGCATCAGTCAGCGCCGGCAGGGCATGAATCACATCGCCCAGGGATGAGGTCTTGATTACCAGTACCCGCAACTCAGTGAACCTCGACCACGGAGCCTTGCAACCGCTGCAAGGCATCAACCACAGACTGTGGCAGCAACTGGCGCAGGCAGTTGTAGTGACCAAAGCGGCAGGTGCGGTCAAAGCACGGACTGCATTCCAGGCCCAGGCGTACCACTTCGACCTTGTCGGCCAACGGCGGCGTGAAACCGGGAGACGTGGAGCCATAGACCGCCACCAGCGGACGGTTCAGCGCGGCAGCCACGTGCATCAAGCCGGAATCGTTGGACACCACCGAATCCGCGCAGGACATCAGGTCGATGGCCTCGGCCAGCGACGTATCGCCGCTGAGGTTGACGGCCTCTTCGCGCAAACCGGGGATCAGGCGCTGGCGGATATCTTCACCCACCGAATGGTCGTTTTTCGAACCGAACAACCAGACCTGCCAGCCCTCGCGGATTTTCATCTCGGCGACTTTGGCGTAATGCTCCGACGGCCAGCGCTTGGACTCACCAAACTCGGCCCCCGGACACAGCGCCAGCACCGGCCGATCGAGGCTCAGGCCGAACTTGGCCAAGGCCGTGTCGCGGCAAGCCGGATCAATTTGCAGGCTGGGGCGCGGGTACGCCGCAGGCAGTTCGGCGCCCGGCGCGTAGGCCAGGGCCATGAAGCGCTCGATCATCAGCGGGTAACGGGCCTTGTCGAGCTTGCGCACATCGTTGAGCAGGCCATAACGAAACTCGCCACGCCAGCCGGTACGCTTGGGGATGCCGGCGAAAAACGGCACCAACGCTGATTTCATCGAGTTGGGCAGCAGGATCGCTTGATCGTACTGGCCGCCCAGGGATTTGCCGATGCGTCGACGGGTCGCCAGTTCCAGGGCGCCATGGCCCAGCGGAAAGCTCAAGGCCTGACGCACTTGCGGCATGCGCTCCAGGATCGGACGGCTCCACTCGGGGGCGAGCACGTCGATCTGGCAGTCGGGATGACGTTGTTTCAGGCACTGAAACAGTGTCTGCGCCATCACCATGTCACCGACCCAACTGGGCCCAACGATCAGAATATTCATGTAGTTTCCACAAACGATGCGGGGAGGCTCATGCCTCCCCGCCTCGATAATTACTGTGGATCGCGCTTTTTGTGGGAGCGGGCTTGCTCGCGATAGCATCACCTCGGTCTAACAGAGAGACCGCAACGCCTGCATCGCGAGCAAGCCCGCTCCCACATAAAGCCGATTTCCACATTAGATTGGCGTCGCTCAATTAATCGAACTTCAGCTTAAACCCAACGCATGCCAAATTCGCTTCACTTGGCGCCGTTCGTCCGCGAACTGGTCACCGGCAACCACCCCAGCCTCGTTTTGCAAGGCCTGGCGATGGGCCGCCGAGCGGTAAGACTTATACACCTCGCGCAGCAGGTGGGCATCGGCGGCGGGCATCAGCCCGACCTGCTCCAGGCCTTCCAGAATGCGAATGTTGTCGGTGTAGCGCAGCAACGTTGGATGTTGCGCAGACCACGCCAAAGCCGCGTATTGCACCATAAATTCAATATCGACGATACCTCCGGCGTCCTGCTTGAGGTCGAACGACACCGTCGGCTCGAAGGCATTCGCCGCCGTTCCCGCCGCCGTGGACTTGGTCCCCAGGCTGCCGCGCATCTTCGCGCGCATCTCGCTGACCTCCTGGCGCAGCTTCGCCAGGTCCAGCGTACGTCCCAGCACCCGCGCCCGCACCTGTTCAAACGCCCGGCCAACATCCTGGCTGCCCACCAACACCCGCGCCCGGACCAGGGCCTGATGTTCCCAGGTCCAGGCCTCGTTCTCCTGGTAGCGGGCAAACGCCCCCAAAGAACTGACCAGAAGCCCTGATGCGCCGGACGGTCGCAGACGCATATCCACTTCGTACAGTTGCCCGGAGTTGGTCTGGGTCGTCAGCAAGTGAATGATCCGCTGCCCCAACCGGGTGAAAAACTGTGCACCGTCAATGGGCTTGGCGCCGTCGGTTTCCGCCTGTGGATCACCGTCGTGAATAAACACCAAGTCCAGGTCCGAACCATGCCCCAGCTCGATGCCACCGACTTTCCCATAACCGACAATGATGAATCCAGGATCGCACAAGGTCCCATCCACCCGCTGCGGCGCGCCATGGCGGGTGACGGTCTGGCGCCACGCCAGCGCCAGCACTTGTTCGAGAATGGCTTCGGCGAGCCAGGTCAGGTAGTCACTGACCTTCATCAACGGCAGGCTGCCAGCGATTTCCGAAGCCGCCACGCGCAAACGGTGAGCCAGCTTGAAATGGCGCAGGGCTTCCATCTGCTGCTCGAGATCGTCCTCGGGAATCCGCGTCAGGCGCTCGCGCAGTTCGGCGGCCAGCTCCGGCGCCTGGGGCGGCTTGAACAGGCGGCCTTCGTTGAGCAATTCGTCCAGCAACAGTGGAAAGCGCGTGATCTGCTCAGCGATCCACGGACTCGCGGCACACAGGGTCAACAGCCGACGCAGGGCGTCAGGGTTTTCCGTCAACAACACCAGATAAGCGGAACGTCGAGCGACCGCTTCCACCAGCGGCAGCACGCGCTCCAGCACCAGATCCGGGTCGGCGTGCTCGACCGCCTGGGCCAATAACCGTGGGATAAACGCATCCAGGCGCTCACGCCCGAGGCGCTGCATCGAACGCAGTTGAGAGCTGCCGCGCAATCCAGCCAGGGTTTTCAGGGCTTTAGGCGCATCCTTGAATCCGCCTTCCTGCAGCTGTCGGCACGCGGCCTCTTCGTCCTGGGACTCTTCCCACAACGGCAACCACTCACCGCCCACCACCAGTTCGCTTTCTTCACCTTCCTCTTCATCAGGGTCGGCGATCACCTGACGGAAGTGCCAGTCGACTCGGCCGCGCCAGTACATCAACTGTTCATGGAACGCGCTCCAGTCCGCAAAGCCCATCATGAAGGCAATGCGCGCCTGATCTTCAGCGCCGTCGGGAAGCATTTGTGTCTGGCGATCGGCGATGGCCTGGATCGCGTGTTCGGTGTAACGCAGGAATTCATAGCCGCTGCGTAACTCGGCAATCACCGTCGGGGGCAAATAGCCCTGACCTTCAAGCGTGCTCAGCACCTTCAACAAGGGACGCTGCTGCAGGCTGAGGTCGCGCCCGCCGTGAATCAATTGAAACGCCTGGGCGATAAACTCGACCTCGCGAATCCCACCGGAGCCCAGCTTGATGTTGTCGGCCATGCCCTTGCGCCGCACTTCCTGCTGGATCAGCTGCTTCATGGTGCGTAGCGCTTCAATCGCGGAAAAATCCAGATAGCGCCGATAAACAAAAGGTCGCAGCAGCTCGAGCAACTGCGCCCCGGCCACCTGGTCACCGGCGACTACCCGCCCCTTGATCATGGCGTAGCGTTCCCAATCGCGCCCCTGATCCTGGTAGTACTGCTCCAGCGCATTGAAGCTGAGCACCAGCGCCCCGGCCGAGCCGTAAGGCCGCAGACGCATGTCGACACGAAACACAAAACCGTCGACGGTCATTGGGTCCAGGGCCTTGATCAGCTTCTGGCCCAGGCGGATAAAAAACTCCTGGTTATCCAGGGCGCGCTTGACGCCCACGGTTTCGCCGCCTTCGGGGTAGGCGAAGATCAGGTCGATGTCGGACGACAGGTTCAGCTCCACCGCGCCGAGCTTGCCCATGCCGAGAATGACCATATGTTGCGGCTCGCCGCTGCGTCGACCGGTGGGCGTGCCGAACTGCACACAGTGACGCTGGTACAGCCAGTGATACGCCTGGTCGATGCTGGCGTCGGCCATGTCCGACAGATCGCGGCACGTCTGGATCAGGTCCGCCTGCCGGGTCAGGTCGCGCCAGATGATGCGCACTTGCTGGCGTGTGCGCTGACGACGCAGGACACGCCCCAACTCATCTTCCGTTTCGGCTTGCTGCACGGCGGTGGCGAGCTGCCCGCACAGCTCTCCGGGCGCGAAGCCGCGGTCCAGCTCGCCCCCGGCGACCAGCTCGAGCAACATCAAAGGGTCACGAACACTCTGTTCAATGACGAAGTCACTGGCGGCGCACACCCGGGCGAAGTCAGCCCAGCGTTGTGCAGTCCAGTCGCAGAGGCCATGATCATCATCCAATTGCGCCACGGCGGCGCGGAACGACTGTTCGGCCCGGCTGACAAATGGATTGAGAATGGCCGGTAGTTCGGCGAGCATGGGAAGGCTCATGGTCTATCCTTGTTCGGCGCGTAAATGGCTTGCGGCGGTGAACGCAAGAAGTGCGCTCGATGGAGGACTGTCGAACAAAAGTTAGAAATAGCTGAAAATTTATATTTTTTGGCAGGCAACATTAACTCTCTACCTTTTCTTGTTCGCAAAAGATCAACAATAACGATTATGCTCACCAGCCAGACCGAGCAATCACCTCGGTCTTGTGTAGTTTTACTACTCGTATATACATTCGAAAGGCTGAAATGGTCGACGATTTGTAGTAAAACTACAGGACGCCGGAACAACCTCCGGTCATCCAAGAATTTATGTCGTCTGCCCACAAGGCCAGTCGCAAACTTCAGGCAACCGATTCTGGTAGCCTTTCCGCCCTGGAGCAAGCCATGCAAGACCTCGATCCCGTCGAAACCCAGGAATGGCTGGACGCCCTGGAATCGGTTCTCGACAAAGAAGGCGAAGACCGTGCTCACTATCTGATGACCCGTATGGGTGAACTCGCGACCCGCAGCGGCTCGCAATTGCCTTACGCCATCACCACGCCATACCGCAACACCATCCCAGTTACCCACGAAGCACGCATGCCTGGCGACCTGTTCATGGAACGCCGCATTCGCTCGCTGGTACGCTGGAACGCGATGGCCATGGTAATGCGCACGAACTTGAAAGATTCTGACCTGGGCGGTCACATCTCCAGCTTCGCCTCCAGCGCAACCCTGTATGACATCGGCTTCAACTACTTCTTCCAGGCCCCGACCGAGGAACATGGCGGCGACCTGATCTACTTCCAGGGCCACACATCTCCCGGCGTTTACGCCCGTGCGTTCATGGAAGGCCGCATCTCTGAAGAGCAAATGAACAACTTCCGCCAGGAAGTCGACGGTCAGGGCCTGTCGTCCTACCCGCACCCTTGGCTGATGCCGGACTTCTGGCAATTCCCGACCGTATCCATGGGTCTGGGCCCGATCCAGGCGATCTACCAGGCACGCTTCATGAAGTACCTGGAAGCCCGTGGCTTCATTCCGGAAGGCAAGCAGAAAGTCTGGTGCTTCCTGGGCGACGGCGAGTGCGACGAACCCGAATCCCTGGGCGCGATTTCCCTGGCTGGCCGCGAGAAGCTGGACAACCTGATCTTCGTCATCAACTGCAACCTGCAGCGCCTCGACGGCCCGGTTCGCGGCAACGGCAAGATCATCCAGGAACTCGAAGGCGTGTTCCGCGGCGCTCAGTGGAACGTGACCAAAGTCATCTGGGGCCGTTTCTGGGACCCACTGCTGGCCAAGGACGTCGACGGCATCCTGCAACGTCGCATGGACGAAGTCATCGACGGCGAGTACCAGAACTACAAAGCCAAAGACGGCGCATTCGTGCGTGAACACTTCTTCAACACGCCTGAACTCAAGGCGATGGTTGCTGATTTGTCCGACGAGGAAATCTGGAAACTCAACCGTGGCGGCCACGACCCGTACAAGGTCTACGCGGCGTACCACGAAGCGGTCAACCACAAAGAACAACCGACCGTCATCCTCGCCAAGACCATCAAGGGTTATGGCACCGGTGCCGGCGAAGCGAAAAACACTGCGCACAACACCAAGAAAGTCGATGTCGACAGCCTGAAGTTGTTCCGTGATCGCTTCGACATCCCGGTCAAGGATGAAGAGCTGGAAAACCTGCCGTTCTTCAAGCCAGAGCCAAACAGCGCCGAAGCCCGCTACCTCAGCGAGCGTCGCACTGCACTGGGCGGTTTCGTGCCACAGCGCCGCGCCCAGAGCTTCAACATCCCGACCCCGCCACTGGATACCCTCAAGGCCATCCTGGACGGTTCGGGCGACCGTGAAATTTCCACCACCATGGCCTTCGTGCGGATCCTCGCGCAGTTGGTCAAGGACAAGGAAATCGGTTCGCGCATCGTCCCGATCATCCCGGACGAAGCCCGTACCTTCGGCATGGAAGGTATGTTCCGTCAGTTGGGCATCTACTCCTCCGTCGGCCAGCTCTACGAGCCAGTCGATAAAGACCAGGTGATGTTCTACAAGGAAGACAAGAAGGGCCAGATCCTCGAAGAAGGCATCAACGAAGCGGGCGCCATGAGTTCCTTCATCGCTGCCGGTACTTCGTACTCCAGCCACAACCAGCCCATGCTGCCGTTCTACATCTTCTACTCGATGTTCGGCTTCCAGCGTATTGGCGACCTGGCCTGGGCTGCCGGCGACAGCCGTACCCGCGGCTTCCTGATCGGCGGCACCGCCGGTCGTACCACGCTGAACGGCGAAGGCCTGCAACACGAAGACGGTCACAGCCACATCCTGGCTGCCACCATTCCGAACTGCCGCACCTTTGATCCAACCTACGGCTACGAGCTGGCGGTGATCATCCAGGACGGCATGAAGAAGATGACCGAAGAGCAGCAGGACGTTTTCTACTACATCACCGTGATGAACGAGTCCTACCAGCAGCCAGCCATGCCGGCCGGCGTGGAGGAAGGCATCATCAAGGGCATGTACCTGCTCGAGGAAGACACCAAGGAAGCGGCGCACCACGTGCAGTTGATGGGCTCCGGCACCATCCTGCGTGAAGTCCGTGAAGCGGCGAAGATCCTGCGTGAAGAGTTCAACGTCGGTGCTGACGTATGGAGTGTCACCAGCTTCAACGAACTGCGTCGCGACGGCCTGGCGGTAGAGCGCAACAACCGCCTGCACCCAGGTCAGAAGCCAGCACTGAGCTACGTCGAGGAATGCCTGACTGGCCGTAAAGGTCCGGTGATTGCGTCCACCGACTACATGAAACTGTTTGCTGAACAAATTCGCCAGTGGGTCCCGTCCAAGGAATTCAAAGTCCTGGGCACCGACGGTTTCGGCCGCAGTGACAGCCGCAAGAAGCTGCGTCACTTCTTCGAAGTCGACCGTCACTTCGTGGTGTTGGCAGCCTTGGAAGCCTTGGCTGACCGTGGTGAGATCGAACCCAAGGTGGTGGCTGACGCTATCGTCAAGTTCGGGATCAACCCGGAAAAACGCAACCCACTGGACTGCTGAGGAGATTTTTTGTGAGCGAACTCATTCGCGTACCTGACATCGGCAGCGGTGAAGGTGAAGTAATCGAGCTGTTTGTGAAGGTCGGCGACACTGTCGAAGCCGACCAGAGCATCCTGACCCTGGAGTCGGACAAGGCGAGCATGGAAATTCCTGCTCCCAAGGCCGGCGTGGTCAAGAGCCTGAAAGTGAAGCTGGGCGATCGCCTGAAAGAAGGCGACGAACTGCTCGAACTGGAAATCGAAGGTGCCGCTGATGCGGCCCCTGCGGCGGCCGCGCCTGCCGCTGCCGAGCCTGCACCTGCCGCCGCCGAGACACCGGCTGCCGCAGAGGCCCCAGCGGCCGCTGCGCCGGCTGAAGCGACTGTGCAGGACATTCACGTTCCGGACATCGGCTCGTCGGGCAAGGCCAAGATCATCGAATTGCTGGTCAAGGTCGGCGATACCGTCGAGGCCGACCAGTCGCTGATCACCCTGGAATCCGACAAGGCCTCCATGGAAATCCCATCGCCGGCTGCCGGCGTGGTGGAAAGCATCGCGGTCAAGCTGGAAGACGAAGTCGGCACTGGCGATTTCATCCTCAAGTTGAAGGTACAAGGCGCTGCGCCTGCCGCGGCAAAAGCTCCAGCCGCTGCGGCGCCTGCCGCCAAGGCTGAAGCCGCAACTGCCGCCGCGCCCGCGCCTGCGCCTGCTGCAAAAGCCGAGGCCGCACCAGCCCCTGCTGCCGCACCTGCGCCAAGCGGTGCCAAGGTTCACGCCGGTCCGGCCGTGCGCCAACTGGCCCGTGAATTCGGCGTCGAACTGAGCGCCGTATCGGCCTCCGGCCCTCACGGTCGCGTGCTCAAGGAAGACGTGCAGGTTTACGTCAAATCCATGATGCAGAAAGCCAAGGACGCCCCGGCTGCCGGTGGCGCTACCGGCGGAGCGGGCATTCCGCCGATCCCGGTCGTGGACTTCAGCCGTTTCGGCGAAACCGAAGAAGTGCCGATGACCCGCCTGATGCAAATCGGCGCGTCGAGCCTGCACCGCAGCTGGCTGAACATTCCGCACGTGACTCAGTTCGACCAGGCCGATATCACCGACCTGGAAGCCTTCCGCGTCGCGCAAAAAGCCGTGGCCGAGAAAGCTGGCGTCAAGCTGACCGTGTTGCCACTGCTGCTCAAGGCCTGCGCGCACCTGCTCAAGGAACTGCCGGACTTCAACAGTTCGCTGGCGCCAAGCGGCAAGGCGATCATTCGCAAGAAATACGTGCACATCGGCTTTGCGGTCGATACCCCGGACGGTCTGCTGGTGCCAGTGATCAAGAACGTTGATCAGAAGAGCCTGTTGCAACTGGCTGCGGAAGCCGCTGCGCTGGCCGCCAAGGCCCGCGACAAGAAGCTCACCGCAGACGACATGCAGGGCGCTTGCTTCACCATTTCCAGCCTCGGGCACATTGGCGGGACTGGCTTCACGCCAATCGTCAACGCGCCGGAAGTGGCGATCCTCGGTGTTT
This sequence comes from Pseudomonas sp. GQ91, assembly GCF_059758795.1. NCBI lineage: Bacteria > Pseudomonadati > Pseudomonadota > Gammaproteobacteria > Pseudomonadales > Pseudomonadaceae > Pseudomonas > Pseudomonas sp. GQ91. The sequence continues at coordinate 228,073 of NZ_JCAXED010000005.1, forward strand.
CCAAGGCCACTATCCAGCCGGTGTGGGACGGCAAGGCCTTCCAGCCAAAGCTGATGCTGCCGCTGTCGCTGTCCTACGATCACCGCGTGATCAATGGCGCGGCCGCCGCACGCTTCACCCAGCGTCTGAGCAGCCTGCTGAACGACATCCGCACCATCCTGCTTTAAGCCCCAACGGGCCTTTCACCCACGTGAAGGGCCCGGTTTCAAGGTTTTCCGAGCGCCACGCTCGTACCTCAACCCCGTCAATTTGGCGGGGCTTTTTTTGCCTGCTGCTCAATGATCAGAACCTGTGCACTCCCGCTACTGGGGCGATGGCACACATACGGGCTCGGAGAGACACCTTCCATCACTCCAATTGTAGAAAACCGATGTCCGGCCGATACAGCCCATATAGCACTTAGCCTTCATCCTCACTTGTCAGTCTGTGCTGCATGATGCAACCTTGCCGCAGACAGCAGTAAAGAGGGCGATAGCCCAGCTCGAAGCGCATTTTTCCAAGCGAGTCTCCCCATGAAAAGCCAACCCGATGTCGCCCGAACGGCGTCCGAGGTCGTGACGCAATTACCGGTGCCTTCGCGCCTCGGTATGCTGCGTTTCGAGCGGCTGAATGAGGCAAGCTGGGCCCTGCTGTACCTTGATCCCAATTGTGAACGCCAGTTCGGTTTACCCGCAGTGGAACTGTGTTCGCTGATCGCTTCGCCGTATGCCAGCCTGATGGAGCCACAAGTCCGCTACCAGCTGCATGACACCATTCAACAGCAACTGAGCGCCAGCCCGCATTACCTGGTGCGCTATACCCTGCACACCCAGGGCGGACCACTGAACGTGCTGGAGCTGGGGGAAGCCTACAAACAGCACAATCGCCATTTGCTGCGCGGTTACCTGATGGTGGTGGAAGGCCTGTTCAACGGCGGCGCGGCGCCGATGCCCGCGATCGACCTCGAAGACCAGAACAGCCGCCTGCAGATCGCCCTGGAGCTCAACCAGCGCGCGCAACAGGAACAACTGCAACACCTGGAGCGAGTACGTGCCCAGCAGGAACTGATCCTGCTCCTGGCCCGGCAACGCTACAGCACCAACAACCCCCTGCAAGAAGCTGCCGAACTGATCACCCGCAGCGCCTGCGATATTTACCAGATCGACTGCGCCAGTATCTGGAACCTGGAAGGCCAGCACCTGCTGCCCATCTCGGCCTACCAGCGGGCCAAACAGCAACACCATCTGCCAGAACCGATCGATGCCAGCGGCTTTCCCGATTACCTGGAAGCCCTGCAAACCAGTCGGGCCATCGACGCCACCAACGCGATGCGGGATCCGCGCACCCGGGACATGGTCGAAAGCCTGCGTCCCATGGATATCCACGCCATGCTCGACGCCAGCATCCGCATCGATGGCCAAGTGGTCGGCGTGCTGTGCCTGGAACAAAGCGGCAGCACCCGGGAATGGCTGACGGATGAAATTGCCTTTGCCGGCGAACTGGCGGACCAGTTTGCCCTGGTCATCAACAACCACAACCGCCGTGCCGCCACCAGCGCCCTGCATTTGTTCCAGCGCGCGGTGGAGCAAAGCGCCAATGCCTTTTTGCTGGTCAACTGCGACGGCATAGTGGAATACGTTAACCCCAGCTTTACGGCGATCACCCAGTACAGCACCGAAGAAGTCCATGGTCACCGCCTGGCACAACTGCCGGCATTGGAGAACCTCAGCGAACTGCTGTTCGACGCACCCTCGAGCCTGGCTAAAAGCAACAGCTGGCAAGGTGAATTCAAAAGTCGACGCAAAAACCTCGAACCTTATTGGGGCCAGTTGTCGATCTCCAAGGTCTATGGCGACAACCGCGAACTGACGCATTACATCGGCATCTACGAAGACATCACCCAGACCAAACTGGCCCAGCAGCGTATCGAACGCCTGGCCTACACTGACAATTTGACCAACCTGGGCAACCGCCCGGCGTTTATCCGCAACCTGGATGAGCGCTTTGCCCGGGACAGTGACACTCCCATCAGCCTGCTGCTGGTGGACATCGACAACTTCAAGCGGATCAACGACAGCCTCGGCCATCAGACCGGCGACAAACTGCTGATCAGCCTGGCCCGACGCTTGCGCAACAGCCTCAGTGCCGGTGGCAGCCTGGCGCGGTTTGCCAGTAATGAGTTCGCGGTATTGCTGGACGATACCAACCTTGAGGCCGGCCAGCAGATGGCCAGCCAGTTGCTGGCAACCCTCGACAAGCCGATGTTCGTCGACAACCAGTTGATCAGCGTCACCGGCTCCGTGGGCCTGGCCTGCGCGCCGCTGCACGGTCGCGATCCGCAGACCCTGATGCGTAACGCAGGCCTGGCCCTGCACAAGGCCAAGGCCAACGGTAAACATCAGGTGCAAGTATTTACCGAGGCGTTGAATGCAGAGGCCAGCTACAAGCTGTTCGTCGAAAACAACCTGCGCCGTGCCCTGACCCAGAACGAGCTGGACGTGTTCTATCAGCCCAAGTTGTGCCTGCGCAGCGGGCGCCTGCTGGGCATGGAAGCATTGTTGCGCTGGAATCACCCGGAAAAAGGCATGATCCGCCCGGACCAGTTCATCAGCGTCGCTGAAGAGACCGGCCTGATCATCCCCATCGGCAAATGGATCGCACGCCAGGCCTGCCGCATGAGCAAACAGTTGAGCGCCGCCGGCATGGGCAATTTGCAGGTGGCGATCAACCTGTCGCCCAAGCAGTTCTCCGATCCGGACCTGGTGGCGTCCATCGCCACCATCCTCAAGGAGGAACAATTGCCGGCCAATCTGTTAGAGCTGGAGTTGACAGAGGGCCTGTTGCTGGAGGCAACCGAAGACACGCGCCTGCAACTGGACCAGTTGAAGAGTTTCGGCCTGACCCTGGCGATGGACGACTTTGGCACCGGTTACTCATCCCTGAGTTACCTGAAGAAATTCCCCATCGATATCATCAAGATCGATCGCAGCTTTATCCATGAAATCCCGGACAATCAGGACGACATGGAAATCACCTCGGCGGTGATCGCCATGGCGCATAACCTCAAACTCAAGGTCGTCGCCGAAGGCATCGAGACGGCCGCGCAACTGGCGTTCCTGCGCCGCCATCGCTGTGACGTCGGCCAGGGCTACCTGTTCGACCGGCCAATCCCGGGCGCCGAGTTGCTGGACAAGCTCAGACGCTATCCTCGCGGGCCAATCGCCTGACATCGCCGTAACACTCGGGCACACTGGCGGTCTGAATACTCACATTACTCAATCTGACTGAGAGGACTGATCATGGTCTTGCGCTCGGAAATTCTGGTGAACAAAAACGTGCTGCCTACTCAAGAACAAGCTTTGCCCGGCCGTGAAACCCCGATGGCCCTGCCACAGACCCACTTCGTCAACGGCAACCCGCTGCTGGGCCCCTTCCTCGATGACGTAGGGTTCGCGATCTTCGGCCTGGGTTGCTTTTGGGGTGCGGAGCGCAAATTCTGGCAGCGCGACGGCGTGGTCAGCACCGTAGTCGGCTACGCCGGCGGCTATACGCCGAACCCGACCTATGAAGAAGTCTGCTCGGGCCTGACCGGCCACAGCGAAGTGGTGCTGGTGGTGTATGACCAGGCCAAGGTCAAGTATGAAGACCTGCTGAAGATGTTCTGGGAACTGCACAACCCGACCCAGGGCATGCGCCAGGGCAATGACATCGGCAGCCAGTATCGCTCGGTGATCTATGCCACCACCCCAGAACAACTGGCGGCGGCGCAAGCCAGTGCACAGGCTTATCAGCAAGAACTGAGCAAAGCCGGTCTAGGCGAGATCACCACGGAAATCGATGAAGCGCCGACCGTGTACTTCGCCGAGGCGTACCACCAGCAGTACCTGGCGAAGAATCCGCAAGGCTACTGCGGTATCGGCGGCACAGGCGTGACCTGCCCGATCTGACGCGGTGTTGCGGTTTTTGTGTGGCGAGGGGGCTTGTCCCCCGTTGGGTCGCGAAGCGGCCCTTAAACCAGGCTCCACGGTTTATCTGGAAATACTGTGGGGCCTATTTGGGGCCGCTTCGCGGCCCAACGGGGGACAAGCCCCCTCGCCACAATAAGCCCCTTTGCCACAAGAAGCCCCTTTGCCACAACAAGCGCTTATACAAGTAGAGGCTGCGTTACTCGGCGATCAGCCAGTCCATCTGCCACCCGCCCTGGGTCTGACCAAGCTTCTTGGACAGCCACGGCAGCAGTTCACGCAACTCCTCCTCCAAACCCCAGGGCGGATTGGCAATCGCCAGGCCGGAGCCGTTCAGGCTGTTGGGCGTGTCCAGCGGATGCACCAGCAACTCCACTCGCAGCAACTTCGGCGCACCGGTGCCGGCCAGGTCCTGATAGAAGCGACGCAACATGCGCTGGTCCTTGACCGGGTACCAGATCGCGGCAACGGTCTGGCGCATACGCCCCACGGCCTCCTTGAGGGACGCCGCGCAGCGCTGCATCTCATCGAGTTTTTCAAACGGCGGGTCAATCAGCATCAGGGCACGTTTTTCCGGTACCGGCAGCAGCGCCCGGGGCACATGCCAGCCCTCGCCCAGGTGGACCTTGACCCGTCGGTCGCCCTTCATGTTGTCCTTGAGCAACACGCCGTCTTCCGGGTGTTTTTCATTAAGCAATACACGGTCCTGGGGCCGGGTCAGGCGCCGTGCCAGCTCTGGCGAGCCGGGGTAGTAGCGCAATTGCCCATCCGGATTCATCTCGTGCAGCACCCGCAGGTAATCGGCGGTCAGCGCCGGCAGGTCCGTCTCCCCCCACAAACGGGCGATGCCTTCCAGGTACTCACCGGTGCGGTTGGCCTGGTCGCCCTGCAGGTCGTACAGCCCAATCCCGGCATGGGTGTCGAGATAGGCGAACGGCTGCTCCTTACGCGACATCAGGGCGATGAGGCGGGTCAAGGTCAGGTGTTTGAAGACATCGGCGTGGTTGCCGGCGTGAAAGGCGTGACGATAGTTCATGGTTGCTCCTGCGCAGGGGGCGGAGTTTACCTTTTACAGGGGTAAAGGTGCAGGGCTGGATGCCCGGCGGTGTGCACAGCGTCACCCTCGAACGGGCGAGCAGCGCAATCGAGCCCATAAAAAACGGCCCGGCATCCCAGGGATGCGGGCCGCTTTCAGTTCAACCGACGATCAAGGCCGGCCGACACGCCTCACTTGTTGAGGTTGTAGTCTTTTTCGGCAGCGGCAAAGCGCTCAACCATACCGGCGGTAGGCTCACCCAGCTTGCTCACGACGTAGATTGCAATGCTGGCGAACAGGAAGCCCGGAATGATTTCGTACAGACCCAGCAGCTCGAACTGCTTCCATACAATCACAGTGACCGCGCCGACCAGGATACCGGCCAGTGCGCCGTTGCGGGTCATGCCTTTCCACAGGACCGAGATCAGTACCACTGGACCGAAGGCCGCACCGAAACCAGCCCAGGCGTAACTCACCAGGCCCAGTACACGGTTTTCCGGGTTCGCTGCCATGGCGATGGCGATCAACGCAACCAGCAACACCATGATCCGGCCGACCCAGACCAACTCGACCTGAGACGCGCCCTTGCGCAGGAAAGCCTTGTAGAAGTCTTCGGTCAGGGCGCTGGAGCACACCAGCAGCTGGCAGCTCAAGGTGCTCATTACGGCAGCCAGGATGGCCGACAGCAAGACACCGGCGACCCATGGATTGAAGAGAAGCTTCGCCAGTTCGATGAATACCCGCTCAGGGTTTTCGGTTACCGGGCCCGCGACTTCCGGGTGCGCCGAGAAGTAGGCAATGCCGAAGAAACCGACAGCCACGGTCCCGCACAGGCACAGGATCATCCAGGCCATGGAGATGCGACGCGCCTTGGCAATCGACTTCACCGAATCCGCCGCCATGAAGCGCGCCAGGATGTGCGGCTGGCCGAAGTAGCCCAGGCCCCAGCCCATCAGCGAGATAATGCCGATGAAGGTGGTGTTTTTCAGCATGTCGAAGCTGGTCGGGTCCTTGGCTTCAATGGCCAGGAACGTGGTGTCGACACCACCGGTAGCCAGCAACACGATGATCGGCGTGAGGATCAACGCGAAGATCATCAGCGTGGCTTGCACGGTATCTGTCCAGCTCACTGCCAGGAAACCACCGATGAAGGTGTAGGCAATCGTCGCAGCTGCACCGGCCCACAGCGCCGTCTCGTAGGACATGCCGAAGGTGCTTTCAAACAGACGCGCACCCGCAACGATGCCGGAAGCGCAGTAGATGGTGAAGAACACCAGGATCACCACCGCGGAGATAATCCGCAGCAGCCCGCTTTTGTCTTCAAAACGGCTGGAGAAGTAGTCCGGCAGCGTCAGCGCGTCGCCGTTATGCTCGGTCTGCACCCGCAGGCGACCGGCGACGAACAGCCAGTTCAGGTATGCACCGATAATCAGGCCGATGGCGATCCAGCTTTCCGACAGGCCCGACATGTAGATGGCGCCCGGCAGGCCCATCAACAACCAGCCGCTCATATCCGAGGCGCCAGCCGAGAGTGCGGTGACGACGCTGCCGAGGCTGCGACCACCGAGAATGTAATCGGAAAGGTTATTGGTGGAGCGATAGGCCATGAGACCGATCAGCACCATTGCCGCGATGTAGATCACAAATGTGATCAGGGTTGGATTACTTACGCTCATTGAGTTACGCCCTGGCTTTGTTTTTATGTAGCGGCGGTCTGTCAGTCCGTCCACAAAAGAGTAGCTTGTTAGACGGAGTTGCGTGCCGCGCATTTATGACTGACGTTTCCCCAGGAAAGCCATCAGCCGATGAACCCTGCCCTTGCAGGCGGTTGCACCTTAGGCGCGAATGCTATTCAACAAAGCAAATAAGGTGCAACCAGTTTCGCGAGTTTTAGTTGCACCTGAGGATGTTTTTCGGCAAACGGCCTGTTTTTGCTCCTTTTCGGAGCAAAAACAACCGAATTCAGAAGCAAATGCACCAGCACCTTGCCGATTTCGCGGGGCGACAACGTTTTCCTGACGAGCAGCGCGAATTTCATCGACAAATTGGGTTGCACCCGGTTGCACCTGTGCCGGCGCGAAGCTAATCTTGCCGCCAGCTGATGCCACGCAGTAGTGGCACCCATGAGGATAAAAATATGGCTACGACCACCCTTGGGGTCAAACTCGATGACCCAACCCGCGAACGCCTCAAGGCGGCCGCGACCTCCATTGATCGCACGCCGCACTGGCTGATCAAGCAGGCGATTTTCAATTACCTGGAGAAACTCGAGGGTGGCGCAACCCTGACCGAGCTCAATGGTTCGGCCAGCAAGGATATGGATGACGCCGGTGAGGTGCAGGCCGACCACGCCCATCAGTGCTTCCTGGAGTTCGCTGAAAGCATCCTGCCGCAATCGGTCCTGCGCGCGTCGATCACCGCCGCTTACCGCCGTCCCGAGCCGGAAGTGGTGCCGATGTTGATCGAGCAGGCTCGCCTGCCCGCCGAAATGGCCGAAGCGACCAACAAGCTGGCGGCCTCGATTGCCGAGAAACTGCGCAATCAGAAGAGCGCCGGTGGCCGTGCAGGCATTGTTCAAGGCCTGCTGCAGGAATTCTCCCTGTCCTCCCAGGAAGGCGTGGCACTGATGTGCCTGGCCGAAGCGCTGTTGCGCATTCCGGACAAAGGCACCCGCGATGCGTTGATCCGCGACAAGATCAGCACCGGCAACTGGCATCCGCACCTGGGCAACAGTCCATCGCTGTTCGTCAACGCCGCCACGTGGGGCCTGCTGCTGACCGGCAAACTGGTGGCGACCCACAACGAAGCAGGCCTGACGTCGTCCCTGAGCCGCATCATCGGCAAGAGCGGCGAGCCGATGATCCGCAAGGGCGTCGACATGGCCATGCGCCTGATGGGCGAACAATTCGTTACCGGTGAAACCATCGCTGAAGCCTTGGCCAACGCCAGCAAATTCGAATCCAAGGGCTTCCGCTATTCCTACGACATGCTCGGTGAAGCCGCACTCACCGAACACGACGCCCAGAAGTATCTCGCGTCCTACGAGCAAGCCATCCATTCCATCGGCAAGGCTTCCCACGGTCGCGGCATTTACGAAGGCCCGGGCATCTCCATCAAACTGTCGGCCCTGCACCCACGCTACAGCCGCGCCCAGTACGAACGCGTGATGGACGAGCTGTACCCGCGCCTGTTGTCCCTGACGCTGCTGGCCAAGCAGTACGACATCGGCCTGAATATCGACGCTGAAGAAGCCGACCGCCTGGAGCTGTCCCTGGATCTGCTGGAACGTCTGTGCTTCGAGCCGAAATTGATCGGCTGGAACGGCATCGGCTTCGTGATTCAGGCTTATCAGAAGCGTTGCCCGTATGTGATCGACTACGTGATCGATCTGGCACGCCGCAGCCGTCACCGCCTGATGATCCGCCTGGTAAAAGGCGCGTACTGGGACAGCGAAATCAAGCGCGCCCAAGTCGAAGGCCTGGAAGGCTATCCGGTGTACACCCGCAAGGTATACACCGACGTTTCCTACGTTGCCTGCGCACGCAAGCTGCTGTCGGTACCGGAAGTTATCTACCCGCAATTCGCCACGCACAACGCCCACACCTTGTCGGCCATTTATCACATCGCCGGCCAGAACTATTACCCCGGTCAGTACGAGTTCCAATGCCTGCACGGCATGGGTGAGCCGCTGTACGAACAAGTCGTGGGCAAGATCTCCGAAGGCAAGCTGAACCGTCCGTGTCGCGTGTACGCACCGGTCGGCACCCACGAAACACTGCTGGCCTACCTGGTACGTCGACTGCTGGAAAACGGCGCCAACACCTCGTTCGTCAACCGTATCGCCGACCAATCCATCTCGATCCAGGAGCTGGTGGCCGATCCGGTGGCCAGCATCGAGCAGATGGCTACGCTGGAAGGCGGTTTCGGCCTGCCGCACCCGCGTATCCCGCTGCCGCGTGACCTGTATGGCAGCGACCGCGCCAACTCGGCCGGCATCGACATGGCCAACGAACACCGCCTGGCATCGCTGTCCTGTGCCTTGCTGGCCACCGCCCACAACAACTGGAAAGCCGCGCCGATGCTAGGCTGCGAGTCCAGCAATGAAGTGGCATCGCCAGTGCTGAACCCCTCGGATCACCGCGATGTCGTGGGCCACGTACAGGAAGCGACTGTTGCCGACGTCGACAACGCGATCCAGTGCGCCCTCAGCGCCGCCCCGATCTGGCAGGCCACCCCGCCCGCCGAACGCGCCGCGATCCTGGAACGTGCCGCCGACTTGATGGAAGGCGAGATCCAGCCACTCATGGGCCTGCTGGCCCGTGAAGCAGGCAAGACCTTTGCCAACGCCATCGCCGAAGTGCGTGAAGCCGTGGACTTCCTGCGTTACTACGCGGTGCAGGCCCGCAACGATTTCAGCAATGATGCGCACCGCCCTCTGGGCCCGGTTGTTTGCATCAGCCCGTGGAACTTCCCGCTGGCCATTTTCAGCGGCCAGGTCGCTGCCGCACTGGCCGCAGGCAACCCGGTACTGGCCAAACCTGCCGAGCAGACTCCGCTGGTGGCCGCGCAGGCCGTGCGCCTGCTGCTGGAAGCCGGCATTCCTGAAGGCGTGCTGCAACTGCTGCCAGGCCAGGGCGAAAGCGTCGGTGCCCGCCTGGTGGGCGATGAGCGCGTCAAGGGCGTGATGTTCACTGGCTCCACCGAAGTTGCGCGCCTGCTGCAACGCAATGTCGCCGGCCGCCTGGATGCACAAGGTCGCCCAATCCCGCTGATCGCCGAAACCGGTGGCCAGAACGCGATGATCGTCGACTCGTCGGCACTCACCGAACAAGTGGTCATCGACGTTGTTTCCTCGGCCTTCGACAGCGCCGGTCAACGCTGCTCGGCCCTACGCGTACTGTGCCTGCAGGAAGATTCTGCTGATCGCGTCATCGAAATGCTCAAGGGCGCGATGGCTGAATGCCGTCTCGGCAACCCTGAGCGCTTGTCCGTGGACATCGGCCCGGTGATCGACGCCGACGCCAAGGCCGGTATCGAGAAACACATCCAAGGCATGCGCGACAAAGGCCGCACGGTGTACCAGGTGGCGATTGCCGACAGCGAGGAAATCAAGCGCGGCACCTTCGTGATGCCTACCCTGATCGAGCTGGAGAGCTTCGACGAGCTGCAACGTGAGATTTTCGGCCCGGTACTCCACGTCGTGCGCTACAAGCGCAAGGAAATCGACCAGTTGATCGGCCAGATCAACGCTTCCGGCTATGGCCTGACCCTGGGCGTGCACACCCGTATCGACGAAACGATCGCCAAGGTGATCGACAACGTCAATGCCGGCAACGTCTACGTCAACCGTAACATCGTCGGTGCCGTGGTCGGCGTGCAGCCATTCGGCGGCGAAGGCTTGTCGGGTACCGGTCCGAAAGCCGGCGGCCCGCTGTACTTGTACCGACTGTTGTCGACGCGTCCTACCGATGCAATCGAGCAATCCTTCGTACGCGCCGACACCTTGGCTGCACCGGATGTACGCCTGCGGGATGCCATGAGCCAGCCGCTGACAGCCCTGAAAGCCTGGGCCGACAGCAACCAGTTCAGCGACTTGAGCGCCCTCTGCGTGCAGTTCGCCGCCCAATCGCAAAGCGGTATCACCCGCCAACTGGCCGGCCCGACCGGCGAGCGTAACAGCTACGCCATTCTGCCCCGCGAGCACGTGCTGTGCCTGGCGGACGTGGAAGGCGACCTGTTGGCGCAACTGGCGGCTGTACTGGCCGTGGGCAGCTCGGCGGTATGGCCGGAATCTGACTTGACCAAGGCACTGTTCACACGTCTGCCGAAGGAAATTCAGGCGAAGATAAAGCGTGTGGCCGACTGGACCAAAGACGAAGTGATCTTCGACGCGGTCTTGCACCACGGCGACTCCGATCAACTGCGTGGGGTTTGCCAACAAGTGGCCCAGCGTGGTGGGGCGATTGTCGGGGTTCACGGCCTGTCTTCGGGTGAAACCGGCATTGCGCTGGAACGCCTGGTGATCGAGCGTGCGTTGAGCGTGAACACCGCTGCAGCGGGTGGTAACGCCAGCCTGATGACCATCGGCTAACTGAAAAAATGTGGGAGCGGGCTTGCTCGCGATAGCGGTAGATCAGTCACCTTATGCGTGTCTGATACACCGCTATCGCGAGCAAGCCCGCTCCCACATTGGCTGCACTGCAACTCTGCGCTCCTGTTCTGCCCCTCCATCACTTAGATCAATCTTGCTATCCAGCCTTTATTCGCACACTTAGACTCAGGCCTATTCCCACACAGGTAAGCCGCCATGTCCGAGTCGCTGCTCAGTTCCCGCAATCTGGCTTTCGAGCTGTACGAAGTCCTCGATGCCGAGGGCCTGACCCAGCGCGAGCGGTTTGCCGAGCACAACCGCGAAACCTTCGACGCCGCCCTCGGCACCGCTCGCAACATCGCCGAGAAATTCTTCGCCCCGCACAACCGCAAGGGGGATGAGAACGAGCCGCGCTTTGAAGACGGTCGGGCGATTCTGATTCCAGAAGTGAAACCGGCGGTCGATGCCTTCCTCGAAGCGGGTTTCCTCAACGCGGCCCGCAGCTTCGAAGTCGGTGGCATGCAATTACCGACGCTGCTGTCCCAGGCCTGTTTTGCGCACTTCCAGTCGGCCAACGCTGCTTCGACCTCGTACCCGTTCCTGACCATGGGCGCGGCCAATCTGATCGAGAGCTTTGGCACTGAAGAGCAGAAACAGCGCTTCCTGCAACCGATGATCGAAGGTCGCTTCTTCGGCACCATGGCGTTGACCGAACCCCATGCCGGTTCGTCGTTGTCGGATATTCGTACCCGCGCCGAGCCCGCGCCTGACGGCACCTATCGACTCAAGGGCAACAAGATATTCATTTCCGGCGGTGATCACCCGTTGTCGGAAAACATCGTGCACATGGTGCTGGCCAAGCTGCCGGACGCACCCGCCGGGGTGAAGGGTATTTCGTTGTTTATCGTGCCCAAGTTCCTGGTCAACGACGATGGCACTCTCGGCAAGCGCAACGACGTGCTGCTGGCCGGGCTGTTCCACAAGATGGGCTGGCGTGGCACCACGTCCACGGCACTGAACTTCGGCGATAACGGCGACTGTGTCGGTTATCTGGTGGGCAAGCCTCACCAGGGACTGGCCTGCATGTTCCAGATGATGAACGAGGCCCGGATTGGCGTCGGCATGGGCGCGGTGATGCTCGGCTATGCCGGTTACCTTTACTCCCTGGAATACGCCAGGGAACGACCCCAAGGCCGCCTGCCCGACAGCAAGGACCCGAACACGGCGCCGGTGTCGATCATCCAGCACGCCGATATCAAACGCATGCTGCTGACGCAAAAAGCCTATGTCGAAGGGGCCTTCGACCTGGGGCTGTACGCCGCGCGGCTGTTCGACGACACCACGACCCTGGACACCGAGGCCGGACGCCAACAGGCCCACGAATTGCTGGACCTGCTGACACCTATCGTCAAGTCCTGGCCTTCGGAGTTTTGCCTGAAGGCCAACGAGCTGGCGATCCAGATTCTCGGTGGCCACGGTTATACCCGTGAATATCCGGTTGAGCAGTACTACCGCGATAACCGCTTGAACCCGATCCATGAAGGCACCCATGGCATCCAGTCCCTCGATCTGCTGGGGCGCAAGCTCGCACAGAATGGCGGTTCGGGCTTGAAGCAACTGATTCGCCTGATCGCCGAAACCGGCGCACGGGCCCAGGAATATCCATCGCTCAGCGCGTTACGCGAACCGTTGGAACAGTTAGTGGCACGCTTGCAAAGCGTCACTCTCGGACTCTTGACCGACCTGGCACACGGCAAGGTCAACAGCAGCCTGGCCAATTCGGCGCTGTACCTGAAAGTGTTCGGGCATACGGTGATCGGCTGGCGCTGGCTGGAACAGGCGATTCGCGCCGAAAAAGGGCTGCTCGAGGGCAACGCTGGCGATATCGCTTTCTACAAGGGCAAGCTCCAGGCCGCCCGGTACTTCCTGACCTGGGAAATACCGGGCTGCCATCACGAACTGGCACTTCTCGAGGCACGCGACGATACATGCCTGGGGATGCAGGATGAGTGGTTCTAGCCCTAAGGCTGGCCGATAGCCTTGGCGATCACCTCGACCGTGGCGCTGACTTGCTCTTGATAACGGTCGAGCTCCTGCTGGTGACGCTGCTGCATTTCAATCTGTTCGGCGCACAGGTTCAGCGCCGCCAGCACCAGCAGTTTGTCGCCGATCAGCGTCGGGTACTTTTTCTTGGTGGTGGCCAGGGACGCCTTGAGCATCGTCACGGCGCTCATCAGGGTGTTGTCTTCCCCGTCCGGTGCCTTGATCGAGTAATCCTCACCGAGAATCGAAACGACCTTTATCCCCTCGGTGCCTGGATTCATGCGCTGACAGGACCTGCGCTCACGCGCTCAACCAACGCCTGAATCCGCGCGGCTGTAGCGCCCTGCTTTTCTTCATGTTCCATGAGGCTCAGCTGCAAGCTGTCGTTCTCGTCCTTGGCGAGGGCCAGCTCCGATTTGAGGGACTCATTGGCGCCCAGCAGGTGTTGGTTTTGCTGCACCAGGTCATTGACCAGCTGTTCCAGCTGGCTGAGAGATGTTTCTAACATTTTGATTTCTCGGGCTTTTTAAAAGGGCGGTGACGATAAAGAAAATTCACCTTGGAAGCCAGGGGTATCCTGGCGCGCAGCCTTGATTTTAAAGGTCGGGCCACGCTTTGGAGCCTTAGTGACTGCATTTATGCAATCTGGTTCCTGAATCCCCACAGATCCTCTGCGGTTCAGGCTGTGTTTTTTGGGTGAAGGCCGCCCGCCAACTGGACACCCTTGCCAGCCATTACGCAAAAAACCTTTTTTGACAGCACCGCAATTCAACAGGTTAGAATCGCTGGCACGCAGACTGCATGGTCAGTCTGCGCCTTGCCTTTCTTTCTGGAGTACTGCCTTTGAATGCGACAACCATCAACAGCCTGTTCTTGATCGGCGCGTTGCTGGTAGGTGCGAGCATTCTGGTGAGTTCCCTTTCGTCCCGCCTGGGCATCCCGATCCTGGTGATCATCCTGGCCGTGGGCATGCTCGCTGGCGTCGACGGCGGCGGCATTATCTTTGACAACTACCCCACGGCGTATCTCGTCGGCAACCTGGCCCTGGCGGTGATCCTGCTCGATGGCGGTTTGCGCACCCGGGTATCAAGTTTCCGCGTCGCGCTGTGGCCGGCGCTCTCGCTGGCGACGATCGGGGTGCTGATCACCACCGGTCTCACCGGCATGGCCGCCGCCTGGCTGTTTGATCTCAACCTGATTCAAGGCCTGCTGATCGGCGCCATCGTCGGCTCTACGGACGCCGCGGCAGTGTTCTCGTTGTTGGGCGGCAAGGGCCTGAACGAACGGGTAAGCGCGAGCCTGGAAATCGAATCCGGCAGCAACGACCCGATGGCGGTATTTCTCACGGTCACCCTGATCGACATGCTCGCCAGCGGCCAGACCGGCCTGCACTGGAGCCTGTTGACGCATCTGCTACGCGAGTTCGGCATCGGCGGTATCCTCGGCCTGGGCGGCGGCTGGTTGATGTTGCAGATGGTCAACCGGATCAATCTGGCCAACGGCTTGTACCCGATCCTGGTGATCGCCGGCGGTCTGTTCGTGTTCGCCCTGACCAACGCCCTGCACGGCAGCGGCTTCCTCGCGGTGTATTTGTGCGGCCTGGTGCTCGGTAACCGTCCCGTGCGCAGTCGCCACGGTATCCTGCACATGCTCGACGGCATGGCCTGGCTCGCGCAGATCGGTATGTTTCTGGTGCTGGGCCTGCTGGTAACGCCCCACGACCTGCTGCCGATTGCCCTGCCGGCCCTCGGCCTGGCGCTGTGGATGATCCTGTTCGCGCGGCCGCTGTCGGTAATGATCGGTCTGCTGCCGTTCAAAGCTTTCCACGGTCGGGAAAAAGCCTTTATCGCCTGGGTGGGCTTGCGCGGCGCGGTGCCGATCATTCTTGCGGTGTTCCCGCTGATGGCCGGGCTGCCCAATGCCCAGCTGTACTTCAACCTGGCGTTCTTTATCGTACTGGTGTCGTTGCTCGTCCAGGGCACCAGCCTGCCGTGGATCGCCAAATGGCTGAAAGTGACGGTACCGCCAGAGCCTGCGCCGATCTCCAGGGCAGCCCTGGAAGTCCACGTCACCAGCGAGTGGGAACTCTTCGTTTATCGCCTGGGTGCTGAAAAATGGTGCATCGGCGCCGCCCTGCGTGAGCTGAAAATGCCCGAAGGCACACGTATCGCCGCCTTGTTTCGCGGCCAGCAACTGCTCCATCCGTCGGGTAGTACCGTGCTGGAAGTCGGCGATCTGCTCTGCGTGATCGGCCATGAACACAACTTGGGAGCGCTTGGCAAACTGTTCAGCCAGGCACCCCAGCGTGGTCTTGACTTGCGCTTCTTCGGCGACTTCGTGTTGGAAGGCGACGCCCAGCTGGGCGCGGTTTCGGCGCTGTACGGGCTGAAGCTCGACGGTATCGACCCGAACATGCCGCTGAGCCGGTTCATTACCCAGAAAGTCGGTGGCGCGCCGATCGTGGGCGACCAGGTCGAGTGGAACAACACCATTTGGACGGTCGCCATGATGGACGGGAACAAGATCGGCAAAGTCGGCGTCAGATTCCCCGAAGGAAGTCGCCCGGGGCCCGGGCTCTTCCTCTAAACTGCGGAGCGATGACGCGCTTCTGGACGTCAGGGCGCTCCCTATTTTTCACCTCGTTCGACCGGTCTCTATGACAATCCTGCGCACTTTTTTAGCTACTGCCCTGCTCGGCTTGAGCCTCTGTGTCAGCCCGCTGTACGCCGCCGACCCGCCCAGCGTGGATGCCGTCCAGCAATCCCTGGATAAATTGCCTGACCGTAAGCTGCCTGACGCAGAAATGAAGGCCCTGCAAACCATTCTGCAACAAACCCTGACCTTTCTCGGTAACCAGCAGGATTACCAGCAGCGCCTGGAGGACCTCAAGCGCCAACTGCAGGATGCGCCACGCCAGACCACGGAAAACCAGCGTGAACTGGCCCGGGTCAAGGCCACCAAAGTCATTCCGGTCGCCCAACGTTATGCCAACTTGCCGGTGCCGCAGCTTGAGCAACTATTGGTGCAGCGCAGCACCCAGCAAGGCGACCTGCAGAAAGAACTGGCCGATGCCAACAGCCTGAGCATCGCCGCCCAGACACGTCCGGAGCGTGCGCAGACTGAAATCAGCAGCAGCCAGACCCGCATCCAGCAGATCAATAACACCCTCAAGGCCGGCAAGGACGAGGGCAAGCCCCTGAGCGGCGACCAACGCAACCAACTGAATGCCGAACTGGCGGCGCTCAATGCGCTGATCCCCCTGCGTCGCCAGGAACTGGCGGGCAACAGCCAGCTGCAAGACCTGGGTAACAGCCAGCATGATCTGGCGGCGGAAAAAACCGCCCGCCTGGAACAGGAAATCCAGGACCTGCAAACCCTGATCAACCAGAAGCGCCTGGCCCAGTCCCAGGAGACGGTGACCCAGCAATCCATCGAAGCGCAGAAAGCCGGTGGCAGCAGCCTGCTGGCCACGGAAAGCGCCGCCAACCTGAAGCTCTCCGACTACCTGCTCAAAGGCACTGACCGGCTCAATGAACTGACCCAGCAGAACCTGCAAACCAAGCAAATGCTGGACAACGTGACCCAAAGCGATGCGGCGCTGGACGAGCAGATCAACGTGCTCCAGGGCAGCCTGTTGCTGTCGAAGATTCTTTATAAGCAAAAGCAGGCATTGCCACAGCTGAAGGTAGACCGTGATCTGGCGGATGATATCGCCAACATTCGCCTGTATCAGTTCGAGGTCAACCAGCAGCGAGAACTGATCAACCCGCCTAGCCGCTACGTCGACAATTTGCTAAAGGATCAGCCAGAAGATCAGGTCACGCCACAACTGCGGCGCACCCTGCTGGAACTGGCGATGACCCGCAGCGACCTGCTGGAGCGCCTGAGTCGCGAGTTGAGTTCGCTGCTCAACGAATCCATCACCTTGCAACTGAACCAGAAACAACTCCTCAGTACCGCCACCAGCCTGCGTGCAACCCTCGACGAGCAGATGTTCTGGATCCCCAGCAACAAGCCGCTGGATACTGAATGGCTGGAAACCGTCCCTTCACGTCTGAAAAAACAGATCGACACCCTGCCCTGGGCTTCCAGCGTCAGCGAGCTGTACGACGGCCTGACGCAGCGCCCGCTGCTGTTTTTGCCCTTGCTCCTGCTGATCGGCGCCTTGTTGTGGCGACGCAGCAACCTGTACGAGCGGCTGAAAAAAATCCACTTGGACATCGGCCACTTCAAACGTGACAGCCAATGGCACACACCGATTGCCATCCTGGTCAATATCCTGCTGGCGATGCCCGTTGCACTCGGCCTGGCCCTCTGCGGCTACGCCCTGCAAATCGACGCCCGCGGACAGAACGCCAACCTCGGCGCGGCGCTGCTGCAGATCGCCCAGGCGTGGCTGGTGTTCTATACCGCCTACCGGGTGCTTGCGCCGGGCGGCGTCGCCGAACTGCACTTTCGCTGGGAAAAGCCCCAGGTCGAATTTCTCCAGGGCTGGATCCGCAGACTCGGGCTGGTGGTGCTGGCGCTGGTGGCCGTGGTGGCCATCGCCGAACATCAACCGGCGGCGCTGGCGGATGACGTCCTGGGCATCGCCGTGGTGCTGACCTGCTACGCCTTGATGGCCTTGCTGCTGAGTCGCTTGCTGCTCATCAGCCCGACCCATGAAAAAGCCTCGCTGTTTCGCAAGGCTGTGGGCGTGCTGTTTACCGCGCTGCCCATCGCGTTGTTTATCGCGGTGTGCTTCGGTTATTACTACACCGCCCTCAAGCTCAGCGACCGCTTGATCAACACCCTGTACCTGCTGATGTTCTGGCTGGTGATCGAGGCCACCTTCGTCCGTGGCCTGGGCGTTGCCGCGCGGCGCCTGGCCTACTCCCGCGCATTGGCCAAGCGCCAGGCCGCGAAGGAGGCCGGCGACGGCGAAGTGGTGATCGAGGAACCAACCCTGGACATCGAACAGGTCAACGAACAGTCGATGCGCCTGATCCGCCTGGCCTTGCTCGGTGGTTTTATCGCGGCGCTGTACTGGGTCTGGTCGGACCTGATCTCGGTGTTCTCCTACCTCGACAACGTGACGCTCTACGAATACACCAGCGGTACCGCGCCCAATATCAGCATGGTGCCCATCAGCATGAGCGACTTGCTCGGCGCACTGATCATCATCGGTATCACCTTCGCCCTGGCACGCAACCTGCCTGGCCTGCTGGAAGTGCTGGTGCTGTCCAAACTCGAACTGGCCCAAGGCAGCGCCTACGCCGCCACCACCTTGCTGTCCTACGTGATCGCAGGCGTCGGCTTTGTCACCACGTTGTCGACCCTCGGCGTGAGCTGGGACAAGTTGCAATGGTTGGTGGCCGCGCTGTCAGTGGGCCTGGGCTTTGGCATGCAGGAGATCTTCGCCAACTTCATCTCCGGCATCATGATCCTGTTCGAACGCCCGGTACGCATCGGTGACACCATCACCATCGGCAACCTGTCAGGCACGGTGAGCAAGATCCGCATCCGTGCGACCACCATTACCGATTTCGACCGCAAGGACATCATTGTCCCGAACAAGACCTTCATCACAGGTCAATTGATCAACTGGTCGCTGACCGACACCGTCACCCGGGTCACGCTGAAAATCGGCGTGGACTACGATTCCGATCTGGATATGGTGAGGGACTTGCTGCTCAAGGCAGCCCGCGACAATCCCCGCGTACTGAAAGATCCGGAACCGCTGGTTTACTTCCTCAACTTCGGCGAAAGCACCCTGGAGCACGAACTGCGCATGCACGTGCGCGACCTCGGCGACCGCAACCCGGCACTGGACGAGATCAACCGCTTCATCAGTCGCGAGTTCAAGAAACACAACATCAACATCTCGTTCCGGCAGATGGAGATTTACCTGAAGAACCTCAACGGCAAGGAATACAAACTGATGCCGGCAGAGGAAAGCCAACCGACCCTCCCAAGTCCGGCCAGCGACCACGACGCACCACAACCGCCGGCCGGCGATGTTGCCGACGCACCGCCGCCCCCGCCGAGCAAGCTCGACTAACTGGCCTGCGCCCAGCAGAATGTCCGAACATTCTGCTGGAGATGGCCGGTGAAAGCCCTCGACGAATTGACCTTCGACAACCGTTTCGCCCGTCTGGGCGACGACTTCTCGACCCACGTGCTCCCCGAACCTATCGACGAGCCGCGCCTGGTGGTCGCCAGCCACGCGGCCATGGCCTTGCTTGACCTGGACCCGGCCATTGCCGAAACGCCGGTATTCGCCGAACTGTTCGGCGGGCACAAACTGTGGGCCGAGGCCGAGCCACGGGCGATGATCTATTCCGGGCATCAATTTGGCGGCTATACCCCGCAGTTGGGCGATGGTCGCGGCCTGCTGCTCGGCGAAGTGTATAACCAGGCCGGCGAACACTGGGACCTGCACCTCAAGGGCGCCGGACAGACGCCTTACTCACGCATGGGCGACGGCCGGGCGGTACTGCGTTCCTCGATTCGCGAGTTTCTCGCCTCTGAAGCCTTGCATGCCCTGGGTATTCCCAGCAGCCGCGCGCTGTGCGTGATCGGCTCGAGCACGCCGGTGTGGCGCGAGAAACAGGAACGGGCCGCGATGGTCCTGCGCCTGGCCCAAAGTCATATCCGCTTCGGCCATTTCGAGTACTTCTACTACACCCGCAAACCCGAACAGCAGAAGCAACTGGCCGAGCATGTCCTGAAGCTGCATTTTCCCGAATGCCAGGAACAACCCGAGCCGTATCTGGCGATGTTCCGCGAGATCGTCGAACGCAACGCTGAGCTGATCGCAAAATGGCAGGCCTACGGTTTTTGCCATGGGGTGATGAACACCGACAATATGTCGATCCTCGGCATCACTTTCGACTTCGGGCCGTTCGCCTTTCTCGATGACTTCGACGCACAGTTCATCTGCAACCATTCCGATGACCAGGGTCGCTATTCGTTCAGCAACCAAGTGCCTATCGGCCAATGGAACCTCAGTGCGCTGGCCCAGGCGCTCACCCCGTTTATCAGCGTCGAGGCGCTGCGCGAAACCCTGGGGCTGTACCTGCCGCTGTACCAGGCGCACTACCTGGACTTGATGCGCCGCCGGCTGGGTTTCACCACCGCCGAAGACGACGACCAGCAGTTGGTGGAGCGCCTGTTGCAACTGATGCAGGGCAGCGGCGTCGACTACAGCCTATTCTTCCGCCGCCTGGGGGATGAGCCCGCGGCATTGGCCGTGGCGCGAGTGCGCGATGATTTCGTCGACCTCGCGGGCTTTGATGCGTGGGCGGATGAGTACCAGGCCCGCGTCGCGCGGGAAGGCAAGGGCGACGAAGCACAGCGCCGTGAACGGATGCACGCGGTGAACCCGCTGTACATCTTGCGCAACTACCTGGCACAAAATGCAATCCAGGCGGCTGAATCAGGTGACTACACCGAAGTGCGTCGACTGCATGAGGTGTTGAGCAAGCCGTTTGAAGAACAGCCAGGAATGGAGCAATACGCGCAGCGGCCGCCGGATTGGGGCAAGCACCTGGAGATCAGTTGCTCGTCCTAGCGGTTCTCGGATAAACATGTCCACCGGCACGTTGAAATACTCTGCCAGCCTGCTATCGCCATGTGCGATACCTGCAAACGGACCAATGGTGCATTTTCAAATAGGCTCAATCAGCCTAGATACACACACCACGTCAGCACTGGCGAAAATGTGAGTGCACACGTCATCACCGCCGGAGCTTGATAATCCCTCGTTCAGGCTCCAAGTTGAGTTCATTGGCCACTTCAACGGAGTCTTCCATGTCCGATCCTCTTGTGATCCCCTGCCCGCAGTGCAATGGTCTTAACCGCATCCCCAGCGAACGCATGGGAGACGCGCCGAAGTGTGGGCGCTGCAAACAACCGGTGTTATTGAGCCAGCCGTTTGAGCTGAAACAGGGCGACTACGCCAGCCAGATCAAAGGTGATTTGCCACTGCTGGTGGATGTGTGGGCCGACTGGTGCGGGCCGTGCAAGTCGTTTGCGCCGGTGTTCGAGCAGGCAGCAGGGCAGTTGGCGGGTAAATGCCGGCTGGCCAAGCTCGATAGCGAGGCCAATCAGCAGTTGTCCGCTCAGTTGGGGATTCGCTCGATTCCCAGCTTGATCCTGTTCAAGAATGGCCGGGAGGTGGCGCGCCAGAGCGGCGCGTTGCCGTTGCCGCAGTTGATGAGTTGGCTGCATGGCCAGGGCGTTTACTGAAACGGATGTGGCGAGGGGGCTTGTCCCCCGTTGGGCTGCGCAGCAGCCCCAAAAAAGAAGAATGCGGTGTATCAGACACGCCTCTGCGGCTGGTTTGGGGGCTGCTGCGCAGCCCAACGGGGGACAAGCCCCCTCGCCACAATAAGCCCCCTCGCCACAATAAGCCCCCTTGCCACAATAAGCCCCCTCGCCACAGTTTTATTGTGCGGTCTTGGCAGCACTGTTTTCGACGACAGGCGCTCAGGCGTTTTCCAGCAAATTATGCAACTCCACAAACTGCTGCGTCAGTTTGTGCCGTGGGTCCAGGTGGATCAGCGGCCTGCTCTGCTGGTGAGACTCACGCATCCGCACCGAGCTGGCGAGGTACACCGGCAGCACCGGCAAACCCTCGGCAATCAACTCATCGAGCATCTGCTGCGGCAGGCTCGCCCGGGCCTGGAATTGGTTGACCACGATGCCTTCCACTTCCAAGTCTTCATTATGGTCTTCCTTCAGCTCTTCGATTTCACGCAACAGGCCATACAGCGCCTGACGCGAGAAACTGTCGCAATCGAAAGGAATCAGCACGCGATCAGCGGCAATCAACGCGGAAACCGCATAGAAATTCAGCGCTGGCGGGGTATCCAGGTAGATCCGGTCGTAATCCTCGGCCAACTCGTCCAGCAGCTTTCGCAGCTTGTTGATCTTGTGCTTGGCCTCAAGCTTGGGCTGCAAGTCCGCCAGTTCGGCGGTGGCGGTAATAACGTGCAGGTTGTCGAACGGCGTTTCGTAGATATCCACCTTGTTTTTCTTCGAGAACGGCCCGGAAGACAGGGTTTGCTTGAAGAAATCGGCAATGCCCATGGGGATATCGTCGCCTGTCAGCCCGGTGAGGTACTGGGTCGAGTTGGCTTGTGCATCGAGGTCTACCAACAGGGTTCGATAGCCTTCGCTGGCGCTGACCGCCGCCAGGTTGCAGGCAATGCTGGACTTGCCAACGCCGCCTTTCTGATTGAACACCACGCGCCGCATGGAAAAACCTCCGTGTATCAATGAATGCCCGAGTGTAGAGGGCAAAAGCGCTCGCTCGCTACCTTGATCACACCTGTACTACAGCATTGGAGGCTTTATCTTGCCCTTCTGTCTCGCGCCAGCCCGATAAAGCCGGAAATGCCTGACACCCAGCCCCCTGCCCCGATGACGGACAATCGGTGTTTGTATTTCGGTAAATTTGTAATATTCCGTGAACATTTTTTTACCAAAGTTTGCTAGAACCCAACAGCACCGGGATAATGCGCGCCACTTGGCCGTTGCGCCATGTCCCGGTTTTCCGGGCCGATTGCTGCACAAGGAAGCCCGCAGGGGCGGGATATCTTCTCCGTGATCAACTTCAACATCGCTCAATGGCGCGCGTGGGCCCCTGGGCTCGACAGCGTGGACGGCTGGCGCGAATGGTGCCGGGCCCCAGTGTTACTGGCTCCCAGCGCAGCCGCGCCCGATGTGTCGTTCCTGCCAGCCATGCAGCGCCGCCGTCTCAGCCGCCTGGCCCGGATGGCCTTCAGTGTCGGTTGGCCCCTGGCCGAAGGCTTGCAAGACCTGCCGCTGGTGTTTGTTTCGCGTCACGGTGAAACCCCGCGCACCCTCGAGATTCTCAGCGACCTGGCCAAGGACCAGCCGTTATCGCCCACCCAGTTCAGCCTGTCGGTGCATAACGCGGTGATTGGCCTGTGGTCGATCCTGCGTAACGAAACCAGCGAAATGACCGCCTTGGCGGCCGCCGGCGACGGCCTGGAGCACGGCGTCCTGGAGGCTGTCGCGCTGCTCAACGAAGGCGCGCCAGCCGTACTGCTGGTGATCACCGAAGAACAGCCGCCCGAGGCCTACACGCGCTGGATCGACGATGTACCTTTCCCCTATGCCCTCGGTCTGTTGTTGACCCCAGGCGACGAATGGCAACTGGCGCTGCACACCGCGACTGTCCAACCCACCAAAACCCAGTGGCCTCACGCCCTGAACCTGCTGCGCGCGCTGTTCAACGAACAGGACGCCTGCCAACATGCCTGGAAGAACCGAGTATGGAACTGGCAACGCAATCACTGACCGACAAGCCCCGAGACGCTTATCACTGGCGACTGTTCGCCACGGCGGCGAGCTTCGCCCTGTTCGGCATCGGCGGCCTGTGCCTGCGCCTGCTGGTGTTCCCGCTGCTCAGTTGCCTGCCGGGAGACGCCCGCCAGCATCAACGGCGCGCGCGTCACACCATCAGTCGGCTGTTCTGGTTTTTTATCCGGATGATGCAGAGTGCCGGCATTCTCACTTACAGCGTCGAAGGCGCCGAACACCTCGGACGCCCTGGCCAGATGATCATTGCCAACCACCCGTCGCTGATCGACGTGGTGTTTCTGATTGGCCTGGTGCGCCAGGCCAATTGCGTGGTCAAGCAAAGCCTGTGGCAGAACCCCTTCACCCGGGGCCCAGTGCGCGATGCCGGGTACATCAGCAACGACGGCAGCATCGACATGCTCGATGCCGCCGCCGGCGCACTGCGCAACGGCCAGACGCTGATTATCTTTCCCGAAGGCACCCGCACCGTGCCCGGCCAGGCGCCAGCCTTTCATCGAGGCGCGGCCGCCATCGCGCTAAGGGGCGCCGCGGTCATTACCCCGGTGGTGCTCAAAGTCAGCCCCACCACCCTGACCAAGGCCGAACCCTGGTATCGCATCCCCAAATGCCGTTTTCACTTCAGTTTGCAGGTGGGTGCCGATATAGAACCACAGACGTTTGCCACGCAAGGGCCTCCTCCTCAAGCCTCACGCAAGCTTAACGATTACCTGCACCATTATTTCATTAAGGAGCTCGCCGAAGATGAGCAATCCAAATAGCCTTGAGCACGACATAAAAACCCTGATCATCGAGGCCCTGGGCCTGGAAGACATCAGCGTGGACGACATCGGTGACGAGCAAACCCTGTTCGGCGAAGGCCTCGGCCTGGATTCGGTAGACGCCCTGGAACTGGGCCTGGCGATCCAGAAAAAGTACGGCATCAAAATCGACGCCGACGCCAAGGACACCCGCAATCACTTCATCAACGTGGCCAGCCTCGCGGCGTTCGTCACGGCCAGACAGGCAGCTTGAGACCCGACCATGCAAACTCGTGACGATATCTTCAACACCCTGCGCGATGCCTTGGTGGAATTGTTTGAACTGGAACCTGAGCGCGTCACCCTCGATGCCAACCTGTATCAGGACCTGGAAATCGACAGCATCGATGCGGTAGACCTGATCGACCACATCAAGCGCCAGACCGGCAAGAAAATCGCCGCCGAAGAGTTCAAGGCCGTGCGCACGGTCAATGACGTGGTCGAGGCGGTCTACCGCCTGGTCCAACCGGCCGCATGAGCCGCCTGATCGGCCTTGGTCTGTTGCTGGCAGGGCTGCTGTACCCTTTCGCGGTGTATTTCGGCACGGCGCACTTTGCGCCTTGGCAATTCGGCCTGCTATTGGCCTGCCTGTGGCTGTTGCGTGCGCTGACCGGCGCGCGCACCCCGGGTGCACGCTGGATGGCGGTGCTCGCCATCGTGTTTTGCCTGATGCTGGCGTGGTTCGACAATCCGCAGCTGCTGCGCTGGTACCCGAGCCTGGTCAGCGCCTTCATGCTGGCGCTGTTCGGCTTGAGTCTGAAATACGGCCCGCCGATGGTCGAGCGCCTGGCGCGCTTGAGCGAACCGCAATTGCCTGATAACGCCATTGTGTATACCCGCAAGGTCACCGTGGCGTGGAGTGTGTTTTTCTTGTGTAACGGCCTGATCGCCGCCGCGCTTACCTTGTGGGCGCCGCTGGGCTGGTGGACGTTGTACAACGGCCTGATCGCCTACGGGTTGATGGGGTTGTTGTTTGCCGTGGAATGGCTGATACGACAGAGGGTTCGAGGCCGCGTATGAATTGGGTAAATCTTGAGCACTTGCTGCTTGAGCCTGTAGCACAGCGTCCGGTCACCACTGAACCGGCGATGAATCACGCACAACTGTGCGAATACGCCCTGAGCCTGGCTGCCGGGTTGCACGCTCGTGGCATTCGGCGCCTGGCCGTGCACCTGACGGATGCCGGTCTGCTGGCGATTGCCCTGCTGGGCGCCTGGCGGGCCGGCGTCAGCGTGTTGCTGCCGGCCGACCTGCAACCCCAGACGCGCCAACGCTGGGCCCATGAAGTCGACGCCTGGCTGACCGAGGCCAGCGATCTCGACGCGCTGTACCAGGCGCCGCTCAGCGCTGGCGCCCTGGATCTGCACGCTGGCCAACTGAGCCTGTGCACCTCCGGGTCCAGCGGCGACCCCAAGCGCATCGACAAAACCCTGGGCCAACTGGCCACTGAGGTCCAGGCCCTGGAAACCCTGTGGGGCGCCGATCTGGGAGACGCCTGCATCATCGGCAGCGTCGCCACCCAGCACATCTACGGTTTACTGTTCCGCGTGCTATGGCCGCTGTGTGCCGGGCGTACGCTGGTGCGTCAGCAACTGCCTTTCCCGGAGGACTTGCAGCGTGTCAGCCGCCAGCACCCGCACTTTGCCTGGGTCGCCAGCCCGGCGCTGCTCAAGCGCATGGGCGACAACCTCGACTGGCCGGCGCTGAGCGCGGTCAAGCGGGTGTTTTCCTCGGGCGGCGCGCTGCCCGGCGACGCGGCCAGCAGCCTGCAACAACGCTTGCAGCAATGGCCGACGGAAATCCTCGGCAGCTCGGAAACCGGCGGTATTGCCTGGCGTCAGGGCGAAAGCCTGTGGCAGCCCTTTGCCGGGGTCCAACTGAGCCAGGACGCCGCTGGCGCTTTGTGCATTGCCTCGCCGTACCTGCCCGCCGGTCACCTCGAGCACACCGCCGACGCCGCTATCCTCCACGCCGACGGCCGCTTCGAACTGCTGGACCGTCTGGACCGGATCGTCAAGCTGGAAGAAAAACGCATCGCCCTGCCGATGCTCGAACGCGCGTTGATGGATCACCCTTGGGTCGCTGAAAGCCGCCTGGGCGTGGTGAAAGAGAACCGTGCCTCCCTCGGCGCGCTGGTGGTACTCAGCGGCGATGGCCTGCACGCCTTGCGCAACCAGGGCCGGCGCGCGGTGACCGAAACCTTGCGCCAGCACCTGAGCCAGCACTGCGAACCCCTGGCGCTGCCCCGTCGCTGGCGGCTGTTGCGGCAATTGCCGTTGAATGCCCAAGGCAAACTGCCCCAGGCTGACGTGGAGGCCTTGCTGCTGGCTCCGCGGCCCAAAGCCCCCGACATCCTCGAACACGCCGAAACCGACGGTGAATGGACGCTGCAACTGGCGATCCCGCCTGACCTGGCCTATTTCAGCGGTCACTTCCCCCAGACGCCGGTGCTACCGGGCGTGGTGCAAGTGGATTGGGCCCTGAGCCTGGGTCGGCAATTGCTCGATCTGCCGAGCGACTTTGCCGGAATGGAAGTACTCAAGTTCCAGCAACTGGTGCGCCCGGACGATCGGATCGAACTGCACCTGCGTTTCGACCGCGAGCGCGGCAAATTGTACTTTGCCTACCGCAATGGCACGGCCGCGTGCTCCAGCGGACGGATTTTGCTAGCCGCCGCCGATGCATAATCCCTGCGCCCTGATCCCGGTCTACAACCACGAAGCCGCCGTGCCCGCCGTGGTCAGCCGCCTGCTGGACAGCGGCCTGCCCTGCCTGCTGGTGGATGATGGCAGCAGCCCGGCCTGCGCCGCCGTGCTGGCGCAACTCGCAAGCCTCGACAACGTGTCGCTGCTGACCCTGCCCACCAATCAAGGCAAAGGCGCGGCGGTGATGGCGGGCTTTCGCGAAGCGGCACGATTGGGCTTCAGCCACGCCTTGCAAGTGGATGCCGACGGCCAACATGACCTGCGGGAGGTAACAACCTTTCTCGACGCCTCGCGCAGCCATCCCGAAGCACTCATCTGCGGTTATCCCGAATACGACGACAGCGTGCCCAAGGGCCGTTTGTATGCACGCTACCTGACCCATGTCTGGGTATGGATCAACAGCCTGTCGCTGCAGATTCGCGATTCGATGTGCGGCTTTCGTATCTACCCGCTGGCGCCGGTACTGGCGCTGATGGACTCGGCCAACATCGGCAAACGCATGGATTTCGATTCCGATATCCTCGTGCGCCTGGCCTGGCGTGACCAGCCGATGCGCTGGCTGCCGACCCAGGTACATTACCCGGCCGACGGCCTGTCGCACTTTCGCATGGTGCACGACAACCTGCTGATCTCCTCCATGCACACCCGGCTGTTCTTCGGCATGCTGGTCCGTGCGCCGCTGATTCTCTGGCGACGGTGGCAGGCATGAGCGACAACACCAGGCACTGGGCCGACCGCGAAGAGCGCGGCAGCCTGTGGCTGATGCGGCTCACCGCATTCGCCGCCAAACTCCTCGGGCGCCGGCTGTTGAGCCCGCTGCTGTATGGCATTGTCCTGTACTTTTTCCTGTTTGGCCGCACCGCCCGCCAGAGCGCCTGGCAATACCAGCAGCGGCTGGCCGACTGGAGCGCTCGCGACGACTTGCGCCCCAGTCATCGCCGGGTGTTCGGCCAGTTCATGGCGTTTGCCGACGCACTGCTGGACAAGCTCGATGTGTGGAATGGCAAGCTGCGTCTGGAACAGATCGAGATCCTCGACCCGGCACAGTTGCGCGGCCAACTGCGCAGTGCGCGCGGGCAGATGCTGGTGGGCGCGCACCTGGGCAATCTGGAAGTGTGCCGCGCCCTCGCTGAACTGGGCGAGAAAGTCACCATGAACGTGCTGGTGCATACCAAGCACGCCGAACGCTTCAATCGTCTGCTGGGTGAGGCCGGGGCAACCAACTTGCGACTGATCCAGGTCAGCGAACTGGACCCGGCGGTCATGCTGTTGCTCAGCCAGCGCCTGGATGACGGCGAATGGCTGGCGATTGCCGGTGACCGCGTGCCGCTGCACGGCGGGCGCACCGTCCGCGTGGACTTTCTGGGCCACTCCGCCGCGTTTCCGCAAGGCCCGTGGCTGTTGGCCGGCTTGCTGAAATGCCCGGTCAACCTGCTGATGTGCCTCAAACACCAGGGTCGCTATCGCTTGATCATCGAGCCCTTCGCTCAGTTGATCGAATGGAAGCGCAGCGACCGCCAGCAGGTGATTGCCACCTGGACCGCACGCTATGCCGCACGCCTGGGGCATTTCTGCCTGGAAGCGCCCCAACAATGGTTCAACTTTTACCCTTTCTGGAAGACCGATGACGACGCATCCGCTTGAGCCGGTAACCTTCGGCGAACTCCCTTTGCGCATCGAAGACGTGCTGGCCCTGGCCAACCGTCAGGCGCCAACCCGGTTGCAAGGCGATGCCGACTATCGGCAGCGCATTGCCAAGGGCGCGCAGTTCCTGGATTCGCTGCTGGACAAGGAAGGCGTGATCTACGGCGTGACCACCGGTTACGGCGATTCGTGCGTGGTGGCGGTGCCGTTGCAGCACGTCGAAGCGCTGCCGCGGCATCTGTACACCTTCCACGGCTGTGGCCTGGGCAAGTTGCTGGATGCGCAAGCCACCCGCGCCGTGCTGGCGGCGCGCTTGCAGTCACTGTGCCACGGCGTCTCCGGTGTGCGCGTGGAGTTGCTGGAGCGCCTGCAGGCGTTTCTTGAATACGATGTGCTGCCACTGATCCCGGAAGAAGGCTCGGTCGGCGCCAGCGGCGATCTGACGCCGCTGTCCTATGTGGCCGCTACCCTGTCCGGCGAGCGCGAAGTGATGTTCCGGGGCGCACGCCGCCCTGCCGGTGAGGTACACCGTGAATTGGGCTGGGAACCGCTGGTACTGCGGCCCAAGGAAGCCCTGGCGCTGATGAACGGCACCGCCGTGATGACCGGCCTGGCCTGCCTGGCGTTTGCCCGCGCCGACTACCTGCTGCAACTGGCCACGCGCATCACCGCACTGAACGTGGTAGCGCTGCAGGGCAATCCGGAACACTTCGACGAGCGCCTGTTCGCCGCCAAGCCGCATCCGGGCCAGATGCAAGTCGCCGCCTGGTTGCGCAAGGACCTGGCCATCGACGCGCCGACCGCGCCGTTGCATCGTCTGCAGGACCGCTACTCCCTGCGTTGCGCGCCGCATGTGCTCGGCGTGCTGGCGGACAGCCTGAATTGGCTGCGTTCGTTTATCGAGATCGAACTCAACAGCGCCAACGATAACCCGATCATCGACGCCGAGGCCGAACGCGTGCTGCACGGCGGGCACTTCTACGGCGGTCATATCGCCTTCGCCATGGACAGCCTCAAGACCCTGGTGGCCAACGTCGCCGACCTGCTGGACCGACAGCTCGCGTTGCTGGTGGACGTGCGCTACAACCACGGTTTGCCGAGCAACCTGTCGGGCGCGCCGGCGGATCGCGCGATGATCAATCACGGCTTCAAGGCGGTGCAGATCGGCACCAGCGCCTGGACCGCCGAAGCCCTGAAAAACACCATGCCGGCCAGCGTGTTCTCACGTTCCACCGAGTGCCATAACCAGGACAAGGTGAGCATGGGCACGATTGCCGCCCGCGATGCAATCCGCGTCCTCGAGCTGACCGAGCAGGTTGCCGCCGCCACCTTGCTCGCCGCCAATCAAGGTGTGTGGCTGCGCGCCCAGGCCGCCGACGCACGTCCGCTGCCAGCGGCCCTGGCGGCCATGCACGAAGAGCTGGCCAAGGACTTCCCGCCGGTCATCGAAGACCGCGCCCTCGAAGGCGAACTGCGCCTGTGTCTGCAACGCATCGCCGAGCAACACTGGAGGCTGCATGCGTAGCCAGGGTGTATTGCACAGCGACACTGAAATCCTCGTGCCGTTTTTTGATGTCGACACCATGCACGTGGTCTGGCACGGCCACTATGTGAAGTACCTGGAGGTCGCGCGCTGCGCACTGTTGGACAAGATCGGCCATGACTACACGGCGATGCTGGAATCCGGCTATGCCTGGCCGGTGATCGACATGCAACTGCGCTACGTGCGCGGCGCCACCTTTGGTCAAAGAATCAATGTGCGCGCCAGCCTGGTGGAGTGGGAGAACCGTTTGAAGGTCAACTACCTGATCAGCGACCTCGCCAGCGGCGAACGCCTGACCCGCGCCAGCACCGTGCAAGTGGCGGTCGAGATCGCCAGTCGCGAGATGCAGCTGGCCTCGCCCAAGGTGTTCATCGATGCCGTAGAGAGAGTCTTGAAATGCTGACCGCGTTCTCTGTAGGAGCAAGCTTGCTCGCGAAAATCCTCAACGATAATGCTGGCTGCCTGATACCCCGCGGCGCCCTCACGTTTTTCGCGAGCAAACTCGCGCCTACAGTGTTGGTGTTTTTCGGTTTATCAGGCGTTGCCCAGGCGTTTGACCTGCAGCAACTCAGCGCTCAGTTAGCCAGGCCCGAGGTGATCCACGGCAACTTCATCCAGGAAAAACACCTGCGCGCCCTGCCACAACCGCTGACCAGCAAAGGCAGGTTCGTGCTGGCCAAGGACCACGGCCTGCTCTGGCTGCTTGAAACGCCGTTGCAACAAGACTATCGGATCAACGCCCAAGGTATCGCCCGACGCAACGCCAGCGGCTGGCATGCGCTACCGAACAAAAGCGCCGGCGCGCAGCAGAACCGCCTGTTCCTCGCCGTCCTGCAAGGCGACAGCAGCGGCTTGCAGCGAGACTTCGAGTTGCAACTGCAAGGCACGGCCACGGCGTGGAAACTGACGCTGATTCCGCGTTCGCTGCTGCTGAAACAGGTCTTCACGCAAATCAATATCGACGGCGGCACGCTGGTGCACACCATCGAACTGCTGGAAACCCAGGGCGACAGCACCGTGTTGCGCCTGCAAGACAGCACCGCCGAGCACCCTTTGAGCGAGACGGAGCAACACGATTTTGCCCAGTGAGCGCTGGTTGCCACGTCTGTTCCTGATCCTGCTGGTGGGCGTGTTGGCGCTGGCCGGCTGGCAATGGCGCAACGGTGCGCCGCTGTCGGCCAACCTGATGGAGCTGGTGCCGGGCAGCACGCCCGACGCGCTGGAGCTTCAAGCCGAACAGCGCATGCAAGAACCGCTGAACCGCGAAATGCTGGTGCTGGTGGGGCACACCGAACGGCAACAGGCGCTGGCCATGGCCCAACAACTGGCTGAGCGCTGGCAAACCAGTGGACTGTTTGAAAAAATCACATGGAATGTGCAGGCCGACCTGCCGGCCCTGCGCAAGCAACTGCTGCAAGGGCGCCTGGCAATGCTTTCGGCCAAGGACCGCGAGCAGTTGATCGAACAGCCCGAGGCGTTCATTGCGCAGCGGGTGCAGGCATTGTTCGATCCTTTCAGCGGTTTTAGCCTGGTACCGAGCCAGGACGACTGGCTTGGCCTGACCGGGCGCATCCAGAACAGCCAACCGCACCAGGGCTCGGTGCAACTTGATATCGGCAGCGGCGCGTTGATCGCCGACGCCGACGGCAAAAGCTGGGTGCTGCTGCGGGCGCGCACCAGCGGCAGTGCGTTCGATATGCAACTGCCGCTGCAAGTCGCCGCCTTGCTGCAGTCGAGCCGCGAACAGGCCGGCGAACAAGGTGTGCAACTGCTCGCGGCCAGCGGCCTGCTGTATGCCGCCAACGGCCAACGGCAGGCCTCCCGCGAAATCACGTGGGTCGGCGGCGGCGCGACGTTCGGCATCCTGTTGTTGCTGTTGCTGGCGTTTCGCCGTTGGCGGGTGCTGCTGGCCTTCGTTCCGGTGCTGGTGGGCATGTTGTTTGGCACGGTAGCCTGCGTCGCGCTGTTTGGGCGCGTGCACGTGATGACCCTGGTGCTGGGCGCCAGCCTGATCGGGGTGGCCATCGACTACCCGCTGCACTACCTGTCCAAGAGCTGGAGCCTGCAACCCTGGCGCAGTTGGCCAGCCTTGCGCCTGACGTTGCCGGGGTTGAGCCTGAGCCTGGCCACCAGCTGCATCGGCTACCTGGCCCTGGCCTGGACGCCGTTCCCGGCGCTGACGCAGATCGCCGTGTTCTCCGCCGCTGGCCTGGTAGGTGCCTACTTGTCGGCGGTGTGCCTGCTGCCGGCGTTGCTCAGCGGCATGGACCTGCGCCCCGCGCAATGGCCATTACAGGTCGCCGAGTGCCTGCTGGGGATACGCGAGTCGCTGCTCAAGCGCCTGCCCAGCCCAGCGCTGCTGGTACTGGCGCTGCTGTTCTGTGCCGGTGGACTGTGGCAACTGCAGAGCAAAAACGATATTCGCCAATGGATCGGCGCACCGCCGCAATTGCTCCAGGAAGCACAGGCCATTGCACGGATTACCGGCTATCAACCCACCAGCCAGTTCTTCCTCGTGCGGGCAGATAATCAACAGCAATTGCTCGAGCGCCAGGCTGCGCTGAGTCAGCGCCTGGATCAACTGGTCAACATGGACAAGCTGCAGGGCTACCTGGCGCTCACTCAGTTGGTCAGCCCCGCCAGCACGCAACAACAGCTGCGCCAGGCCCTGAACAGCCTGCCGCCCCTCTGGCAGCCCTTGCTCGACCTCGGTGTGCCGGCCAGCGCGCTGCAGGCGGAAGTGGCGCAATTGCAGGCTTTGCCCACCCAAGACATTGACGCTGCACTGCGCGGCCCGCTGGCCGAGCCGTGGCGCACGCTGTGGCTGGGCGACATCAAGGATGGCGTAGCGGCGATGGTCAGCCTGCAAGGCTTGAACGACCCGGCGTTGCTGAGGGTCCAGGCCGAGGATTTGCCCGGGGTGAAACTGGTCGACCGCCTGGGTGATTTGAACCGGGTATTTGCCGCGACCCAGATCAGCGCCGCTGAATTGAAATTAATCTCCTGTGTACTGATCGTATTGCTGCTGCTCCTGCCGTTCGGGCTTGGCGGAGCATTGCGTATCGTCGCGCTGCCGCTGCTGGCGGCCATGTGCAGCCTGGCCAGTCTCGGCTGGCTGGGACAGCCGTTGACGCTGTTCAGCCTGTTCGGCCTGTTGCTGGTGACAGCCATCAGCGTCGACTACGCGATTCTTATGCGCGAGCAGATCGGCGGTGCCGCCGTCAGCTTGCTGGGAACGCTGCTGGCAGCCATCACCACATGGCTATCCTTTGGTTTGCTGGCGGTTTCCAGTACACCGGCGGTGAGTAACTTCGGCCTTTCGGTGAGCCTCGGCCTGGCGTTCAGCTTTATGCTCGCGCCGTGGGCAAGCCACCGGGAGCACTTGCACTGATGTGCGCGGATTTTCCTGAATTGAATTTGATGATCGCCGACCCGGCAAGGAGCAACAGTGCCCACAGTTGAAATGGAACGTCGCCAGGTGGTGGTGATTGGCGCGGGTCCGTCCGGCGCCATTGCGGCCGCGCTGCTCAAACGTAACGGGCATGATGTGTTGATCATTGAGCGCCAGCACTTCCCGCGCTTTTCCATTGGTGAAAGCTTGCTGTCGCACTGCATCGACTTCATCGAGGAGGCCGGCATGCTCGAGGCCGTCAATGCTGCCGGCTTCCAATTGAAGACAGGTGCCGCGTTCGCCTGGGGCGAACGCTACAGCGCCTTTGAGTTCGATGACACCTTCAGCAACGGCAAGCCCACCACTTTCCAGGTGCAGCGCGCCGACTTCGACAAATTGCTGGCCGATCAGGCCGCGTTGCAAGGGGTGGAAATCCGCTACGGCCAGACCCTGGTCGGAGTGGATTTCGCAGCCGGCCATCGCTACCTGCATGTGCGCCAGGAGAATGGCCGCGAATATCACATCAAGGCCGGCTTCGTTCTCGACGCCAGCGGTTACGGCCGCGTGCTGCCGCGTCTGCTGAACCTGGAAGCAGCGTCGAACTTCCCGCTGCGCCAGGCGGTGTTCACCCACATCGAGGACCGCATTGAACATCCGGGCTTCGACCGCACCAAGATTCTGATCACCACTCATCCGACCCAGCGCGATATCTGGTTCTGGACCATCCCGTTCAGCGACGGTCGCTGCTCGGTCGGCGTGGTAGCCGCCAAGACCCATTTCGAGGGACGCGATCTCGATCTCGATGCCTGCCTGCGCGGTTTTATCGACGAAACCCCCAGCCTGTCCAAGGTGCTGAAAAACGCCGTGTGGGATACCCCGGCGCGGAATATCGGCGGCTATTCGGCCAATGTCACCACCTTGCACGGTCCGGGCTTTGCGCTATTGGGCAATGCCGCGGAATTCCTCGACCCGGTGTTCTCTTCCGGGGTGACCATCGCCATGCGTTCTGCCAGCATGGCCGCCGGCCTGCTGAACCGCCAACTCAAGGGTGAAAGCGTCGACTGGCAAACCGAGTTCGCCGAGCCGCTGAAGCGCGGCGTGGACACCTTCCGCTGCTACGTCGAAGGTTGGTACGCCGGGACCTTTCAAGATGTGATTTTCCATGCCGACAGCTCACCGGAAATTCGCCGGATGATCAGCGCGATCCTCGCCGGGTATGCCTGGGACCAGCGCAACCCTTTTGTCAGCGAACCCAAGCGCCGCCTGCGGATGCTTTCGGAAATCTGCGCAGAGGATCACGCATGAGCAGCCCTCCGGTTAACAAGGAATACTTGAGCAAGAACTACGTCGAAGAAACCAGGTTCGGTTTCTGGTTCCTGCGCAGCCACACTTGGCAGCATCACGTGCTGCGCGTGGCGATCAACGACTTGCGCAACCTGTTCAGCGAGCCGCTGCCGGTCGCGCCGGTGCTGCTGGATGCCGGTTGTGGGCAGGGCAAATCGTTCCGGCTGCTGCAGCAAGTGTTCGCGCCCAAGCGCCTGATCGGCCTCGACGCCGATCCCCACAGCCTCGAACTGAGTCGCGCCGAAGCGCAGCGCCAGGACCTCGCCATCGAACTGATCGGCAGCGACTGCGCCACCCTGGACGTGGCCGATGCGAGTGTCGATATTCTGTTCTGCCACCAGACATTCCATCACCTGGTGGAACAGCAACGGGCGCTGAACGAGTTCTATCGAGTGCTCAAGCCCGGCGGCTACCTGCTGTTTGCCGAGTCCACCGAAGCCTATATCGACACCTGGGTGATTCGCTGGCTGTTCCGTCATCCGATGCATGTGCAAAAAAGCGCCGATGAGTACCTGGAGATGATTCGCGAGCAAGGTTTCGAGTTCGGCCCGCAGAACGTCTCGTACCCGTATCTGTGGTGGAGTCGTTCCACGGATTTCGGCCTGCTCGAGCGCTGGGGCCTGCGTCGGCCCAAGCCGTTTGGCGAGCGCGAAGAAACCCTGGTCAATGTGGTAGCCCGCAAGCCGCTCGCCGGTGCAACGCAATGATCCGCGGGCTGCTGCTGAGCGTCTGCCTGCTGCTGAGCGCCTGCGCCAGCCAGCCGCCGTTGCCCGCCCACAGTCCCAGCCTGGACCTGCCGCTGCAGTTGCATGTCGAACGTGAACAGGACGGTCAGCGCCAGGATTGGATACTGGTGATCCAGCACGAAGCCGAGGCTATTCGCTGGTCGCTGATGGACCCGCTGGGCATCCCCCAGGCCCGGCAAAGACTGGTCGATGGCAGCTGGCAGGCAGATGGCTTGTTACCGCCCAACCCCCAGGCGCGGGAGTTGTTTGCGGCGCTGCTGTTTGCCCTGACACCGACGGATGAACTCTCCGGCAATTACCCCGACGCCCGTGCGATGGATGATGTGCGGGTGCTCAAGCCCCATTGGCAGATCATCTATCAAGCGCCACGGGTGTTCACCGTATACCTGCGGGGCCAGCAACTGAATTACTATGTAACGCCGCTTGAGAACGCCCCATGACGGCCTACCTCAATGCCCTCGGCGTGATCTGCGCGCTGGGCCGCGACAAGCACGAAGTCAGCCGTAACCTGTTTGCCGGGGACTGCTCGGGCATGCACGCCGAAAGCGGCTGGGTGCCCGGACGCGTGTTGCCGGTCGGCAGCGTATTGGGTGAGTTGGCGCCGATACCGCCGCAAATGGCCCAACAGAGCAGCCGCAACAACCAACTCCTGCTGGAGGCCGCCTTGCAGATCGAAGGTGAGATCCGCCAGGCGATCCAGAGCTTGGGGGCTTCACGCATCGGTATTGTGCTCGGCACCAGCACATCGGGTATCGATGAGGCCAGTCGCGGCATCGCCCAATACCTGCAGGAAAACCATTTCCCCGGCGACTACGACTACCAGCAACAAGAACTCGGCGCACCGGCCAACTTTCTCGCCGATTGGCTGCAACTCAGCGGCCCGGCGTACGTGATCTCCACTGCCTGCACCTCCAGCGCCCGTGCGCTGATGAGCGCCCGGCGCCTGCTGGACCTGGGTATCTGCGACGCCGTGCTGTGCGGTGGGGTCGATAGTCTGTGCAAACTGACCCTCAATGGATTTACCTCGCTGGAAGCCGTTTCGCCCCAGCGTTGCAACCCGTTCTCGGTCAACCGCAACGGCATCAATATCGGCGAAGCCGCAGTGCTGTTCCTGATGAGCAAGACCCCGGCGCCGATCGCGCTGCTGGGCAGCGGCGCCAGTTGCGACGCGCACCATATCTCCGCTCCCGAGCCCAGCGGCAAGGGTGCGTGGCAAGCAATGCACAAGGCCCTGGCCAGCGCTGGCCTCGCGCCCGCGCAGATCGGTTACCTGAATTTGCATGGCACCGCGACCCTACATAACGACGCCATGGAAAGCCTCGCGGTTGCCAGGCTGTTTCCAGACGGTGTCGCCTGCTCTTCCACCAAGCCCATGACCGGCCACACGCTTGGCGCCGCCGGAGCGCTGGAGGCTGCGTTTTGCTGGCTGAGCCTGTGCCAGGGCCTGATGCCGCCGCATATCTGGGACGCGCAGCCAGACCCGGCGCTACCCGCCTTGCAGTGGGCAACAACCGGGGCGCGCCTGGAAAAACGCTGCCTGATGAGCAACTCGTTTGCCTTCGGCGGCAACAATGTCAGCCTGATTATCGGAGATGCCCCATGAGCGACTGGTCACTCGCCGAGCTACTGCCTCACGCCGCCGACATGATCCTCATCGACCAGGTCCTGGCCTTCGACGAAGAGCGGATCCACACCCGCCTCACCGTCAAGCCAGGCGGCTTGTTCAACCGCGAAGACGGGAGCCTGCCGGCCTGGGTCGGTATTGAGCTGATGGCGCAGAGCGTCGCCGCTTACGCGGGCTGTCATGCGCGCCAGAAGGGCGAAGCGGTGGCGCTGGGCTTTTTGCTCGGCACCCGCAAGTTCGAGTGCAACGTCGAGCATTTCCCTGCCGGCGCCGAACTGAACATCCACGGCCTGCGCTCCCTGGAAGACGACAACGGCATGGGTGTGTTCGAATGCCACCTGACGGGCGACGGGATCCAGGCCAGCGCGCGCCTGAACGTATTTCGACCGCCCCAGGCGGCCAACTATTTAGCTGAATCGAAGGACACGCGTCATGAGTGAATCCGTACTGGTCACCGGCTCCAGCCGAGGCATCGGCCGCGCCATTGCCTTGCGCCTGGCCCAAGCCGGCCATGACATCGTGCTGCATTGCCGCACGGGGCGCGCCGAGGCGGATGCCGTGCAAGCCGAGATCCAGGCCCTTGGGCGCAAGGCTCGGGTGCTGCAGTTCGACGTCTCGGATCGCCCTGGCTGCAAGGCAATCCTGGAAGCGGACGTGGAAGAACATGGCGCCTATTACGGGGTCGTGCTGAATGCGGGACTGACTCGCGACGGCGCATTCCCGGCCCTTTCGGAAGACGACTGGGACGTGGTGATGCGCACGAACCTCGACGGTTTCTACAACGTGCTGCACCCGGTGATGATGCCGATGATTCGGCGTCGCGCCGCCGGGCGGATTGTTTGCATCACCTCGGTCTCCGGGCTGATCGGCAATCGCGGCCAGGTCAACTACAGCGCTTCCAAGGCCGGCTTGATCGGTGCCGCAAAAGCCTTGGCGATCGAGCTCGGCAAGCGCAGGATCACCGTCAACTGCGTGGCTCCCGGCTTGATCGACACCGCAATGCTCGATGAGAACGTGCCAGTGGAAGAACTGCTGAAGATGATCCCCGCCCAACGCATGGGCACGCCGGAAGAAGTGGCTGGCGCGGTGAATTTCCTGATGTCCGCCGAAGCCGCCTACATCACGCGCCAGGTGCTGGCAGTCAACGGAGGCCTGTGCTGATGAAACGTGTGGTCGTCACCGGCATGGCCGGCGTCACGTCCCTGGGCAGCGACTGGGAGAGCATCGTCGCCAATTTTCGCGCTAACCGTAGCGGCATTCGGCGCATGGATGAGTGGGATCGGTTCAGCGAGTTGAATACCCGACTGGCCGGGCCTATCGATGATTTCGTGGTGCCGGCCCACTGGACCCGCAAACAGCTGCGCAGCATGGGCCGGGTGTCCAGGCTGGCGGTGTGGGCGGCGGAACAGGCGTTGCACAACGCGGGCCTGTTGGGCGATCCGTCGATCAAGGACGGGCGCATGGGCGTCGCGTGCGGCTCGTCCACCGGCAGCACCGACGAGATCAAGGCTTTCGGCAACATGCTGCTCAATTCCGTGGCCGAAGGGCTGAATGCCAACTCCTACGTACGGATGATGCCGCACACCACGGCGGCCAACATCAGTATTTTCTTCGGTCTCACTGGGCGCCTGATTCCTACTTCCAGCGCCTGCACCAGCGGCAGCCAGGGCATCGGCTACGCCTACGAAGCCATCAAGTTCGGCCGGCTGCCGCTGATGCTCGCCGGCGGCGCGGAAGAGCTGTGTCCGACTGAAGCCATGGTGTTCGACGCACTCTACGCCACCAGCCTGAAAAACGACGCGCCGCAAACCAGCCCGCGTCCCTACGACAATGGCCGTGATGGGCTGGTGATCGGTGAAGGCGGCGGCATGCTGGTGCTCGAAGAGCTGGAGCACGCCCTGGCGCGCGGTGCGCATATCCACGCCGAGATCGTCGGCTTTGGCAGCAACGCCGACGGCCAGCACACCACCCGCCCCGAGCAGGCCACCATGCGCCGGGCGATGGAGCTGGCCCTGGAA
The DNA here is from genome assembly GCF_059758795.1 of Pseudomonas sp. GQ91. Classification (NCBI taxonomy): domain Bacteria; kingdom Pseudomonadati; phylum Pseudomonadota; class Gammaproteobacteria; order Pseudomonadales; family Pseudomonadaceae; genus Pseudomonas; species Pseudomonas sp. GQ91. The sequence goes on from NZ_JCAXED010000005.1 coordinate 267,331, forward strand.
GACGCCAACCTGCAACCGGCGGCCATCGGTTATGTGAACGGGCATGGCACCGCCACCGAACAGGGCGACATCGCCGAAACCCTGGCCACCCACAGCTTGTTCGGCAGCCGCATGCCCATCAGTTCGCAGAAAAGTTTCCTCGGCCATACCCTGGGCGCCTGCGGCGCGCTGGAGTCATGGTTCAGCATCGAAATGATGAACCGCGATCAATACGTGCCGACCTTCAACCTGGATCACGTCGACCCGCGCTGTGGCGAGCTGGACTACCTGCAAGGCGAGTTTCGCCAGATGCACAACGATTACGTGATGAACAACAACTTTGCCTTCGGCGGCGTCAATACTTCGCTGATCTTTCGCCGCTGGCAGCAAGCCTTTTAACTGACTGGAGAAACGGAATGTCTTCCTTGCTACGCGCTACCCTGATTGTCCTGACCCTGCTGACCGTTGCCGGCTGCACCAGCAAACCAGTACTCAACACCCAGCACGCGCTGACGGCCAATGAGCAGGTCAGTGCAGCGAAAATGAAACAGAGCATCCTCGCCGCCCTGGATAAACGCCAATGGACCGTGCAACGCGCCGACCCAGGCCTGATCCAGGCTGAAATCACCGTGCGCAACCGCTACCACGCCGAAATCGACATCCGTTACACCGGCAACAACTACGCCATCACCTACCGCGACAGCCGCGACCTGGGCTACAAGAACGGCAAGATTCATCGCAACTACAACCGCTGGGTGAGCATGCTCGATCGCGACATCCTCGCCGGCTTGCGCGCCAACGGCGTGAGCGAAGCAGGCTCGGCGGCGCAGCTGTTCAAGGAAACCGGGACTTCGAAGCAGAATTGAAACACCAGAAATGACAAAGGGCGTCTAGCCTTTGCTCGCGAAGAACGCTAAGGCGCCGCGTTTATCCTGAATACACGCGCTATCGTTGACGTTTTTCGCGAGCAAGGGCTAGGCGCCCCCTCGTTCCTACAATGTTCTGCGCATTTTCACCATTGCCGCTACAGCACCGCCTTACGCGTCAGCAGCTCGACAAACGCCTTGGCCATGGGCGAGGGCTGGCCTTTGCGCTGCACCAGCCACACCGCCGTCACCGCCTCCTGATCGAGTAACGTTCGGTAGACCACGCCGTCGATGCGGATACGCTGGTACGAGGCTGGCAGTACTGAAACCCCCAGCCCGGCGGCCACCAGACCGATGATGGTCATCGCCTCGGCGGCCTCCTGGGCGAAATGCGGGGTGAAGCCGGCCTCGCGGGCCAGGGTCAGCAGTTGGGCGTACAAACCACTGCCGTAGGCGCGCGGGAAGAACACGAAAGGCTCTTCGGCCAACTGCGCCAGATGCAAACCGCGCTCGCTGCCTTCCACCAGCGGGTGACCGGCACTCAGCACCGCGACCAGCGGTTCACGCATCAGCTCCACGACATTCAACGAATCAGGCAACGGCAGCGGACGCATCAACCCGACCTGGATCGACTCATCCACCAGCGCCTGCGCCACTTCGGTGCTGCTCATTTCCCGCAGGCTCAGGTGCACCGCCGGGAAGGCCTGGCGAAAGGCAAAAATCGCCTGTGGAATGCTGGCGTTGAACGGTGCCGAAGAGGTGAAGCCGATTTTCAACTCACCGAGTTCGCCCAATTGCGCCCGGCGGGCCACGTCCGCGGCCTTGTCCATCTGCGCCAGGACCAGGCGCGCTTCATGCAGGAACAATCGTCCGGCTTCGCTCAGTTCGACCCGACGATTGGTACGCTCGAACAAGCGCGCGCCCACCTGCTGCTCCAACGCCTGAATCTGTTGGCTCAACGGCGGTTGCGAGATGCCCAACACCTGGGCGGCGCGACCGAAGTGCAACTCTTCGGCCACGGCGATGAAGTAGCGCAGATGGCGCAATTCCATGAAAACCTCATTAGGTCGTAAAAGCTATCAAACAGGTCGAACAATATATTGGAAAGAATCATTAGCCAGCTATATTCTTTTTCCCATTGCCAGTCCTGGCGGCTTTTCCTCCCCGAGGTCCCGCGTGAAAGTTGCTGTCGCCACACTTGCCCAAGAACGCCCGCCCACAGCCCTGGATGAGGTCGTCGCGCAGCTTGAGGATGCCTATATCGAAAAAGGCACGCCGCTGTTCATGCGCACGGTGCTGGCGCTGTTCGCCGGCGGTTTTGCCACGTTTGCCTTGCTCTACTGCGTACAACCGATGATGCCGGTACTGTCCCGGGAGTTCTCCATCAACGCGGCACAGAGCAGCCTGATCCTCTCGGTGTCCACCGCGATGCTTGCCTTTGGCCTGCTGATTACCGGGCCGGTTTCCGACCGTCTCGGGCGCAAGCCGGTGATGGTGGCGGCGCTGTTCTGCGCTGCCGCCTGCACCATTGCCAGCGGCCTGATGCCGACCTGGGAAGGGATTCTGTTAATGCGCGCGCTGGTGGGGCTGTCCCTGAGTGGGCTGGCTGCGGTCGCGATGACGTATCTGAGCGAAGAGATCCATCCGCAGCACCTCGGCCTGGCCATGGGCCTGTACATCGCCGGTAACGCCATTGGCGGCATGAGCGGGCGCTTGATCATCGGCGTGCTGATCGACTTCGTCAGTTGGCACATCGCGATGCTGATCATCGGTGCCGTGGCCCTGATCGCGGCAACGCTGTTCTGGAAAATCCTCCCCGAATCGCGCAACTTCCGCGCCAGCAGCCTCAAGCCGCGCAGCCTGATGAATGGCTTTATCATGCATTTCAAGGATGCGGGATTGCCGTGGTTGTTTCTCGAAGCCTTCCTGTTGATGGGCGCCTTCGTGACCCTGTTCAACTACATTGGCTATCGCTTGCTCGCCGCTCCCTATGACCTGAGCCAGGCCGTGGTGGGCTTGCTCTCTGTGGTGTACCTCTCGGGCATCTACAGCTCGGCGAAGATCGGCGCCCTGGCTGACCGCCTGGGTCGCCGTCGCGTGTTGTGGGCCACTATCGTGCTGATGCTCGCCGGGATCGCACTGACGCTATTCACCCCGCTGCCGCTGGTGTTCCTCGGCATGCTGATGTTCACTTTCGGCTTCTTCGGCGCCCACTCGGTGGCCAGCAGCTGGATTGGTCGCCGGGCGCGCAAAGCCCGGGGCCAGGCCTCGTCGTTGTACCTGTTCAGCTACTACGCGGGCTCCAGCATCGCCGGTACGGCAGGCGGGTTCTTCTGGCATTACGCGGGATGGAGCGGGATTGGCGGGTTTATCGTCGCACTGCTGCTGGTGGCGTTGCTGGTGGCGCTGAAGCTGGCGAAGTTGGCACCGCTCAACCACGCCTGAGACCGCTTTGTGGGTTGAGGGCTTGTCCTGTGGTGATGGGTTGGGTCTGTGTGATGGGTTTGGTCTGTGTAATGGGTTTGGTCTGTGGCGAGGGGGCTTGTCCCCCGTTGGGCTGCGTAGCAGCCCCAAAAAAGACCTCTATGGTCCGTCAGCCGTGGTGAATGGTTTGAGGGCTGCTACGCAGCCCAACGGGGGACAAGCCCCCTCGCCACAGGACAAGCCCCCTCGACACAGGACAAGCCTCCTCGCCACAGGACAAGCTCCCTTGCCACAAGGCCAAGCCCTCTTGCCACGGACTAGGTTGTCATTGGGGCCGGGCTGCGATCACTCGTGATACTGCGCCGACAGCTCATGCACCGCGCGCAGGAAAGCGCCGGCGTGTTCTGGATCGACTTCCGGGGTGATGCCGTGGCCGAGGTTGAACACATGCCCGGTGCCCTTGCCGTAGCTGGCGAGGATGCGGCCGACTTCAGTGCGGATTGCCTCGGGCTTGGCGTACAGCACCGTCGGGTCCATGTTGCCTTGCAGGGCGACCTGGTTACCGACGCGACGGCGGGCTTCACCGATATCACAGGTCCAGTCCAGGCCCAGGGCATCCGCGCCGGCATCGGCGATGCTTTCGAGCCACAGGCCGCCATTCTTGGTGAACAGAATCACCGGGACCTTGCGGCCTTCGTGTTCGCGGATCAGGCCGCTGACGATTTTGCGCATATAAGCCAGGGAGAACTCCTGGTACGCCGCCGCCGACAGGTTGCCGCCCCATGTATCGAAGATCTGCACCGCTTGCGCGCCGGCCATGATCTGGCCGTTGAGGTAAGAGACGACCGACTGCGCCAGCTTGTCCAGCAGCAGGTGCATGGCCTGTGGGTTGTCGTAGAGCATGGCCTTGGTCTTGCGGAAGTCTTTCGACGAGCCGCCTTCGACCATATAGGTGGCCAGGGTCCACGGGCTGCCGGAGAAGCCGATCAGCGGTACGCGGCCGTTCAGTTCGCGGCGAATGGTGCTGACCGCGTCCATCACGTAACCCAGGTCCTTGTGGGGATCGGGGATCGGCAGGGCTTCGATGTCGGCCAGGGTGCTGACGACTTTCTTGAAACGCGGACCTTCGCCAGTTTCGAAGTACAGGCCTTGGCCCATGGCATCCGGGATGGTCAGGATATCGGAGAAGAGGATGGCCGCATCCAGCTGAGGATAACGGTCCAGCGGTTGCATTGTGACTTCGCAGGCGAACGCAGGGTTCATGCACAGGCTCATGAAATCACCGGCGTGGGCGCGGCTGGCGCGGTATTCCGGCAGGTAGCGACCGGCTTGACGCATCATCCACACGGGGGTGACATCCACGGGTTGCTTGAGCAGGGCACGAAGGAAACGGTCGTTCTTGAGGGCAGTCATGTCGGCATCCGCAAAAAAAGTGCGGGCATTTTCTCAGAGCCGGACGTAAAAGGCACGGCAAGAGCCGTGCCTTTTGTCTATCGGGTCAATTTGTCGCGGGCATGAACGCACTGCAAAGTAAATGTGGGAGGGGGCTTGCTCCCGATAGCAGTGTGTCAGTCAATGAATCGGGTGACTGATACACCGCTATCGGGAGCAAGCCCCCTCCCACATTTTGATCCCCTTCCAAACTGGGATCAGGATCAGACGTTCAGGTAATCCAGGATCCCTTCGGCGGCATTGCGCCCTTCGAAGATCGCCGTTACCACCAGGTCGGAGCCGCGCACCATATCGCCACCGGCGAAGATCTTCGGGTTGCTGGTCTGGTGTTTGTACTGGCCCAGTTCGGGCGCGACGACGCGGCCCTGGCTGTCGGTCTGGATCTCGAACTGCTCGAACCACGGCGCTGGGCTCGGGCGGAAACCGAACGCGATGACCACGGCATCAGCCGGGATGATCTCTTCGGAACCCGGGATCGGCTCGGGGCTGCGACGACCACGGGCGTCGGGCTCGCCGAGACGGGTCTCGACCACCTTCACGCCCTCGACCTTGTCTTCGCCGACGATAGCGATCGGCTGACGGTTGTAGAGGAATTTCACACCTTCTTCCTTGGCGTTCTTCACCTCTTTGCGCGAGCCCGGCATATTGGCTTCGTCACGCCGATAAGCACAGGTCACCGACTTCGCACCCTGGCGGATCGACGTACGGTTGCAGTCCATCGCGGTGTCACCACCGCCCAGCACCACGACCTTCTTGCCTTTCATGTCGACGAAATCTTCCGGCGACTTTTCAAAGCCCAGGTTACGGTTGACGTTGGCGATCAGGAAATCCAGGGCATCGTAGACACCCGGCAGATCCTCACCGGCAAAACCGCCCTTCATGTAGGTGTAGGTGCCCATGCCCATGAATACCGCATCGTATTCTTCGAGCAGTTGCTGCATGGTCACGTCTTTGCCGATCTCGGTGTTCAGGCGGAACTCGATGCCCATGCCGGTAAAGACTTCGCGACGATTGCTCAGCACGGTCTTTTCCAGCTTGAACTCGGGGATGCCGAAGGTCAGCAGGCCACCGATTTCCGGGTTCTTGTCGAACACCACCGGCGTCACGCCGCCGCGCACCAGCACGTCGGCACAACCCAGGCCAGCCGGCCCGGCGCCGATGATCGCCACCCGCTTGCCGGTCGGCTTGACCTTGGACATGTCCGGGCGCCAGCCCATGGCGAACGCGGTATCAGTGATGTACTTCTCCACCGAACCAATGGTCACCGCGCCAAAGCCGTCGTTAAGGGTGCAGGCGCCCTCGCACAGACGGTCTTGCGGACACACCCGACCGCAGACTTCCGGCAGGGTGTTGGTCTGGTGCGACAGCTCGGCGGCGGCGAGGATGTTGCCCTCGGCCACCAGCTTGAGCCAGTTGGGAATGAAGTTGTGCACCGGGCACTTCCATTCGCAATACGGGTTACCGCATCCCAGGCAGCGGTGGGCTTGATCGGCCGAGTGCTGGGGTTTGAAGGGTTCGTAGATTTCCACGAACTCTTTCTTGCGTTGACGCAACAGTTTCTTCTTCGGATCCTTGCGCCCGACATCGATGAACTGGAAGTCGTTATTCAGACGTTCAGCCATGTTAAAACCTCATCAAACTCTTCAGGCGCATATCACTGCGGGTTGGCACGGGTGCTGGAAAGCAACGATTTCAGGTTGGCAGCCTTGGGCTTGACCAGCCAGAAACGACGCAAGTAATCATCGAGGTTTTCAGCGAGGTTGCGACCCCATTCGCTGCCTGTTTCCTCGACGTATTCGTCCAGCACGTGCTGCAAGTGGTTACGGTAGGATTCCATGGCTTCGCCGCTGATCCGCTGGATCTCGACCAACTCGTGGTTGACCTTGTCGACGAAGGTGTTGTCCTGGTCCAACACATAGGCGAAACCGCCGGTCATGCCCGAACCGAAGTTGTAGCCGGTCTTGCCCAGAACGGCGACGAAGCCTCCGGTCATGTATTCGCAGCAGTGATCGCCAGTGCCTTCCACCACGGTGTGGGCACCCGAGTTACGCACGGCGAAACGCTCGCCGGCGGTACCGGCGGCGAACAACTTGCCACCGGTGGCGCCGTACAGGCAGGTGTTCCCGACAATCGCGCTGTCCTGCGTCTTGTAGACGCTACCGGCCGGCGGGACGATCACCAGCTTGCCGCCAGTCATGCCCTTGCCGACGTAGTCGTTGGCGTCGCCTTCCAGGTACATGTGCAGGCCACCGGCGTTCCAGACCCCGAAGCTCTGGCCAGCGGTGCCCTTGAAGCGGAACGTGATCGGCGCCTTGGCCATGCCTTGGTTGCCATGCTTGCGTGCAATTTCGCCGGAGATCCGTGCGCCGATGGAGCGGTCGCAGTTGCAGATATCCAGGGCAAATTCGCCACCGCTGGCGTCGTTGATCGACGAGGCGGCCATCTCGACCATCTTCTCGGCCAGCAGGCCTTTGTCGAACGGCGGGTTGCGGTCCACTTCGCAGAACTGTGGCTTGTCCGCCGGAATGTGATCGCTGCCCAACAGCGGCGTCAGATCCAGGTGATGCTGCTTGGCGGTCTGGCCCTCGAGGATGTCCAGCAGATCGGTACGCCCGATCAGCTCTTCGAGTGAGCGCACGCCCAGCTTGGCCAGCCACTCTCGGGTTTCTTCGGCGACGTAGGTGAAGAAATTCACCACCATGTCGACCGTGCCGATGTAGTGATCCTTGCGCAGCTTTTCATTCTGCGTCGCGACGCCGGTGGCGCAGTTGTTCAGGTGGCAGATGCGCAGGTATTTGCAGCCCAGGGCGATCATTGGCGCGGTGCCGAAGCCGAAGCTCTCGGCGCCGAGGATGGCCGCCTTGATCACGTCGAGGCCGGTTTTCAGGCCGCCATCGGTCTGCACCCGAACCTTGCCGCGCAGGTCGTTGCCACGCAGGGTCTGGTGAGTCTCGGCCAGGCCCAGCTCCCAAGGCGCGCCAGCGTACTTGATCGAGGTCAGCGGCGATGCGCCGGTGCCGCCGTCGTAGCCGGAGATGGTGATCAGGTCGGCATAGGCCTTGGCCACACCGGCGGCGATGGTGCCAACGCCGGCTTCTGCTACCAGTTTCACCGAGACCAGCGCCTGCGGATTGACTTGTTTGAGGTCGAAAATCAGCTGCGACAAATCCTCGATCGAGTAGATGTCATGGTGCGGCGGCGGCGAAATCAGGGTCACGCCCGGCACCGCATAACGCAGCTTGGCGATCAGGCCGTTGACCTTGCCACCCGGCAACTGGCCGCCTTCACCCGGCTTGGCGCCCTGGGCGACCTTGATTTGCAGCACTTCGGCGTTGACCAGGTATTCCGGGGTGACCCCGAAACGCCCGGTCGCCACTTGCTTGATCTTCGAGCTCTTGATGGTGCCGTAGCGTGCCGGGTCTTCACCGCCTTCGCCGGAGTTGGAACGCGCGCCCAGGCGGTTCATCGCCTCGGCGAGGGCTTCGTGAGCCTCAGGCGACAAGGCGCCGAGGGAAATACCGGCGGAGTCGAAACGCTTGAGGATCGACTCCAGTGGCTCGACCTGGTCGATGTCCATCGGCGTGTCCAGGGTCTTCACCTTGAACAGGTCGCGAATCATCGACACCGGACGGTTATCCACCAGCGTGGTGTATTCCTTGAACTTGGCATAGTCGCCCTGCTGCACGGCGGCTTGCAGGGTGTTGACCACGTCCGGGTTGTAGGCGTGGTATTCGCCACCGTGCACGAACTTGAGCAGGCCACCTTGCTGGATCGGCTTGCGCGCGCTCCAGGCTTCGGCCGCTAGGGCTTTCTGTTCAGCTTCGAGGTCGACGAAACGCGCGCCCTTGATGCGGCTCGGCACGCCACGGAAGCTCATGTTGCAGACTTCTTCCGACAGACCGATGGCTTCGAACAGCTGCGCGCCACGGTAGGACGTGACGGTGGAGATACCCATCTTCGACAGGATCTTCAGCAGACCCTTGGTGATGCCTTTGCGGTAATTCTTGAACACCTCGTAGAGGTCGCCCAGCACTTCACCGGTGCGGATCAGGTCGCCCAGCACTTCGTACGCGAGGAACGGATAGACCGCCGAGGCGCCGAAACCGATCAGCACCGCGAAGTGATGCGGGTCACGGGCGGTCGCGGTTTCCACGAGGATGTTGGAGTCGCAGCGCAGGCCTTTTTCGGTCAGGCGGTGGTGGACCGCGCCGGTGGCCAGCGAGGCGTGGATCGGCAACTTGCCCGGCGCGATGTGACGGTCGGTCAGCACGATCTGGGTACGACCGGCGCGCACCGCTTCTTCGGCCTGGTCGGCGACGTTGCGCACAGCGGCTTCGAGGCCAAGACTCTCGTCGTAGTTCAGGTCGATGATCTGGCGGTCGAAACCCGGACGCTCCAGGTTCATCAACGAACGCCACTTGGCCGGGGAAATCACCGGCGAGCTGAGGATCACACGGGAAGCATGCTCAGGCGACTCCTGGAAGATGTTGCGCTCGGCACCGAGGCAAACTTCCAGGGACATCACGATGGCTTCGCGCAGCGGGTCGATCGGCGGGTTAGTCACCTGGGCGAACTGCTGGCGGAAATAGTCGTACGGCGTGCGCACGCGCTGGGACAGCACGGCCATCGGCGTGTCGTCGCCCATCGAACCGACGGCCTCGTAGCCTTGCTCACCCAATGGGCGCAGCACTTGGTCGCGCTCTTCGAACGTGACCTGGTACATCTTCATGTACTGCTTGAGCTGATCGACGTCGTAAAACGCCGAGCCGTGGTCGTTGTCCTCCATGGTCGCCTGGATGCGCAGGGCGTTCTTGCGCAGCCATTGCTTGTACGGATGACGCGACTTCAAGCGGTTGTCGATGGCGTCGGTGTCGAGGATCTGCCCGGTCTCGGTGTCCACGGCAAGGATCTGGCCAGGACCGACGCGGCCTTTGGCGATGACGTCTTCAGGCTGGTAGTTCCACACGCCGACTTCCGACGCGAGGGTGATGAAGCCATTGGTGGTGGTCACCCAACGCGCCGGGCGCAGGCCGTTACGGTCCAGCAGGCAGACGGCGTAGCGGCCATCGGTCATTACCACGCCGGCCGGGCCGTCCCACGGTTCCATGTGCATCGAGTTGTACTCATAGAACGCCCGCAGATCGGGGTCCATGGTCTCGACGTTCTGCCACGCAGGCGGAATGATCATGCGCACGCCACGGAACAGGTCAATGCCGCCGGTGACCATCAGTTCGAGCATGTTGTCCATGCTGGACGAGTCGGAACCCACGCGGTTGACCAGCGGGCCGAGTTCCTCGAGGTCCATCAGATCGTTGGCGAACTTGGTGCGACGGGCCACGGCCCAGTTGCGGTTGCCGGTAATGGTGTTGATCTCGCCGTTATGGGCGAGAAAGCGGAAAGGCTGGGCCAGCGGCCATTTCGGCAGCGTGTTGGTGGAGAAGCGCTGGTGGAACACGCAGATCGCGGTTTGCAGGCGCTCATCGCTGAGGTCCGGATAGAAGGCGGTCAAGTCCGCCGGCATCATCAGGCCTTTATAAATGATGGTCTTGTGCGAAAAGCTGCAGATGTAGTGGTCGGTATCCAGGGCATTGGCCACGGACGAGCGACGACGGGAGGTGAACAGCTTGATCGCCATGTCCTGGTCGCTCAGGCCGTCGCCGGCGATGAACACCTGCTCGATCTGCGGCAGGCGCTCCAGGGCCAGGCGGCCAAGGACGCTGGTGTCGATCGGTACTTTGCGCCAGCCAACGAGCTGCAGGCCCGCAGCCAGGATCTCGCGATTCATGTTCTCGCGAGCCGCCTCGGCTTTCACCGGGTCCTGATTGAAGAACACCATGCCCACGGCGTACTGCTTGGGCAAATCGACACCAAAGGTTTCCTTGGCGATGGCGCGCAGGAACTGGTCGGGCTTTTGAATCAGCAAGCCGCAGCCGTCACCGGTCTTGCCGTCGGCGTTGATCCCACCACGGTGGGTCATGCAGGTCAGGGCCTCGATGGCCGTTTGCAGAAGGGTATGACTGGGTTCGCCCTGCATATGGGCAATCAGGCCGAAACCGCAGTTATCCTTGAATTCATCGGGTTGGTACAGACCTGCTTTCATAGACACTTTCTCACCAGGCTGCCTCTTGTTCCGAGGCAAATTTCTTTTTAATTCAACCGGTTACCTTCCACGCCGAACGTACGCCGGCTTAGCGGGGGGCAAAAGGGAGGTCATTGTACACACCGACACAGACGCTCACAAATTTAGCGACGAAATGTCGCAAATCTATGTCGCATTTATGAAAGGTTTAAAGCGATACGCTGTGCTAGTCAAAACTTTTTTAATTCTGACCGCCGCGACTCAAAAGCTACTGTGACGCAGACACCACAAAGCGCGCGGTCCGTAGGGACTGCACGCACTTGGTGTTTTTTTGAGGTGCCGGGAGAGGCGACCTGGGTAAGGCCGCCGAATCTTCAGCGAGTTGCTGCCAGTTCCTGTTGGACGCTGGCGACAGTGCGAGGCCAAGGTTTACCAGCCTGAACCTTCGCTGGCAAGGCCTTGATGGCGTTAACGGCTGCATCACGGTTGGCAAAGTTGCCGTAGGTGACCACATAGAACGGCTTGCCGTTGAGGTCCTTCTTGAAGTAGCGGTACTCGCCACCCTGCTCCTTGATGAAGTTTTGCGCGCTGGCTTCGGAACTGGTGCCAAGGATCTGGACCACATAGTTCTTCGCTGGCTGACTGCCATACCAGCCACTGCCGGCGGCGGCCTTGGCCACGGTCACCGGTTTTTCAGCAGGCTTGGCGGCCGGAGCAGGCTTCGGCGTCGGGGCAGGGACTGGAGCCGGCTTGGCCGCTGCAATCTGAGTCGGCGCTGGCGCTGGCGTTGGCGCGGGAGCCGGGGCTGGCGCCGGGTCGGCAGCCGCGCCAGACGGCGGAGCAACAGTGGTGACGGTCGGCGGAGTACCACTGGCGCCTTCCACCGGCACGCCGTCGTCACCTTCGGCGATAGCGCCGGCTTCTTCCGCCAACGGGCCACGCATCACCGGCTGCCCCACCATTGGCAGCTCGGTGGGCTGGCCAGAACCTGCAAATTCGACGGCTGGCGCATCATTGGTGGTCGGCTTGCCCAACGGCAACTGCGCCTGTTCGGTAGACGCGCCTGGCGCTGTCGGCGCTTTGCTGCGACCCGGAATCAACCAGGCGGCGGCGACGGCAACCACGACAACGGCAGAAATGGCCAGTACGTGTTTCTTCGGCATGGTGAACCCCATCTTTGGACGCTTGACCGCTGAACGGCTGGCTATCATCGCTTCGATCATCGTATCCCGGGCGACCTGGTTGATGGTGCCCGGCCACCCATCGGAGCTTTCGTGAATATCAGAGATCTGCTGAGCGGAGAAAAGTTCGATGCCCTGCCCGGCGCCTTCAAGACGCTGGGCCAGATATTCGCGGGTTTCCTCTTCTTCGTAGGGCTGCAACTCGATGACATGGAAGCGCTCTTCCTCGCCACCCAATTGCTCCAGATCGGCGATCAGCGACGACTCGCCGAACAGGAAGACATGCGGACGACCTTCAGGCGTCCCGGCCGCCAGGGCCAGCAACGCATCCAGCGCCGATTCGTCGAGCTGCTCGGCATCATCCACCAGCAGGTAAACTTCCTGGCCGGTCAGGCCCAGCTGGACGACCTGCTTGAGGATCGCTGTCGGCTCCGCATCGGAAACGTCAAGGGCCTGCGCAACCTGGCGCAGAACACCTGCCGCGTCACCCGCGCCACGGGCGGAGACCACCACGCTCTGCACCGACTGTTTGTTGGTGCTGGCCACCAGCGCCTGACGCAACAGGGTCTTGCCGCTGCCCAGTGGCCCGGTGACCACCAGCAATAGCTGGCTGTAGCGCGCCAGGTGGTGCAGTTGCCCCAACACCGGCTTGCGTTGTGCGGGGAAAAACTTGAAACCAGGCACCCGAGGAGCAAAAGGGTCGTGGTTTAGCTGGTAATGGCCGAGAAACGCCTCGTCGGCATGCAAACTAGTCATCGGGATCTGGTTAACCTTTAAGCTGGGCCAGGAGGCGGTAATCCGCTCCCAACGTGGCCTGTAGAATCTCTTTCGGATAATCGTCGGTCACCACCGCTTCGCCCATTCGGCGCAACAGCACCAGACGCAAACGACCGTCGATCACTTTCTTGTCTATCGCCATGTGTTCGAGAAAATCAGCCTCGGTCATTTCCTCGGGAGGAATGACCGGCAACCCGGCACGCTGGAACAGGCGGATACCGCGGTCACGCTCTTGGACACTGATCCAGCCCAGGCGTTGCGACATCTCCAGCGCCATCACTGTGCCAGCAGCCACGGCTTCTCCATGCAGCCACACACCATAGCCCATGTGGGTTTCGATCGCATGGCCGAAGGTATGACCCAGGTTCAACGTGGCCCGCACGCCGGACTCACGCTCGTCGGCGTTGACCACCAGCGCCTTGGCTGCGCAGGAGCGGGAAATCGCCTCGGTCAGCGCCACCTGATCCAGATTGCGCAAGGCCTCGACGTGCTCTTCAAGCCAGGCGAGGAACGGCTCGTCGCAGATCAGGCCGTATTTGATCACTTCGGCGAGGCCGGCCGATAGCTCGCGCGGCGGCAAGGTGTTGAGCGTCGCCGTATCGATCAGCACCGCATTGGGCTGATAGAACGCACCCACCATGTTTTTGCCCAGCGGATGGTTGATCCCGGTTTTGCCACCTACCGATGAGTCGACCTGGGACAACAGCGTCGTGGGCACCTGGATGAAATCCACGCCACGCTGGTAACAGGCCGCCGCAAAGCCTGCCATATCCCCAATAACCCCGCCACCGAGTGCGATTACCGTGGTACGGCGGTCGTGGCGGGCAGTGAGCAGGCCATCGAAGATCAACTGCAGGGTTTCCCAGTTCTTGAAGGCTTCGCCGTCGGGCAGGATCACCGAGATCACCGAATAGGCCTCAAGACTGCGACTCAGACGTTCGAGATAGAGCGGCGCCACCGTCTCATTGGAGATAATCGCCACTTGTCGCCCGGCAATGTGCGGTGCAAGCAACTCGGGCTGGTCCAACAAACCTTCGCCAATGTGGATCGGGTAGCTGCGCTCGCCAAGATCGACCTTAAGTGTCTGCATGTGTCCCCACGTGGAAGATGGAAGCAGGCATCCCGCCCTGCATTAACGGTGTCGGCAACCTCGACGCTGCCTGATAGCTCTACGCCATAACCCGGACGATCATGACGCGTCGCCGAGAATAGCGCATTTCGGCCCTGGCTTTAACGGGGAGGCAGTTGCTGCAAGCGATCAAGAATGTCGAGAACCACCATTCGGGGTGGCCGCTCATCGGTTTGTACCACCAGATCGGCGATTTCCCGATAAAGCGGATCGCGCAGCGCCAGCAAGTCGCGCAGGGTTTTCTCGGGGTTGGCCGTGCGCAGCAGCGGGCGATTGCGGTCACGCGCGGTACGCCCCACTTGCTGTTCGACAGACGCGTGCAAATAGATTACCCGGCCGCCGGCATGCAGCGCCCGCCGATTCTCTTCGCGCATCACCGCGCCACCGCCGGTGGCCAGGACCACGCCGTCGCAGCCGCACAGCTCGGCGATCATCGCCTGCTCACGGTCGCGAAAGCCCAGTTCGCCTTCCTTATCGAAGATCCACGGGATATTGGCACCCGTGCGCAATTCAATTTCCTTATCGGAGTCTTTGAATGGCAGGCGCAGCTCTTTGGCCAGCAAACGGCCGATGGTGCTTTTTCCAGCCCCCATCGGTCCAACAAGAATCAAATTTCGCACAGAATCAACGACTCACAGCAATCGCCTGGTTATTCATAATACGCGGAGTCAGGAATACCAGCAGCTCGGATTTTTTCTCCGAGACCACATCCCGCCGGAAAAGGCGGCCAAGATACGGCACATCACCCAAAAATGGCACTTTATCTACCACTTTGCCTTGGGTTTTCGAGAAAACGCCGCCAATCACGATGGTCTCGCCATCCTTGACCAGCACCTTGGCATTGACCTCGTTTTTCTTGATGGGCGGCACGTCGTTGAGTTTGTTCAGGTAGTCAGGCTCATCCTTGGTGACTTTCACCTCCATGATTACCCGGTCGTCCGGGGTGATTTGCGGCGTCACCTCCAGGGATAACGAAGCCTCCTTGAACGACACCGAGGTAGCCCCACTGGAACTGGACTCCTGGTAGGGAATCTCGGTGCCCTTGAGGATCCGCGCGGTTTCCTTGTCGGACGTGACCACTTTGGGCTGCGAGACGATTTCACCGTTGCCGGTTTTTTCCATCGCTGTCAGCTCCAGGTCGAGCAGCACGTTGTCGGTGATAAACACGATACCGAGGCCCGACGAGCCATTGACCACGCCCAAGTCGACAAACGGCGAACTGGGTGTACTCTCCGATTGCCCGGCCGCCTCCGAAGTCCCGTTATTGATGCCGCCACCGCTCCAATTGCCTTTATTCTGGATCAGTCCGCCCCAGCGCACGCCCGTACTCTTGTCGTAATCGACATTGGCTTCGACGATCCGCGCCTCGATCATGACCTGCCGGACCGGAATATCCAGTTGCGCAACGATATGCCGCAACTCGTCCAGGCGCTCCTGGGTCTGGTAAACGAGGATGTTGTTGGTGCGGTCATCCACCGCCACCGAACCACGCTCATCGGACGCGCCTTCCAGGCCGCTCACCGACTGGAACAGCTTGGCCAGTTGCGCGGCATCGGCATAGTTGACTTGCAGCAGCTCGCGCCGCAGCGGTGCCAGTTCAGTCAACTGCCTGCGCGACTCCAGAGCCCGCAACTCACGCTCGGCCAGCTCCTGCGCCGGCGCCACCAACAGCACGTTGGCGCTCACCCGCTTGTCCAGCCCCTTGGCTTGCAGCACCAGATCCAGTGCCTGGTCCCACGGTATGTTCTTGAGACGCAGGGTAATCGAACCACCGACATCATCAGCGGCCACCAGATTGAGGCCAGCAACGTCGGCGATCTGCTGCAACACGGCGCGGACCTCGATGTCCTGGAAGTTGAGGGATAATTTATCGCCGGTAAACGCACCACGCCCGTCACTCAGCGGCGCAGCACCCGGCGGTGGAAGTTGAATCAGCTCGACCCGATTGGGCACGGCGGTGACCATCGGTGCTGCGAACGCTATCCATAGCGCCACACCGAAGGACGAAAAAGTCCTTTTCATTGTTTACTTCCGTTATGAGTTCACGTTCAAAACCAACGTTCGCGAGCGTTCCAGCCACTCGCCCTGTGCATCCGGAAAAAGCTCGACGATATCCACTTGCCCCTCATGGATCGCCACCACGCGCCCATGATCCCCGCCCAGATAATCGCCCACCTCCAGGCGATGCACGCCCACAGTGCCACGCAGCAGGGCAAACACCCGCGCCCCAAAGGTCAACGTGCCGACCATCTGGAAATCATCGACAGCAAAACCTTCCAGAAACTGCCGGGGACGCCCCGGATCCGGCGCCCGTCCAGGCCGACCGGCGGGACGCCCAAGAGGTTTGTCCGGCGGCCGGAACGGGTCACGCAGGGATACCGGATCGTAGACAAAACGCCGGCCTGGAGCGGCCGCCAGCGGCGCCTCCGCTGACGGCACGGGCACTTGCTGACGAATGACCTGCAATTGCTCCTGCAACGCTTGCAGGTCGGCGTGATTTTCACAGCCTGCCAGGACTATCAGCGCCAAACCCAGGCACGCAGCCTCGAGGGCGCTCATGGCAAAGTCTTCGCAGCGCTGTAACGATAGGTCTTGGCCAGCATCTTCAAGCGCAGCAACCCGGCATCCCGCCCATCGACGGGGCGGATGAGGAAGTCATGCAAGGTGACGATGCGCGGTAACTCGGCCACAGCGCTGATGAAGGTCGCCAGATCATGATAGGTCCCGATCAGGCTGAGCTGAATCGGCAGCTCGGCATAGAGCGGCTGGACCTGCTCATCCAACAGCCTGAGGTCCTCCAGCGTCAAACCGCTGGCCAGTCCCAGGCGCGCAATATCTTCAAGCAGGCTGGGCACTTCGGTCGCGGATGGCAATCGATGCAACTGCTCGGCGAATGCGCTGCGCATAACCTCCAACTGACGGGACAAGACTTCAAGATAAGCAGACCGAACAGCCTTTTCGGCAAATTGTTCGCGCAATGCCAGCTCCCGAGCCTCCTGATGGTGCAACTGCTCCCGCGCTGCGTTCAAGTAGAAGGCGTCGCCCGCCCCCCATAACAGACCGGCAAGCACGCCTCCCACCAGCACCTTGCCAGGCCACGGCCATTGGCCGGCAGCGTGGTACAGCGTGGAGAGCAGCGGCATAACCGACCCGACCGGGCCGGTCAGAAGAATCACTGCCCCGCCTCGCCTGAAGCCCTCTGACGCACCATCAGTTGGAAGGCATTGCCACCTCCCGCCTCGTCGGCCCGCACATGCCGCAAGCCGGGATCCTGCAAGCCCGCGGACTCTTCCAGGCTGCGCATGAGGCGGGCAACATCGCGGGTGGAGTCCGCCGTGCCGCTGATTTCGACCGACGTTCCACTGACGCTGACTTCGTGCAACTGCACGCCATCGGGTACCGCACGGGCCAACTCGTCAAACAGCCGCCCGCCCGACGAGCGATCGCCTTGCAGGTCCTCGACAACCTTCATGCGCTCCATCAATTGCCGGCGCTGCTCACTCAGTTCATCGATGGTCCTGATCCGTGAATCAAGCACCGTGACTTGCTTGCTCAAGTGGTTATTACGGGCCACCTGGCGATCGATCGCCCGGTCGATGACACGATCTGCCAGCCATATGGCGGCCAGCACCACAAGCGCGACAGCCAACAAAAACACCAGAAAGTACTTGCGCCGGCGTTCAGCCTGTTCTTCGCGCCAGGGTAAAAGGTTGATTCTCGTCATCAATCAAAACTCCTGAGGGCCAGACCGCAGGCGACCCGCAATCCCTGGGCATCGGCAGCCCATTGTGCACTATTGATCCCACTCCCCGGTGCGATACAGGCAACCACTGTATCGGTCATCCGCGCCAGGGCAAACGCCTCGACATCCACTATTCGCGTGGCCAGGCCAGCCAGGGCCAGTACGGCTTCACGTGCCTCCACCTGCTCCTTGAGGCAGGCGGCAAGCAATACATCGACATAAGCAGGATCGCGAGAGGATGGCCCCTGAACATGAAAGTCGATCGCCACCTCATCCAACGGATAAGGAATGTACTGATCGGCCTCACCTCGCACTCTCTGCTCCATTTCGCCAGGTTTCAGCCCGGCCTCCATCTCGACCACACGGGTAATCACCGACGGCCCCGCCACCGCCACGGCCGCATGCCTGATCGATGTCCGCGCCCGAGACAATGCCTTGGAAACGGCCTGCGCGACAACCTCCAGATCGAGGATATTACTGTCGACCACGACACGCCCCGAAAAAGCCTGGGCCGCATAGGCGCGCACCTTGTATCCGGCACCCGAACGCGCCAGTTCCAGCACGCTCACTCCCCTGTCACTGATGTCGACACCCAGCACGGTATCGGCGCTTCGCCTGAAAAATCCCTTTACCATAAAACTCCCTAACGCTTTCCGTGTCTCAGGGTTGGTCAATACCTGGAAGATGCATTCGGTCGGCTTGGTTGCGCGGCGCTCATGACGTCCCAAGTCGAAAAATGCTTTAATGCCCAGCGTTTTTTTCCGCTTTTGTCTGCAGGTCGGGTGGTTCCATCGTTTGTCGTGCTTGCCCCCGACGCCTAACTCATTCTTTTCTCTGGAAATCCAAAAGCCTTGATTCGTCTGCTGAAGTTTTTCGGGTACTCCGTTGTCGCGATGGTTTGCGGGCTGCTGCTCGTGCTCAGCGGCGCCTATCTCTATCTTAGTCCGGGGTTGCCCTCGGTAGAGGCCCTGAGAAGCATCCAGTTGCAGATTCCTTTGCGGGTCTACAGCAGCGATGAAAAACTGATCGCGGAATTCGGCGAAATGCGCCGTACCCCGATCCGTTTTGCCGATATCCCCCCCAATTTCATCAACGCCCTGCTGTCGGCCGAAGACGATAACTTCGCCAACCACCACGGCGTAGACCCCAGCAGCCTGATCCGGGCAGCCACGCAGCTGATAAAAAGCGGACACATTCAGACGGGCGGCAGCACCATCACCATGCAGGTGGCGAAGAACTACTTCCTCACCAGTGAGCGCAGTTTTTCCCGCAAGGCCACGGAAATCCTCCTGGCGCTGCAGATCGAACGCCAGCTGACCAAGGATGAAATCCTTGAGCTGTACGTCAACAAGATCTATCTGGGCAACCGCGCCTACGGCATCGAAGCCGCCTCCCAGGTGTATTACGGCAAGTCGATTCGCGACGTCAGCCTGGCACAGATGGCGATGATTGCAGGCCTGCCCAAGGCCCCGTCGCGCTTTAACCCGCTGGCCAACCCGGCCCGCAGCAAGGAGCGTCGCGACTGGATCCTGGGGCGCATGTACAAGCTGGGCAAAATCGACCAGAACACCTACGAAACCGCCGTGGCGGAGCCATTGAACGCCAGCTATCACGTGCAGACACCCGAAGTGAGCGCGCCGTATATCGCTGAAATGGCTCGCGCGGAGATGGTCGGGCGTTATGGCAGCGAGGCCTACACCGAAGGTTTCCGCGTTACCACGACCATTCCGAGCAACTTGCAGGAAATCGCCAACAACGCAGTCCATGAAGGCCTGATCACCTATGATCAGCGCCATGGCTACCGCGGCCCCGAATCGCGCCTGCCGGGCAAAACCTTGAGTGCCTGGACCCTGGAGCTGGGCAAGCAGCGCCCGATCAGCGGTCTCGAGCCGGCCATCGTTACCCAAGTGAATAAAGATGGCCTCCAGGTACTGACCCGCAGTGGCGAAGCACACGTGGCCTGGGACACGATGAAGTGGGCACGTCCATTCTTGAACACCAACAGCATGGGCCCGGTGCCCAAGCAGGCGTCGGATGTGGCGCAGGTCGGCGACCTGATCCGCGTGCAACGCCAGGAAGATGACAGCCTGAAGTTCAGCCAGGTCCCGGTCGCCCAGGGCGCCCTGGTATCACTCGACCCGCAGAACGGTGCCATCCGCGCCCTGGTGGGCGGCTTTGCCTTCGAGCAAAGCAACTACAACCGTGCGATCCAGGCCAAGCGCCAACCGGGCTCCAGCTTCAAGCCCTTTATCTACAGCGCGGCCCTGGACAGTGGCTACACCGCCGCCAGCCTGGTCAACGATGCACCTATCGTGTTTGTCGATGAGTATCTGGATAAAGTCTGGCGACCAAAGAACGACACCAACACCTTCCTCGGCCCAATCCGGGTCCGTGAGGCGCTGTACAAGTCGCGCAACCTGGTCTCGATCCGCCTGCTGCAGGCGATGGGCGTGGGCAAGACCATCGATTACATGACCCGCTTTGGCTTCAACAAGCAGGATCTGCCGCCCAACCTGTCCCTGGCCCTGGGAACTGCAACCCTCACGCCGATGGAAATCGCCACCGGCTGGAGCGTTTTCGCCAACGGCGGCTACAAGGTCACGCCTTACCTGATCGACAAGATCGAGAGCCGCAACGGCGAGACACTGTTCGTCGCCAACCCGCCCAGCGTCCCCAACAGCACCGCCGCCAGCGACGGCCTGGCCGCGCCGGCCAACGATGGCATCACCATCGAGCCTGCGCCGGGCACGACGCCCACGGACACTGCCCCAGCCCCCGTTCCGCAAACACCTGCAGTCGCGGAGCAGGTTGTCGACGGTCGCACCGTCTATATCCTCAACAGCATTCTGCAAGACGTGATCAAACGCGGCACCGGACGTCGTGCCCTGGCCCTGGGTCGTACTGATCTTGCAGGCAAGACCGGCACCACCAACGAGTCCAAGGATGCATGGTTCTCCGGTTATAACGCTGATTACATCACCACCGTCTGGACCGGTTATGACCAGCCGGAAAGCCTGGGTCGGCGGGAGTATGGCGGAACCGTCGCACTGCCGATCTGGATGAGCTACATGGGCGCGGCCCTCAAGGACAAACCGACCCACAACTTGCCTGAGCCCGAAGGCATCCTGAGCTTGCGGATTGATCCAATCAGTGGCCGAACCGCGGTACCAGGCACGCCGAACGCCTACTTCGAACTGTTCAAGAGCGAAGACACACCGCCGTCGATCAGCGAGCTGGGCAACGGCGTTGCGCCGGGCAGTCCATTGCCGGCCGACGAAGCGGCGCCGATTGATTTGTTCTGACGCAGAACCAAGGTGGGAGCGGGCTTGCTCGCGAATGCAGAGTTGAAATCACCAGATTCATTGACTGACACTCCGCATTCGCGAGCAAGCCCGCTCCCACACTTAGATCTCTACAAGGCTCAAGCGGATCGCCAGATAACAAAAAGCCCCGACTCGCGAGAGTCGGGGCTTTTTCTTGGTGCGCTACAAGGGCTTAGCCGTTGAACACATCATCCACGCTTTGCAGCGGGTAGTGCTTCGGATACGGCAGGGTCGCCACACCCGTCTCGATCGCGGCTTTGGCCACGGCATCGGAGATCAGGGTGATCAGACGCTTATCCATAGGTTTCGGAATGATGTACTCACGACCGAACTCCAACTTGGCGCCGCCGTAAGCGTCGCACACGTCCTGAGGTACCGGCAGCTTGGCCAGTTCACGCAGGGCGTTGGCGGCCGCCACTTTCATTTCTTCGTTGATGCGCTTGGCGCGAACATCCAGGGCACCCCGGAAGATGAACGGGAAGCCCAGCACGTTGTTGACCTGGTTCGGGTAGTCCGAACGACCGGTGGCCATGATCACGTCGCTACGGGTGGCATGCGCCAGCTCCGGCGAGATTTCAGGATCAGGGTTGGAGCAGGCAAACACGATCGGGTTCGGCGCCATGGACTTCAGGCCTTCGGCGCTCAACAGGTTCGGGCCGGACAGGCCGACGAACACGTCAGCACCGTCCAGCGCTTCAGCCAGGGTACGCTTGGAGGACGGATGGGCAAACATCGCCTTGTACTGGTTCAGATCGGTACGCTCGGACTGGATCACGCCCTTGCTGTCGACCATGTAGATGTTTTCCAGCTTGGCGCCCATGCTGATGATCAGCTTCATGCAGGAGATGGCTGCAGCGCCAGCGCCGAGGCAGACGATCTTCGCGTCAGCCAGGGTCTTGCCGGCAATTTCCAGGGCGTTGATCATGCCGGCCGCGGTAACGATCGCGGTACCGTGCTGGTCATCGTGGAATACCGGGATGTCGCATTGTTCGATCAGGGCCTTTTCGATCTCGAAGCACTCGGGTGCCTTGATGTCTTCCAGGTTGATGCCACCAAAGGTGATGGAAATGCGTTTTACGGTGTCGATGAAAGCCTGCGGGCTTTCGGAGTCAACTTCGATGTCGAATACGTCGATGCCGGCGAAGCGCTTGAACAGCACGCCCTTGCCTTCCATGACCGGCTTGGAAGCCAATGGCCCGAGGTTGCCCAGACCGAGAATCGCGGTGCCATCGGAAATGACTGCAACCAGATTGCCCTTGCCGGTGTATTTGTAGGCCAGCTCGGGATCGCGGGCGATTTCGCGCACAGGCTCTGCTACACCGGGGCTGTACGCCAGCGACAGGTCGCGCGCGGTAGCAGTGGCTTTGGTGAGCTCGACACTCAGCTTTCCTGGACGAGGATGGGCGTGATATTCGAGAGCGGCAGTTTTCAAATCAGACATATCGGCATTCCGCTTTTTACTGTTAGACGACGGACCGCCGAGGATACGCGTGTCGCAAAGTCCCTACAAGACTGGGCAGTCACAGGTGTCAAGAGCCCCGCCCTACGACTTTTGGCCAAGAGCCACGGCCCGCAAGGGCTTAACTGTTCACAATCAACTGAAAAAATGTCTACAATTTTTTCTCAGGGCGCCAGTTGCAACATGCCAGGATCGGTCAAGGGCAGCAGCCAGCGAGCCTGACCGTTTTTCAAACCACCGCGTCGTGAACGGTCCAACACCCAGCCCCGGGCCTCGATATTCTGGCCCTGCAGGCGCTTGAGCGAGGCGCTGTCGAATTGTTTCAGCAGATTGGGTGCAATTCGCAATACCAGCGAGTCCTGCAATTCGATCCAGATTCCGCCACGATTGCGTTCGACCTTGCTCACTCGACCACTGACCAGCGCGAAGCCGGAACGCTTGATCTGCGTAACCTTTTGCACCGGCGACTGCCGCCACAGCCCCACTCGGGCCTGCCGAGCGCTGCGCTCGGCAGCCTGCTGGCAGGCAACCAGATCGACATTAGGCGCGACCGCCACCAGAAAACCCAGGCCTTCGGCGAGTAACCGGGCCTCCATATTGGCACCGCTGGCGTCATAAAGGTGCGCCAGGGTCCGCCCGTAGCGGTCCTTGCGCTCACGCCCGAGGACCATGCCCACGCGACCGTCGCTGGCGTCAACCAGCGCTTGCAAGCGCTGGCGCGCGGCCACGGCGAAAGGCTCGTCGGAACGGCCTTTCTTGCCGGTTTCCGGGGCGTTGACACCGATCATCCGCACACTGCGGCCGTCTGTCAGGCGCACGGTGTCGCCATCCACCACCCGCTGGACCTTGAAGGTGTCGATGGCGGCCGGCGCCGGGCAAAACACCTCGGCCTGGACGGGCACCAGCCAAGTCGCGGACACAAAGAAGGCGCCCGCAAGGGACGCCTTCTTTACCAACGAAGAAAAGCCGCGCAGGCTTTTCACGTGGTGTGCCTTACTCAGCTGCAGCAGGAGCTTTAGCTTTACCGAAAGCACCGAAACGGTCAGCGAAGCGCTGTACACGACCGCCAGTATCCAGAGTCTTCTGCTTACCGGTGTAGAACGGGTGGCACTCGTTGCATACGTCAGTACCCAGTGGCTTGCACAGGTTCGAACGGGTTTCGAACTTGTTACCGCAGCTGCAGGTTACTTCGATGGTTTCGTACGCTGGATGGATATCGGCTTTCATGGTGTATTCCTCGGGGCTAGCGTGCCGCCACTCAACACTATTGTCGAATACCGCACGTAATTAGGCCGCGGATTCTACCAGACCTTTTTAAACGCGCAAGCCGCGCGACCGCCCCTTTCATCAGAAAACCGCACGATAATTGCGGCGCAGACCGCCTCTCGCGGGAACCGCACCGGCCATCAGAGGCGGGACACCTCCACCACCGGTCTGCTAGGCTCGCGACCTTCTTCACCTCCTGCTGACGAGAATTTCACGCGTGCCCGACGCCATTTTGCGCCTCGCCCTGCCTTCGCCCCTGCGCCGCCTGTTCGATTACCGGGCGCCGGCCGGCGTATTGCGCTCGCAATTGGCGCCGGGGATGCGCGTGCGGGTGCCGTTCGGTCGCCGCGAGATGATCGGCATCCTGGTGGAAATCGCCGACCACAGCGAAGTGCCCGCCGAAAAGCTCAAGCCAGCCCTGGCCCTGCTGGACACCACGCCGCCGCTGCCGCCAGCGCTGTTCAAGCTGTGCCTGTGGACGTCGCAGTATTACCAGCACAGCCTGGGCGACACCCTGAGCTGGGCGCTGCCGGTGCTGTTGCGCCAGGGCGAGCTGGCCGAAGCGCGCCAGGAACGCTTCTGGTCAATCGCCCCCGGTGCACGCCTCGACGACCCGCGCATCGCCCGCGCCCCGCGTCAACGTGAAGCCCTGGCCACCCTGGCGCAACACCCCCACGGCGTGGCCCACCAGCTCTTGAGCAAGCTGATGCTGAGCAAGGACAGCCTCGACCTGTTGCTGGCCAAGGACCTGGTGCAAGTGGAGGTGCGCCGACACGCGCCCGGCGAGCGCCATGAACACTGGCTGGCCCAGCCGGAACTGCCGCTTAACCCGGAGCAGCGCGCCGCCTTCGAGGCCATCAGCGCGGGCGCCGACAGTTTTCATGCGTTCCTGCTGGCCGGCGTGACCGGCAGCGGCAAGACCGAAGTCTATTTGCAGTTGATCCGCGAAACCCTGGAAGCCGGCAAACAGGCATTGGTGCTGATCCCCGAGATCAACCTCGGCCCGCAGACCTTGGCGCGCTTCGAACAGCGCTTCAATGCGCGGATCGCCCTGGTGCACTCGGCGGTCAACGACCGCGAGCGCCTGGACTCGTGGCTGGCGGCGCGCGACGGCGAGGCCGATATCATTATCGGCACCCGCTCGGCGCTGTTCACGCCGATGAAGAACCCGGGCCTGATCATCATCGACGAAGAACACGACGGTTCCTATAAACAGCAGGAAGGTCTGCGCTATCACGCCCGCGACCTGGCCCTGGTACGGGCGCGCCAGGAAAATATCCCGATCGTGCTGGGCTCGGCGACACCCTCGCTGGAAAGCCTGCACAACGCCCACACCGGACGTTACGGCCTGCTGCACCTGAAGGAGCGCGCCGGTGGCGCCAAGCAACCGCGTTTCCTGCGCCTGGACGTAAAAAGCCGCCCGCTGGACAGCGGCATTTCCGGACCGATGCAACAAGCCATCGGCCAGACTCTCGCCGCCGGCCAGCAAGTCCTGGTGTTCCTCAACCGCCGGGGCTTCGCGCCGACGTTGCTGTGCCATGACTGCGGCTGGATGTCAGAGTGCAACCGCTGCGATGCACGGATGACCGTGCACCAACGTTCCGGCGAGTTGCGCTGCCATCATTGCGGCCATGTTGAACGGGTGCCGCGCCATTGCCCGCAGTGTGGCAAGGTCGACTTGCGCCCGGTTGGCGCGGGCACCGAGCGCGCCGAAGAGCGGCTGGGGATCTTGTTCCCCGACTATCCGGTACTGCGCGTGGACCGCGACAGTACATCGCGCAAGGACGCGATGAATCAATTGTTCGCGACGATCCAGAAAGGCCAGCCGTGCATTCTGGTAGGCACGCAGATGCTTGCCAAAGGGCATCACTTTCCACGGGTGACACTGGTGTCGATCCTGGATGCCGACGGCGGGCTGTTCTCCGGGGACTTTCGGGCCAGTGAACGCATGGCGCAATTGATCGTCCAGGTCGCCGGCCGTGCAGGACGTGCGGAAGAGCCCGGCAAAGTGATCATCCAGACCCACCTGGCGGATCATCCACTGTTGATCCAATTGACCGAGCAAGGCTACTTCGCCTTCGCCGAGCAGGCCTTGAGCGAACGCCGCTCCGCTGGCCTGCCGCCGTTTGCGCACCTTGCCCTGTTGCGCGCCGAGGCCCATAAACCAGGGCAGGCCGAGGGTTTTCTGGATCAGGCCTGCAGCGAGGCGGAACGCTTGCTGGGTGAACTGGGGCTGACCGGCATCGAGTTGCTGGGCCCTGTGCCGGCACCGATGGAGCGGCGTGCCGGACGTTATCGCGCGCAGCTACTCTTGCAAGCGAGCGCCCGGGCGCCGCTGCATCGCCTGTTAAGTAGCTGGTTGCTTGCGCTGGAGCAAATGCCCAGCGGTCGCCAGGTGCGATGGTCGCTGGATGTGGACCCGGTAGATTTGTATTGATCGCCCCACTGTAGAAGCTAATGCTGTTCAGTTAAGAGTGTCCCATCCCTGTGGCGAGGGGGCTTGTCCCGTTGGGCTGCGTAGCAGCCCCAAGACCAGCCGCTGAGGAGTGTCTGATACACCGCATTTCTCTTTATTGGGGCTGCTGCGCAGCCCAACGGGACAAGCCCCCTCGCCACAGGAGACTTTCAGCCTTAATTGAACGGCATTGCACTGTAGAAGCGGGCTTGCCCGCGAAAAGCCCCAGGGCGCCGCGTTAACTCAGTAAACCAGGGTTATCGTTGACGATTTTCGCGGGCAAGCCCGCTTCTACAGGGAGCAGGGTCATCTTTAAAGGCTCCACAGGTCCGGAACGGTTGGCAAGCCCGCCCTCGCAACGGATAATGTCCAGTTTTTCCACCTGCGCATCGCGCGCCGCCGCTTGCGGTCGACAGAGAACACCATGAAAGACACCATTCGCCAGCTGATCCAACAAGCCATCACCCAACTCGTCAACGAAGGTGTGTTGCCTGAAGGCCTGACGCCGGCGATCCAGGTGGAAAATACCCGCGACAAGACCCACGGCGACTTCGCCAGCAACATCGCGATGATGCTGGCCAAGCCCGCGGGCATGAAACCGCGCGACCTGGCGGAAAAAATCATCGCCGCATTGCCTGCCGACCCACAAGTCAGCAAGGCTGAAATCGCCGGCCCGGGCTTTATCAATATCTTCCAGAACACCCAGGCCCTGGCCGCGCGCCTCGACACCGCGCTGGCCGATGCGAACATCGGCGCGCGCAAGGCCGGCAGCACCCAGCGCGTGGTCATTGACCTGTCCGCCCCCAACCTGGCCAAGGAAATGCACGTCGGCCACTTGCGGTCGACCATCATCGGTGACGGCGTGGCGCGAGTCCTGGAGTTTCTCGGTGACACCGTGATCCGTCAGAACCACGTGGGCGACTGGGGCACCCAGTTCGGCATGCTGATGGCGTACCTGCAGGAAAACCCGATCACCAGCAACGAGTTGTCGGATCTGGAAAATTTCTACCGCGCCGCCAAAAAGCGTTTCGACGAATCCGAAGAGTTCGCCGACCGCGCCCGCGGCCTGGTGGTCAAGCTGCAAGCCGGCGACGCCGAGTGCCTGGCACTGTGGAACCGCTTCCGGGACATTTCCCTGTCCCACTGCCAGGAAATCTACGAACTGCTGAACGTCAAGCTGAGCATGGCCGACGTAATGGGCGAAAGCGCCTACAACGACGACCTGATCAACGTGGTCAACGACCTCAAGGCCAAAGGCCTGTTGGTAGAAAGCAACGGCGCCCAGTGCGTGTTCCTCGAAGAATTCAAGACCGCCGACGGCGAACCGCTGCCGGTGATCATCGTCAAGGCCGACGGCGGCTACCTGTACGCCACCACCGACCTGGCGGCCGTGCGCTACCGCAGCGGCGTGCTGAAAGCCGATCGCGCCCTGTACTTTGTCGATCAGCGCCAGGCCCTGCACTTCCAGCAAGTGTTCGAAGTGGCGCGCCGCGCCGGCTTCGTCACTCACCCGATGCACATGGAACACATGGGTTTCGGCACCATGAACGGCGCCGACGGTCGTCCGTTCAAGACCCGCGACGGCGGCACCGTAAAGCTGATTGACCTGCTGAACGAAGCCCAGGAGCGCGCCTACAACCTGGTGAAGGAAAAGAACCCGGAGCTGGCCGAGGCCGACCTGCGCAACATCGCCCGCGTGGTGGGGATTGGCGCGGTGAAATACGCCGACCTGTCGAAGCACCGCACCAGCGACTACAGCTTCAACTTCGAACTGATGCTCAACTTCGAGGGCAACACCGCGCCCTACCTGCTGTACGCCTACACCCGCGTGGCGGGCGTGTTCCGCAAGCTGGGCAAGGATTTCAGCGAGGTCGAAGGCCAGATCATTCTTCAAGCGCCCCACGAACAGGAACTGGCGGCCAAGCTGGCGCAGTTCGGTGAGGTGCTCAACAGTGTGGGCGAGAAAGGCACGCCGCATATTCTGTGCACTTACCTGTACGAAGTCGCCGGGTTGTTCTCCAGCTTCTACGAAAACTGCCCGATCCTGAGCGCTGAAGACGAGGCGCAAAAGCAAAGTCGCCTGCGCCTCGCCGCGCTGGCTGGACGGACCCTCAAGCAAGGCCTGGAATTGTTGGGCCTGGAAACTCTGGAGCGTATGTAAGTTGGCTGCCAAGAAAAAACCTGCACCCAAGCGCGGCGCCAGCCGCTACCAGGCACCGGCAAAAAAACCGATCCCGGGCTGGATGTGGCTGGTCATCGGCTTGACGGTCGGCGCGTTCATCGTGTTCCTGATGAAGCTCGAGCCGGGCCAGGGCGATGACGTCAAGCGGGTCAAGCAGGAACAGCGCAAGGCCAAGATCGCCGAAGCCAACAAGACCCCACCAAGTCCGACAGCACCGGTGAAGCCCAAGTATGACTTCTACACGCTGCTGCCGGAGTCGGAAGTCATCGTGCCGCAGGACGCCGTGCCGGAGAAAACCCTGCCCACGCCGCAAGTGCCGGTAGTACCGACGACACCGGTCACCCCGGCGGAAGCTGCGAAGATCGACACCGCGCGCGCCCAGGCCGCGCTGGCCGGGATCACTCCGCCGCCGGCACCGCCCGTCGCCACCACCAAGGCGGCCCCGGTGACCAAGTTCTTCCTGCAGGCGGGCTCTTTCCCCAAGCAGGCGGATGCGGATCGGGTACGGGCGCAGATCATCCTGCTGGGGCAGTCGGTGACGGTAGAGTCGGGGACGGTCAAGGAGGCGACCTGGTATCGCGTGCTGGTGGGTCCGTTCAGCAACCGTGAACAGCTGACCGTAGCCCAGAAACAGTTGGCCGGCGCCGGCTTCAACAACTTGTTGCTACAACAACGCCAGAGCCGCTGATCCCCAGCCAGCGCGGGAAAAAATGTGGGAGCGGCGGTGCGACGATTCGACTTGCTCGCGAATTGCGGTAGATCAGTCAGTATTTTCGGCGACTGACACACCGCTTTCGCGAGCAAGCCCGCTCCCACATTGGATCTGCATCGATCTCAAGACTAGGTCCGACACATAAACGCCACTCGTCTACACTGCCGTCCTACGCTTGAAATCATCGCCATTACCCCCATATCTGTTTCCATCAGGGCATTTTCGCCCCCCAGCGTGGAGACTCTCCCCTTGACCACCATCGTTTCAGTTCGTCGCCACGGCAAAGTCGTCATGGGCGGCGACGGCCAGGTTTCCCTTGGCAATACCGTGATGAAAGGCAACGCGAAAAAAGTGCGTCGCCTGTACCACGGCCAGGTCCTCGCCGGCTTTGCAGGTGCCACCGCTGACGCCTTCACCCTTTTCGAGCGATTCGAAGGCCAACTGGAGAAGCACCAGGGGCATCTGGTTCGCGCTGCCGTCGAACTCGCCAAAGAATGGCGCACCGACCGCTCCCTCAGTCGCCTGGAAGCCATGCTCGCGGTCGCCAACAAAGACGCCTCGCTGATCATTACCGGTAACGGCGATGTTGTAGAACCCGAACAAGGTTTGATCGCCATGGGCTCCGGCGGCGGCTACGCTCAAGCGGCAGCCAGCGCCTTGCTGAAGAAAACCGAGCTGTCGGCACGAGAAATCGTCGAGACAGCCCTCGGTATCGCCGGCGACATCTGCGTCTTCACCAACCATAACCTGACCATTGAGGAGCAGGACCTCGCGGAATAAGCCGTCGGCTTTTTCCTGCTTGAGGACCGCACACCATTATGTCCATGACTCCCCGCGAAATCGTCCATGAACTCGATCGCCATATCATCGGCCAGGACGATGCCAAACGCGCCGTCGCCATCGCCTTGCGTAACCGCTGGCGCCGGATGCAACTGCCCGAAGAACTGCGCGTCGAAGTAACCCCAAAAAACATCCTGATGATCGGTCCTACAGGCGTCGGTAAAACCGAGATCGCCCGTCGCCTGGCCAAACTGGCCAATGCGCCGTTCATCAAGGTCGAAGCGACCAAGTTCACCGAAGTCGGCTACGTCGGCCGTGACGTCGAATCGATCATCCGTGACCTGGCCGACGCCGCGCTGAAACTGCTGCGCGAACAGGAAATGACCAAGGTCAGCCATCGCGCCGAAGACGCCGCCGAAGAACGCATCCTCGACGCGCTGCTGCCACCGGCACGCATGGGCTTCAACGAAGACTCGGCACAGAGCCAGGACTCCAACACGCGCCAGCTGTTCCGCAAGCGCCTGCGTGAAGGCCAGTTGGACGACAAGGAAATCGAGATCGAAGTCGCCGAAGTCTCTGGCGTCGATATTTCCGCGCCACCTGGCATGGAAGAAATGACCAGCCAGTTGCAGAATCTGTTCGCCAACATGGGCAAGGGCAAGAAGAAAAGCCGCAAGCTCAAGGTCAAGGAAGCACTGAAACTGGTACGTGACGAAGAAGCCGGCCGCCTGGTCAATGAGGAAGAACTCAAGGCCAAGGCCCTGGAAGCGGTCGAGCAGCACGGCATTGTGTTTATCGACGAGATCGACAAGGTCGCCAAGCGCGGCAATTCCGGCGGTGTCGATGTATCCCGCGAAGGCGTGCAGCGCGACCTGCTGCCGCTGATCGAGGGCTGCACCGTCAATACCAAGCTGGGCATGGTCAAGACTGACCACATCCTGTTTATCGCCTCGGGTGCGTTCCACCTGAGCAAGCCAAGCGACCTGGTACCGGAGCTGCAAGGCCGCCTGCCGATTCGCGTGGAGCTCAAGGCGCTGACGCCGGGTGACTTCGAGCGCATCCTCAGCGAGCCGCACGCGTCGCTGACCGAGCAGTATCGCGAACTGCTGGGAACCGAGGGCCTGGGCATCGAGTTCCAGGCGGATGGCATCAAGCGCTTGGCCGAGATCGCCTGGCAGGTCAACGAAAAGACCGAGAATATCGGTGCCCGTCGCCTGCACACCTTGCTTGAGCGCTTGCTCGAGGAAGTCTCCTTCAGCGCGGGCGACATGGCGGGCGCGCAGAACGGCGAGACGATCAAGATCGACGCCGAGTACGTCAACAGCCACCTGGGCGAATTGGCCCAGAACGAAGACCTGTCTCGTTATATCCTGTAGGCCTCACGCAGGACCGCTTTGCTCTGAGGTGGGAGCGGGCCTGTTTGCGAGTCGGGTGAATCAGTCAATACCTGTGGGACTGATACACTGCATTCGCGAGCAAGCCTGCTCCCACAGTGTTGAGCCGGTTCCTTCAGGATCATCTCTGGGCGGTTACCCAATGTCTAAGCTTCCTACCGCGATAAACCTGCACAAAGCCTCCAAAACCCTGTCGCTGACCTACGGGCCGGACGAGGTCTATCACCTGCCCGCCGAATTTCTGCGCGTGCATTCCCCCTCCGCCGAGGTCCAGGGCCACGGCAAACCGATCCTGCAATTCGGCAAGCTGAATGTCGGCTTGAGCAAGATCGAGCCCGCCGGACAGTACGCACTGAAATTGACCTTCGACGACGGTCATGACAGCGGATTGTTCACCTGGGATTACCTCTATCAGCTTGCCGTGCGTCAGGACGCTCTGTGGGCCGATTATCTTGCCGAACTCAAGTCAGCCGGAAAAACCCGCGACCCGAACGAGTCGGTCGTCAGGCTGATGCTCTAACTCAAGCCTCTTGCTCATTAGTAGGCATTTTCTAATTTCATCTGCTTGAATGCCCCGTCGTGTGGCCAACGAATGGCCCGCTTGCGAAAAAAATTAAACTCGGGTAACCAATGGAACTGGCAAGTTCCCTGCATTTGACGATGCGGTATCAACGGTCACCCGAGCAGCAGTACCAGGCTGGTGTTGTGCGCCGACACGTGGTGCGCAGCGGTACCCGGTACTCGTCTTTCGGACAATGGAGCGTCGTAGATGAGTAACAAGAACAACGATGACTTGAAACGTCAGGCCTCGGAAAACACCCTCGGGCTGAACCCGATCATCGCGTTACGGAAAAAGGATTTACTGGCTTCTGCTCGCATGGTGCTGACCCAGGCCATCAAGCAACCGTTGCACAGCGTCAAGCATGTCGCGCATTTTGGCGTTGAATTGAAGAACGTGGTGTTCGGCAAATCCGAACTTGCGCCCGAGAGCGATGACCGTCGCTTCAACGACCCGGCGTGGAGCCAGAACCCGCTTTACAAACGCTATCTGCAGACCTATCTGGCATGGCGCAAGGAACTGCACGACTGGATCGGTGACAGCAATCTGTCAGAGCAGGACATCAGCCGCGGGCACTTCGTTATCAATCTGATGACCGAAGCCATGGCCCCGTCCAACAGCGCCGCCAACCCCGCCGCCGTCAAACGCTTCTTCGAAACCGGCGGCAAGAGCCTGCTGGATGGCCTGTCGCACCTGGCCAAGGACATGGTCCAGAACGGCGGCATGCCGAGTCAGGTCAACATGGACGCCTTTGAGGTGGGCAAGAGCCTGGGCACCAGCGAGGGCGCCGTGGTGTTTCGCAACGATGTGCTGGAGCTGATCCAGTACAAGCCGATCACTGAACAGGTGCATGAACGCCCGTTGCTGGTGGTGCCGCCGCAGATCAACAAATTCTATGTCTTTGACCTGAGCCCGGATAAAAGCCTCGCGCGTTTCTGCCTGCGCAATAACCAGCAGACGTTTATCGTCAGTTGGCGCAACCCCACCAAGGCGCAGCGCGAGTGGGGCTTGTCGACCTATATCGAGGCGCTGAAGGAAGCGGTCGACGTGGTGACGGCGATTACCGGCAGCAAGGACGTCAACATGCTCGGCGCCTGCTCCGGCGGCATCACCTGCACCGCCCTGCTCGGCCACTACGCCGCGCTGGGGGAGAAAAAAGTCCACGCGCTGACGTTGTTGGTGAGCGTGCTCGACACCACCCTGGACACTCAAGTGGCGCTGTTCGTCGACGAACAGACCCTGGAAGCGGCCAAGCGTCACTCTTATCAAGCGGGTGTGCTGGAAGGTCGTGACATGGCCAAGGTGTTTGCCTGGATGCGCCCGAATGACCTGATCTGGAATTACTGGGTCAACAACTACCTGCTGGGCAACGAGCCTCCCGTCTTCGATATTCTATTCTGGAACAACGACACCACCCGCTTGCCCGCCGCCTTTCACGGCGACCTGATCGAACTGTTCAAAAATAACCCGCTGGTACGCCCGAACGCCCTGGAAGTGTGCGGCACTCCCATCGACCTCAAGCAGGTGACCGCCGACATTTACTCACTGGCCGGCACCAACGACCACATCACGCCATGGCAGTCGTGCTACAAGTCGGCGCAACTGTTTGGCGGCAAGGTCGAATTCGTGCTGTCCAGCAGCGGACATATTCAAAGCATCCTCAACCCGCCCGGCAACCCGAAAGCGCGTTACCAGACCAGCGAAAGCATGGCGCAGAAGGCCTTGGACTGGCAGGAGAACGCCACCAAGCACACCGACTCCTGGTGGCTGCACTGGCAGGCGTGGCTGGCGGATCGCGCGGGCAAATTGAAAAAGGCTCCGGCCAGCTTGGGTAACAAAGCCCATGCAGCCGCGGAGGCTGCACCAGGCACATACGTTCACGAACGGTAACGCATACACTTTTGTGTGATTGAAATGAGATCAAGTGTAGGAGTTCGGTCAAGGTGGGAGCGGGCTTGCTCGCGATGGCATCAACTCGGCATGACCGATACATCGTGCCGCTTGCATCGCGAGCAAGCCCGCTCCCACCTTGACTGAGTTCCCACACTGAGCGAATTCCAGCTGTAACACTTCACAGGGTTTGAGCATGCCGCAACCGTTTATCTTCCGTACCATCGATCTGGATGGCCAGACCATCCGCACGGCGGTACGACCGGGTAAGCCTCACTTGACCCCGCTGCTGATTTTCAACGGCATCGGCGCCAACCTCGAGCTGGTGTTTCCGTTCGTCCAGGCGCTGGATCCGGACCTGGAAGTGATTGCTTTCGATGTTCCGGGTGTCGGTGGTTCTTCGACCCCGAACCGGCCCTATCGCTTTCCCGGCCTGGCCAAGCTCACCGCGCGCATGCTCGATTACCTGGACTATGGCCAGGTAAATGCCGTCGGGGTGTCCTGGGGCGGCGCCTTGGCGCAGCAGTTTGCCTACGATTACCCGGAACGCTGCAAGAAGCTGATTCTCGCGGCTACGGCAGCCGGGGCGTTCATGGTGCCCGGCAAGCCGAAGGTGCTGTGGCTGATGGCAAGCCCCCGGCGCTATATCCAGCCGTCCCACGTGGTGCGCATTGCGCCGATGATCTATGGCGGCTCGTTCCGTCGGGACTCGAAGCTGGCGGCCGAACACGCGAGCAAAGTACGCTCGGCCGGCAAGCTGGGCTATTACTGGCAACTGTTCGCCGGGCTGGGCTGGACCAGCATTCACTGGCTGCACAAGATCAAGCAACCGACCCTGGTGCTGGCCGGCGACGACGACCCGCTGATCCCGCTGGTCAACATGCGCATGCTGGCTTGGCGCATTCCCAACGCGCAATTGCACATCATCGACGACGGTCACCTGTTCCTGATCACCCGGGCCGAAGCGGTAGCACCAATCATCATGAAGTTTCTCCAGGAAGAACGCCTGCGTGCGGTGATCCACCCGCACCCAGCCCTGTAGCACCAAGGACGTGAGCGCGAGCAGGCAAACGCGCAACCTGGCCAGAACCGACTATGGTTCTGAATTGGCGTGCCTGATGGTGAATTGACGAAGGAGTGTTGACTCATGCGTGACCGATCCGTGACCACCCCGGCGCCCACACCCGCCGCGTTCGTCAATGCCCGAAGCGCAATCACCGGCCTGCGCGGTCGGGATCTGCTATCGACCCTGCGCAGCGTCGCGGCCCATAGCCTGCGTAACCCGCTGCACAGTGCCAGGCACGCGGTGGCGCTCGGCGGCCAGCTGGGGCGCGTGCTGCTGGGAGAAACCATGCATGAGCCCAATCCCCACGACGGCCGCTTTGCCGACCCGACCTGGCGGCTCAACCCGTTTTATCGACGCAGCCTGCAAGCCTATCTAAGCTGGCAGACACAGACCAGACACTGGATCGATGACAGCACCCTGAGCGAGGACGACCGCGCACGCGCACATTTTGCCTTTTCGCTGCTGAATGACGCGGTGTCGCCATCCAACACCTTGCTCAACCCCTTGGCGATCAAGGAACTGCTCAATTCCGGCGGCCAAAGCGTGGTGCGGGGCGCGAGCAATCTGCTCGACGACTTGCTGCACAACCATGGCTTGCCGCGCCAAGTCACCAAGCAGGCTTTCGAGGTCGGCAAGACGGTGGCCACGACGCCAGGCTCGGTGGTCTTTCGCAATGAGTTGCTGGAGCTGATCCAGTACAAGCCCATGAGCGAAAAACAGTACGCCAAGCCACTGCTGGTGGTGCCACCGCAAATCAACAAGTACTACATTTTCGACCTGAGCCCGACCAACAGTTTCGTCCAATACGCCCTAAAAAACGGACTGCAGGTGTTTATGCTCAGTTGGCGCAACCCGGACGTGCGCCACCGCGAATGGGGGCTGTCCAGCTATGTGGCGGCGCTTGAGGAAGCGCTGAACATTTGCCGGGCGATCACCGGCGCCCGCGAGGTCAATCTGATGGGCGCGTGCGCCGGCGGCCTGACTATCGCGGCGCTGCAAGGTCATCTGCAAGCCAAACGACAACTGCGGCGCGTCTCCAGCGCGACTTACCTGGTGAGCCTGCTGGACAGTCAGATCGACAGTCCGGCCACATTGTTTGTCGATGAGCAAACCCTGGAGGCGGCCAAGCGGCGCTCCTACCAGGAAGGCGTGCTGGACGGTCGGGACATGGCCAGGGTGTTCGCCTGGATGCGCCCCAATGACCTGATCTGGAACTACTGGATCAATAACTACTTGCTGGGCAAGGAGCCACCGGCCTTCGACATTCTGTACTGGAACAACGACAACACCCGCTTGCCGGCGGCCTTGCATGGCGACCTGCTGGATTTCTTCAAGCACAACCCGCTGAGCCATCCCGGCGGCCTGGAGGTCTGCGGCACGCCTGTGGACCTGCAAAAAGTCACGGTGGACAGTTTCAGCGTGGCCGGGATCAATGACCATATCACCCCGTGGGATGCGGTCTATCGATCGAGCCTGCTGCTGGGTGGCGACAAGCGCTTCGTGCTGTCCAACAGCGGGCACATCCAAAGCATTCTCAACCCGCCGGGCAACCCCAAGGCCAACTTCGTCGAAAACCCGAAACTGAGCAGCGACCCGCGCGCCTGGTACTACGACGCCAGTCATATCGAAGGCAGTTGGTGGCCGCAGTGGCTGGAGTGGATCCAGCAACGCTCGGGCACCCAGCGCGAGACCCTGACCGCCCTGGGCAACCAGAACTACCCCCCGATGGAACCGGCGCCTGGCACTTACGTGCGGGTCCGCTGACCCCTTGGCGCATCGATCACTAAGAAGACTGGATGAAAACCCGCGACCGAATTCTTGAATGTGCCCTGCAGTTGTTCAACCACAAGGGCGAGCCAAATGTTTCAACCCTGGAAGTGGCCAATGAACTGGGGATCAGCCCCGGCAACCTCTACTACCATTTCCACGGCAAGGAGCCTCTGGTGCTCGGGCTGTTCGAGCGCTTCCAGGCAGAGTTGGCGCCGCTGCTCGACCCGCCGCCGGACGTACAATTGGCGCCCGAGGATTATTGGCTGTTTCTGCATTTGATTGTCGAGCGCATGGCGCACTATCGGTTTCTGTTCCAGGACCTGTCGAACCTGGCCGGACGCCTGCCCAAGCTGGCCAAGGGGATTCGCCATTTGCTGACCGCGTTGAAGCGCACACTGGCGTCGCTGTTGGCCCGACTCAAAACCGCGGGACAGTTGGTCAGCGATACCCAGGCATTGGGACAACTGGTGGAGCAGATCACCATGACCCTGCTGTTTTCCCTGGATTACCAACGGATTCTCGATCGTCAGGGTGAGGTGCGGGTAGCGGTGTACCAGGTCATGATGCTGGTGGCGCCGCACCTGCTGATGCCGGCCAGGCAAGCGACCGAAAAATTTGCGCTGCGTTATCTGGATGACGCGAATCCCGGCGACTTGTCTTGAGCGTGAGCTTGCGTAGATAGCGTCTTGAGTCTTGCCGAGCAACGATCTTACGCGTGCTGGGCGGGTATCCAAGCCGGACGCCGCGGGTATGACGCCGAATAAAAAACGCCCGACCTTTAAAGGCCGGGCGTTTTTTATGTCCCGTGAAATCAGGACTGACTGGTAGGCGTCGGGGTTGCCGGCGTTGCAGTCGAGGTAGCTGCCGGCGTCGGCGCGGTGGCCGAGTTGATTGTTGGCGCCGGGGCTGCAGGCTTGGCGGCAACGGCTGGTTTTGGAGCGGCAGGTTTTTTCGCGACGGCTGGTTTCTTTGCCACGGCAGGTTTTGCCGCAGGCTTGGTTGCAGCGGGCTTGGCGGCTGGTTTCGCAGCGGCCGGTTTAGCAGCCGGTTTCGCGGCGGCTGGCTTGCTAGCTGGCTTGGCGGCTGCGGTTTTTGCTGCTGGTTTGGCAGCGGCTTTGGCGGCCACTGGCTTCTTGGCGGCAGGCTTGGCTGCCGGTTTGGCGGCTGCGGTTTTGACCGCTGGCTTGGCTGCGGGTTTTGCTGCGGTCTTGGCTGGCGCCTTGGCCGCGGGTTTGGCCGCCGGCTTGGCGGCAGCCTTGACCAGAGGCTTGGCCGCAGTTTTAGTGGCGGGTTTGGCCGCCGCGGTTTTTGCCGCAGGCTTGGCAGCAGGTTTTGCTGCTGCTTTGGTCGCCACAGGCGCCACTTTGGCACCGGTCAGTTTTTCGATTTGCTTGGTCAGCGTATCGACTTTGCTGTGCAGCGCCTTCACTTCATTGCGGCTAGGTACGCCCAGGCGCGAGATCGCACTGTTCAGGCGTTTGTCGAGAGCACCTTCCAGTTCACCCCAAGTGCCGAGCACCTGTTTTTTTGCATCACTGATACGTGACTTGGCGGAGCTGGCATTCGCCTTGGCGGCCTCGACTTGTTTATCGACTGTGCTCTTGGTCAACTTCTCGGCTTTCTCGCCGTCCTTAACCAACGTCTCGAAGTATTTGCCGCCGTCACTGCTGACCTTCGAGTACACGCCTAAACCAGCAAGCCAGATCTTGCGGGAGTATTTTTCAACTTCCCCGATCCACGAGCTGCCTTCTTTTTCAGTATTCTTTTTACCAGCCATCCCGTTCTCCTTAATGTTTACGCGCGACGCGTTCAAGCAATGCCGTCAGCTCATCGAGCTTAGCAGAGAGTGTCTCAACGTCATGTTTAGCCGCAATACCGATGCGA
This sequence comes from Pseudomonas sp. GQ91, assembly GCF_059758795.1. Lineage (NCBI taxonomy): Bacteria > Pseudomonadati > Pseudomonadota > Gammaproteobacteria > Pseudomonadales > Pseudomonadaceae > Pseudomonas > Pseudomonas sp. GQ91. Next base: position 305,700 of record NZ_JCAXED010000005.1, read on the forward strand.
TTCAAGGCACTTGCAACACGGCTATCAAAGGCGCGCTCGACTTTATCCAACTGCACCTCGACTTTGCCTTTGACGCTGGAGAGGTTGCTCTTGACGTAATCAAGCTGACTGTTGGCCGCATCAAGTTGTTGGTTCACAACTTTTTTGCTTTTACTTTCAACATCTTGGCCGGTCTTTACGAGTTCCTTGAAGTACTCGCTGCCTTCGCTGCCGACCTTCGCGTACGCCCCCAAACCCGCCAGCCAGATCTTGTGGGCATAGGATTTAACATCGCTGAACGGGTTAATCCGGGTGTCGATTTTTTTCTTCAACATAACGTTGGCCATGCTGCACCTCACGTATAAACGGGTAGAGGAACTGCCCACAGGAGTTGAGGGCTGGGTACAAAGTAAGGAGAAAAATTAGAATCGGCACCCTAACAACGCTGGACGATTGCCGGTCGTGCGCAGGATCACACGGCGCTGATCAGGCCAGCGCCTTATCCAGGGCTTTCTCGATTTCGGACTTGATGGTGCCACTCATGGCCGACATCAACAGGCCCAGTTCCACCTCGACCCGCAATGAATCTTCAGCGACTTTCACCGTGCCTTTAACTCCGGAACGCCTAAGGTTCAATGTATCGCCAGTCCAGGACGGCTCCAGGCCATATTGATCCTTGAGTTTGATCGCCAACTTCTCGGCCTTCGCCCTGGCAGCTTCTTTCCCCAGGGTATGGGCACGTTCGATCTGTATCCGGGCCATTGGAATGACTCCTCATTCAAGAGATGTGTTGACCGCCCATGCGGCAAAAGGTCTCGGTGGCCGTCTATCTTACCTTCAGCCTTGCCAAGACAAAGCAGGCCTTGGGGATTATCATGTCCCGCATTCTCTTTTGGTGACAGCGATATGACTGATCAGCGCAAAGGCAGCGATGCCGAACCCACCACTCACTTCGGCTTCAAGAACGTCCCGGAAAGCCAGAAAGCGGAAAAGGTCGCTGAGGTGTTCCACTCCGTGGCCGCCAAGTACGACCTGATGAACGACGTGCTGTCCGGCGGCATGCACCGCCTGTGGAAGCGGTTCACCATCGAGTTGTCAGGCGTGCGCGTCGGCAACCGCGTGCTGGATATCGCTGGCGGCACCGGTGACCTGGCCGCCAAGTTTTCCCAGCTGGTAGGCCCGACCGGTCAAGTGGTGTTGGCCGACATCAACGGTTCCATGCTCAAGGTCGGTCGCGACCGCCTGCTGGATAAAGGAGTGGCCGGCAACATTGAGTTCGTCCAGGCCGATGCCGAAAAGCTGCCGTTCCCCGACAACCATTTCGATTGCGTGACCATCGCCTTCGGCCTGCGCAACGTCACCCACAAGGAAGACGCCCTGCGCTCGATGTTGCGCGTACTGAAGCCGGGCGGTCGTCTGCTGGTGCTGGAGTTCTCCAAGCCGACCAACGCGCTGATGTCCAAGGTCTACGACACCTACTCGTTCGCCTTCATGCCGTTGATGGGCAAGCTGATCACCAATGACGCCGAAAGCTATCGCTACCTGGCCGAATCGATCCGCATGCACCCCGACCAGGAAACCCTGAAATCGATGATGGTGGAGGCCGGTTTCGACCGGGTGACCTACCATAACATGACCTCGGGCATCGTCGCCCTGCACCGCGGCATCAAGCCCTGATGCTGCTGCAAGGCCTTCTCGCCAGCGTCGAACACGGCATCAACCGTGTCCTGCGCCTGGACAGCACCGCCCTGGCGCGACTGGCGCACTTGAACGGCAAGATCATTGCCGTCGACTGCACACGTCCTGCCCTGCAGCTGTATATCCTGCCCAGCGATGAAGGCCTGTTGCTGGCGGCCCACTGGGCCGCCGATGCCGACTGCACCTTGCGCGCACCGGCCGCGAGCCTGCTGCGCCTGGCCTTGAGCCAAGACAAGACGGCAATCCTGCACGGCCCGGACGTGACGCTCGAAGGCGACAGCGCGGTCCTGATGGACCTGGCCGCGGTGTTGCAAGACCTCGACCTGGACTGGGAATACGAACTGTCGCGCTGGCTCGGTCCGGTGGCCACGCACCTGCTCAGTGGCCACCTGCGCAGCCGCGCGCGCTGGTACCAGCAGGGTTTCGCCAGCCTGAACCAGAACCTCGCCGAATACCTCAGCGAAGAATCGCGCACCCTCGTCGGACAACGGGAAGCCGAAGCGCGCTTTCGTGAAATCGACCAGGCCAAACTCGACCTTGAACGACTTGAGGCGCGCTTCGAGCGCCTGAGTCGCTCCCTTGATCCAAGCGATAACGCATGAAGCTGCTCGCCGTCCGCCGTTTGTTTCGTATCCAGCGCGTGGTCATCCGCTACCGCCTCGATGACCTGCTGTTCGCCTTGCCCTTGCCCTGGTTCCTGCTGGCGGTGCGCTATGTGCTGCCGTGGCGCTGGTTTCCGCGCAAGAGCCTCGAACTGAGCCGTGGCGCACGCCTGCGCCTGGCCTTGCAGGACCTGGGACCGATCTTCATCAAGTTCGGACAAATCCTGTCCACTCGCCGCGATTTACTGCCCGAAGACATCGCCGACGAGTTGATGCTGTTGCAGGACCGCGTACCGCCATTTGATTCACAACAGTCGGTGAAGCTGATCGAAGAACAGCTGGGCAAGAAGATCAGCGAAGTCTTCAGCCGCTTCGATATCGCGCCCCTGGCCTCGGCCTCGGTGGCCCAGGTGCATGCCGCGCAACTCAAGACCGGCGAAGAAGTCGTGGTCAAGGTGATTCGTCCCGGGCTCAAGCCGATCATCGGCCAGGACCTGGCGTGGCTGTTTATCCTCGCTCGCGCCGCCGAGCGCTTCTCCGCCGATGCGCGCCTGCTGCACCCGGTAGACGTGGTCGCCGACTACGAAAAAACCATCTACGACGAACTCGACCTGTTGCGCGAGGCGGCCAACGCCAGCCAGCTCAAGCGCAACTTCGAAGGCTCGCCGCTGCTCTACGTGCCACAAGTCTATTGGGATTGGTGCCGGCCGAAAGTGCTGGTGATGGAGCGCATCTATGGCGTTCAGGTGACCGACCTGGCGACCCTGGCCGACCAGCGCACCGACATGAAAATGCTCGCCGAACGGGGTGTGGAAATTTTCTTCACCCAGGTGTTCCGCGACAGTTTCTTCCACGCCGACATGCACCCCGGCAACATCTTTGTCAGCACCGTCAACCCGTGGAGCCCGCAGTACATTGCCATCGACTGCGGCATCGTCGGCAGCCTCACGCCGGAGGACCAGGACTACCTGGCGCGCAACCTGTTTGCCTTCTTCAAGCGCGATTACCGCCGCGTGGCGCAGTTACACATCGATTCGGGCTGGGTGCCGGCAGAAACCAAGCTCAACGAATTCGAAGCGGCGATCCGCACCGTCTGCGAACCGATCTTCGAAAAACCGCTGAAAGATATTTCCTTCGGCCAAGTGCTGATGCGCCTGTTCCAGACCGCGCGACGCTTCAATATGGAAGTCCAGCCGCAACTGGTGCTGCTGCAGAAAACACTGCTCAACATCGAAGGCCTGGGCCGCCAGCTGTATCCGGACCTGGATTTGTGGAACACCGCACAACCGTTCCTCGAGCGCTGGATGCGCGAGCGGGTCAGCCCGAAAACCCTGCTGGGCAACCTGCAGAGCCAGGTCGAGCAATTGCCGCACCTGGCCAACATGACCCGCGACTTGCTTGAGCGCATGTCCCAACCCCACGCCAAGGACCCGCCCGCGCCGTGGCACGAGCGCAAGGACGACTGGTTCCTGCGTCTGCTGGGTGCGGCACACTTGGGCGGCGGCGCGGTGCTCGCGGCCGGTGGACCGCTACAGGACCTGGGCCATTGGCCAGCGGGGATCATGATCGCCGTCGGCCTGTATCTGGTCGTGCGCCGATAGCCCGTCCGGTTATACACTGTGTTCATTGCCGTTGCGGGTAGCGCACGGCTGTCGGAGTCGAAGATGAAAGACTGGCTGGACGAGATCAAGTGGGACAGTGACGGCCTGGTGCCGGCCATTGCCCAGGACCACGAGACCGGGCGCATACTGATGATGGCCTGGATGAACCGCGAAGCCTTGAGCCTGACCGCCGCCGAGCAGCGCGCCATCTATTGGTCACGTTCGCGTGGCAAACTGTGGCGCAAGGGCGAAGAGTCCGGGCACGTGCAGAAGCTGCATGAGATGCGCCTCGACTGCGACGCCGACGTGATCATCCTGATGGTCGAGCAGATTGGCCACATCGCTTGTCACACCGGCCGTCACAGCTGCTTCTACCGGGTGTTCGAGAACGGTGAATGGAAAACCGTCGAGCCCGTCCTCAAAGACCCGCACGCTATCTATTCGGCAGGACACTGAACATGACCGATACACTCAACCGCCTGGCCCAGGTGTTGGAAGACCGCAAAGGCGCGGCCGCCGACAGCTCCTATGTGGCCAGCCTGTATCACAAGGGCTTGAACAAGATTCTCGAGAAGCTCGGCGAAGAATCCGTCGAGACCATCATTGCAGCCAAGGACGCACAAATCAGCGGCGACTGCAGCGATGTGATCTACGAAACCGCCGACTTGTGGTTCCACAGTCTGGTCATGCTCGCCCAACTGGGGCAGCATCCACAGGCCGTGCTTGATGAACTGGACCGTCGCTTCGGCTTGTCCGGGCACGCCGAAAAGGCCTCGCGCCCGTCCGCCTGAATAACTTTTTGACAGAGGAATTGCAGCATGGGCATTTTTGACTGGAAACACTGGGTCGTTATTCTCATCGTGGTTGTCCTGGTGTTCGGTACCAAAAAACTGAAAAACCTCGGCACCGACGTCGGCGAGTCCATCAAGGGCTTTCGCAAAGCCATGAACGATGACGAAAAGCCGGCCGATAACGTCGCCAATCCGGTTCCGCCGGCGCAGCCTGTGCATCCGCAGGCCACTCAGCCGATCACTGAACGTCGCACCTTCGACGTGCAGGCCGAGAAAGTCGAAGAGCCGACCCGCAAAGACTCGTGAGCACTGACTAATGTTTGGTATCAGCTTCACTGAACTGCTGCTCGTCGGCCTCGTTGCGCTGTTGGTGCTGGGGCCGGAGCGCCTGCCCGGGGCAGCACGTACGGCCGGCCTGTGGATCGGGCGCCTGAAACGCAGTTTCAACGCGATCAAACAGGAAGTTGAACGGGAAATAGGCGCCGACGAGATTCGTCGGCAGCTGCACAACGAACATATCCTGTCCCTGGAGCAGGACGCGCGGAAAATCCTCGCGCCCCAGCAGCAGGCGCCCGCACCGGTCGAGCCGGTGGCCGAACCGAGCGTCGCGCCCGTGACCGAGACCGCTCCCGCCGCCACGCCCGCGCCCGCCGCGGTCCCGACAGAACCCGCGCCGACGCCCACCGCGTCGCCCGCGCCCCACGACCCTACATTGCCGCCGCGAGCCCCATGAGCGCTGATAAACCGGAAAACGACCAGCACATGCCGCTGGTCTCGCACCTCACCGAGTTGCGCACCCGCCTGCTGCGCTGTGTCGCGGCGATCTTCGTGATCTTTGCCGGGCTGTTTGCCTTTACCCAGCAGATCTACACCTTCGTCTCGACGCCGCTGCGCGAATACCTGCCGGCAGGCGCGACGATGATCGCCACCGACGTGTCCTCGCCGTTCCTCACGCCGTTGAAGCTGACGATGATGGTCTCGCTGTTCCTGGCGATCCCGGTGATCCTGCACCAGGTCTGGGGCTTTATCGCGCCGGGGCTGTACAAGCACGAAAAACGCATCGCGGTGCCGCTGTTGGTGTCGAGCATCATGCTGTTCTACACCGGCATGGCCTTCGCCTACTTCCTGGTGTTCCCGCTGATCTTCAAGTTCTTCGCCGCCGCTACGCCGGCCGGCGTGGAAATGATGACCGATATCACCAGCTACCTCGATTTCGTGATGACGCTGTTCTTCGCCTTCGGCGTAGCCTTCGAGATCCCGGTGGCCGTGGTGCTGCTGGTGTGGATCGGCGTGGTTGACGTCAAATACCTGCGCAAGATCCGTCCGTACGTGATCATCGGCTGCTTTGTGGTCGGGATGATCCTGACGCCGCCGGACATCTTCTCGCAAACCCTGTTGGCCGTACCGATGTGGATGCTGTTCGAAATCGGCATCCTGTTTGGCAGCCTGGTGAGCAAGCGCGGCGAACGCCCGGATGAGCAACCCGCCGACGACGACCAGCCGCCAGCCACGCAACCGTGAACCTGCTGCTGCTGGAACAGGCCGACTTTATCGAGGCTGACCGGGTGGTCCTGCGTGATCGGCGCCTGGTGCACATGCAGGAAGTCCACCGCGCCGCTGTCGGCGACAGCCTGCGCGTCGGGCGGATTGACGGGCTGATGGGCAACGCCGAACTGCTGCGCCTGGATGCCGGCGAAGCGGAACTGCAGATTTCCCTCGATCAGCCGCCACCCGCCAAATTGCCGCTGACCCTGTTGCTGGCCCTGCCTCGGCCAAAAATGCTGCGCAGGGTCCTGCAAACCGTGGCGGCCATGGGCGTGCCGCGGGTGGTGCTGGTCAATAGTTACCGGGTCGAAAAGAGCTTCTGGCAGACACCGTTTCTCGAACCCGAAGCGATCCGTGAGCAACTGATCCTCGGCCTGGAACAGGCCCGCGACACGGTATTGCCCGAAATCATCATCGAAAAACGCTTCAAGCCGTTTGTCGAAGACCGCTTGCCGGCCCTCACCCAGGGAACACTCGGCCTGATCGGTCATCCCGGCAATTACCCACCGTGCCCACGCGGTCTGGATGAACCGGTGACCCTGGCCATCGGCCCGGAAGGCGGCTGGATCCCTTACGAAGTGGACTTGCTGACCAACGCCGGTTTGCAGCCAGTGCAATTGGGTGCGCGGATCCTGCGGGTCGAAACCGCCGTCACCGCCTTGCTCGCCCGCCTGTTCTGACCCCCTCGGCAGGAGCACGGCGTGCTCGCGAATATCACGAACGACGGCACGCTCTCCTGATTGCGGCGCTCTCAGGCTTTTCGCGAGCAACGGCTGGGCGCCCCTCGCGCCTACAGAATCCTCACCCTCTGCCGATAACCTCTGAAATAAGTCCAGGCCTTGTTCAGGGGAGTTCACTGCATGTACCGTTGGTCGTTTGAAAAGTTGGGAAATGTGAGCGTCAACCGCAAGCTGGGCATGGGATTTGGCCTGGTATTGATTCTTACGCTATTGACCACGTTCACCGGCTGGACAGGCCTCAGTGGCGTGATCAGTCGTGGTGACAAACTGGGGTTTATTTCTAGCCTCAACGAATTGACCAAAGACCTGCGCCTGGCTCGCCTGGATTATGAAACGCGCCGTGGCGAACAAGGCCCGGAAGAGGTCAACAAGCTGCTGGAAGAACTCGAGGGCGGCTTGAAAATCGCGCGCGGGCAGATCGAGCAGGCCAAAGACGTCGCCATGATCGACGATCAACTGGCCGCCGTCGCCACGTATCGACAGTCCTTCAACGCGTTGGTCCAGGCCGGTGCCCAGCGCGAAGACGCCCGCAGCAAACTGGGTGCGACCGCCGACAACGCGGTGGTCCAGATCAGCGAAATTGAAAAAAGCCTGCTGCAAGGTTACAGCGTCGCTCAGTTCAACAGCGTGGTCGACCTGAGCAAGCTGATTCAACAGGCACGCTTCCAGGTGCGCGGCTATACCTACAGCGGCAAGGCCGAAGCCGAGCAACCGGCACTGGATGCCATCAACAACGCCTTGCAGAACATCGACAGCCTGCGCACCAGCCTGTCCGAGCAATATGCCGCCAACCTGCAGGCAGCCAGCGACTCCTTCAAGGCTTATCGCGCGGCCGTCAGCCAGTTCCGCGACTCCCAGGTGGCCAGCGCGGCTGCCCTCAAGATCATGGCCGCACAAGGCGATATCCTGATCGATCGCAGCAAAAAACTGACCGCCTCACAAACCGTGGTCCGGGATACCGATGCCGCCCAGGCCAAGCAACTGTTGATACTGGCAACGGGCTTGGCGCTGCTCTTCAGCGTAGTGGCAGCCTGGATCATCACTCGCCAAATCGTTATCCCGTTGAACCAGACGCTCAAGGTTGCTGAACGCGTCGCCGCGGGCGACCTGAGCCATGACCTGAACTCGCAACGCCGTGACGAACTGGGCCAATTGCAACGCGCCATGCAGAGCATGACCACCGGTCTGCGCGAGCTGATCGGCGGCATCAGCGATGGCGTAACGCAAATTGCCAGCGCGGCCGAACAATTGTCGGCCGTTACCGAACAGACCAGCGCCGGGGTCAACAGCCAGAAAGTCGAAACCGACCAAGTGGCCACGGCGATGAACGAAATGACTGCCACGGTGCAGGAAGTGGCACGCAACGCCGAGGAAGCGTCGGAAGCTGCCGTTGCCGCCGACCAACAGGCCCGCGAAGGCGACAAGGTGGTGGGTGAAGCCATCGCCCAGATCGAACGCCTGGCCAGCGAAGTCGGCAACTCCACCGAAGCCATGGGCCACCTCAAGCGTGAAAGCGACAAGATCGGCAGCGTACTGGACGTGATCAAGTCCGTTGCCCAGCAAACCAACCTGCTGGCCCTCAACGCCGCGATTGAAGCCGCTCGCGCCGGTGAAGCCGGGCGCGGTTTCGCTGTCGTGGCCGATGAAGTACGCAGCCTGGCATTGCGCACGCAGCAGTCCACCGAGGAAATCGAGGAGCTGATTGTCGGCCTGCAAAGCGGCACGCAACAGGTCGCGACCATCATGGATAACAGTCGTGGGCTTACCGACAGCAGCGTCGAGTTGACCCGTCGCGCCGGTAGCGCGCTGGAGAACATCACGCGTACCGTCTCGGCCATCCAGGCGATGAACCAGCAAATCGCCACGGCGGCCGAACAACAGAGCGCCGTGGCCGAGGAAATCAACCGCAGCGTGCTCAACGTACGTGACGTTTCGGAACAGACCTCGGCGGCCAGCGAAGAAACCGCCGCGTCCAGCGCTGAGCTGGCACGGCTGGGGGTTTACCTGCAAAGTCTGGTCGGGCGTTTCCGGATCTGATGGTTCTAGGCGGGCTTACAGTACCTGGCGCAAAAACGCCTGGGCACGGGGATCCTTCGGCGCATCGAAAAACTGCGCCGGAGCCGCGTCTTCCAACAGCCTGCCATGATCGAAAAACAGCACCCGATCCGCCACTTCCCGGGCGAACCCCATTTCGTGGGTCACGCAGACCATGGTCATGCCTTCCAGGGCCAGGGTCTTCATGACGTCCAGCACTTCGCCAACCATTTCCGGGTCCAACGCCGAAGTGGGTTCGTCGAACAGCATGACCTTGGGTTCCATCGCCAGCGCCCGGGCAATCGCCACGCGCTGTTGCTGGCCACCGGAAAGCCGCGACGGGAACTCGTTGGCTTTCTGGGCAATGCCCACCTTCTCCAGTAACGCCAGGGCCTTGGCTTCACGCTCGCGCTTGCCGCGCTTGCGCACGACTTTCTGCGCCAGGCACAGATTTTCCAACACAGTCATGTGAGGGAACAGGTTGAAGTGTTGGAACACCATGCCCACCTCACGCCGGTAGGCATTCACGTCGGTTTTCGGGTCAGCCAGTTGCAGGCCGTCGATGCTCACCGAGCCGGAATCGAATTCCTCCAGGCCATTCAGGCAGCGCAAGAAGGTCGATTTGCCAGAGCCAGACGGGCCAATCACTACCAACACCTCACCCTTGGCCACCTGGGTGCTGACGTTATCCACCGCACGGACCACTTGCCCGCGGGTGTCGAAGACTTTTACCAGATCGCGGACTTCAATCACTTTGCGCGAGCCTCCGCTCAAGCCGGCTGGCCATTTTCGACAGCGGCAGGTTGATCAGCAGGTACAGGCCTGCCACACAGAACAGGATCTCGAAGGGCGAGAATGAGGTGGTGATGACTTCACGCCCGCTCTTGAGCAACTCGGTAATGGCGATCACCGACACCAGCGAGGTGTCCTTGACCAGGCTGATAAATTGCCCGGCCAAGGGTGGCAGCACCCGCTTGAAGGCTTGCGGCAACACCACATGGCGCATCGATTGGCCAGCACTCAAGCCCAGGGAGCGCGCGGCCTCACCTTGGCCACGGGCAATCGACTGCACACCGGCGCGAACGATTTCTGCCACGTAAGCCCCGGTGAACAGCGACAGCGCTGCGATACCGGCAAACTCGCGAGACAGATTCAGCACCGTACCGATGAAGAAATAGAAAATGAAGATTTGCACCAACAGCGGCGTGCCGCGCACCAACTCGACGTAAATCGTCGACAAGTCGCGCAAGGTCGGGTTATTCGACAACCGACACAACCCTGTCGCCAAGCCAATCAGCAGACCCAGGATGCCGGACACCAACGACAGCCACAGCGTGGTCCACAAGCCCCACATCAGCGGGCCCAGCGCCCAGTGCCGGGTCACGCCGACCGCATCGCCCTCCGCCACATCATCGCCGCGCGCCACTTGCAGGCTGTCCTCGGCGACAGTCAGTTGCTGCTCGCCGCCGGCATCGTTGCGCAGGGTCACTCGGGCGGTATCGCCGTTGCGCACCAGTTCAATGACGGTGGAGATATCCGCCGCCCGCTGGGGCTCTTCGGCTTGATAGGCAAAATATTGCGGTACACGGTTCCAGCGCCATTCGTAGGACATCAGCGAGGTGGCGTAGTACAGCGCACCCGCCAGGCCGACCAGCACCAGCAAGGTCAGCAGGTGCCAGGGCCATTGGGCTTTTTTCTGTTTCATTGCGGATTCCGGGATTGATGTCGCCTGTCAGCGACATCGCGAGCACGCCCGCTCCCACCTTGGAAGGCTTTCCAAAGGTGGGAGCGGGCGTGCTCGCGATAGGCGCGACTCGGTATTCGAACAGCTTTATTCCATGTCCTTGAGCCACTCGGAGCTCTTGAACCACTTGTCATGGAGGCGATCGTAGGTGCCGTCGTGCTTGATCTGGTGCAGGAAGTTATTGATGAAGTTGAGGCTGTCGTGGTCGCCCTTCTTCAGGCCAAAGGCCAGCGGCTCATAGGTGAAGGGTTCGTCGAGGTGCACCAGCTTGCCGTTGCCAACTTTTTTCTCTGCCACGACGTTGTACGGTGCGTCATAGACGAACGCGTCAGCCTTGCCGTTGACCACGTCGAGCACACCTTCCTGCTCGTTGTCGTAGCCGTGGTACTTGGCCTTGGAGATCAACTTCTTGGCCTGCATCTCGCCGGTGGTGCCGAGCTTGGAGGTCAGGCGATATTTTTCGTCGTTGAGGTCTTTGTAGGACTTGATGGTGCCTTCCAGCTCCTTGCGAATCAGCAGGGTCTGGCCAACCACAATGAAGGGTTCGCTGAAGTTGAGGCGCAGATTGCGCTCTTGGGTCAGGGTCATGCCGCTGCCGATCATGTCGAACTTGCCGGTCAGGAATGCCGGGATGATGCCGTCGTAACCGGTGGAGACCAGCTCCAGCTTGACACCCATGGACTTGGCCAACGCCTTGAGCAGGTCGACCTCAAAGCCAATGATCTCACCACGTTTGTTGGTCATCTCGAACGGCATGTAGGTCGGGTCCATGCCGACTTTCAGCGTCCCGCGCTTGACCGCGTCGTCAATCGCACCCGCCTGGGCCGCACTGACGGCCAACAACGACGTGACGCCGAGCAACAGCATCGAAAGATACTTTTTCATCACCAAGTCCCCTGAACTCATTTTATTGTGCGGTCAGCCCCCAGTCGGGCTGCACTATTCTTAGCGCAGCGATGCTAACCCACTCGACCATCGCTACAAAGGTCTAGCCGGGATTTGTTGGCGGTTATGACAGAAAAAACCTGTCAGGCCCCAGGGAAAAACAGCGCTGGCACCTCCCCTGCAGGAACCGGGCCCGTTGTCTATGTGTGGGCGGCCATGCGCGTCAATCTATCTCCGACAGCCAGTCCGTGTCCCTGAACCACTTGTCATGCAGCCGATCATAGGTGCCATCCTGGGCTATCTGATTGAGAAAATGATTGATCCAGTTAAGACTGTCGTAATCGCCCTTTTTCAAGCCAAACGCCAGCGGTTCGTAGGTAAAGGGCTGCTCCAGGGCCAACAGCTCGCGGTTTTGCGGCTTGACCATGGCGATCAGGTTGTAGGGCGCATCATGAATGAATGCATCGACCTCACCGTCGACTAACTGCCGCACACCTTCCTCCGGTGTCGGAAAACTGCGCAAGTGCGCCGCGCCCAAAAAACGCTGGGCCGCAGCTTCTCCCGTGGTGCCGTCCGTAGCCGCGATCCGATAGCCGGCCTCGTTCAAGTCTTCGACACTGCTGACCTGCCCTGCCAGCCTGGGATGAAGCAGGATGGTCTGGCCGACAATGATGAATGCGTCGCTGAAGTTGAGCTGCAGGTTGCGCTTCTGGGTCACCGTCATGCCGCTGCCAATCATGTCGAACTGGTCGGCCAACAGGCCCGGGATCAGATCGGTATAGGCCACCGGGACCAGCTCCAGTTCCACACCCAGCGCTTTGCTCATTTCCCGCAGCAGATCGATCTCGAAGCCAACGATATGCCCACGCTTGTCGGTCATTTCAAAGGGAATATAGGCGGGGTTAGTCCCTACTTTCAGCACCCCACGCCGTACGGCATCATCGATGGCACCCGCCCGCGCCAGGTCCAGGTGAAAAAACGTGACGATGCCCAGCAGCAGCACCGACAAATACCTTGTGATCATGCAACACCCCTTTTTTCATTGATCAGCCGCGTGCCGAGCCTTGCGGTTTGAGCGCAAACCAGAGACGGCCGAGTCAGATTTCGGGGGGCGATCCTAACCCACTCCCAGGCACCGCAATATGCCTTGAGCAAAGGTCTTTTGTTTCGAAATAACAAGGAGTTATGCAGATAGAGCAGAAGGCGCAAACGCTGTAGGAGTAACGCTTCAAACGCCCCCGAGACCTGCCTCGGGGGCGTCCGAATCAGGCTGGCTGAGCCTGCGACACCAGTGGCTTGAGCGGCAGCAACGGCGCATGCGGATCGGATTCGACCGAACCACGCCAGGCCCCCAGCCACTCGGTGTGACCTTCGCTCCAGACTTGCTCATGCAAGCGAGCCAGGGCGACCGGGTCGCTGAGCAAGGCCAGACGTTCGCCGTTGTCGAGACCGGCCGGGCCGACCTTCAACGCATGGCGAACACGCTCGGTACGCAGCCACTCAATCGGCTCCGCCTGACCATGGCGAGAGGTCGCCAGGGCACAGGCCAATGCGTTCTGCTGCGGATCGACCACCGCCCGTACAAAACCGTCATTCAATGCATGCCAGCGGTTTTCATGGGTGTATTGGTCAGTCGACAGCAGCGCCTGGGGCGGATTGTATTCCTCGGGGATCAGGAACAGGCTTTCGTCGCGGGACTTGAGGCCCAGCTTGACCCGACTGGAAATCACCGACACCGGTATCGACAGCATCAGCGAGCCGACGATCGGCACCAGCCACCACAGGAAGCTCGGGTTCAACCACACCACCAGCAATGCCCAGAAGAAGCCGAGCAAGGTCTGCGGACCGTGACGCTTGACCGCCTCGCCCCACGGCGTGGAGTCGTCATCGCGTTTCGGCGAGTTCCAGGTCGCGGCCCAGCCGAGGAACGCGGCGAGCACGAAGCGGGTGTGGAAAATCATCCGTACCGGCGCCAGCAACATGGAGAACAGCATCTCCAGCAGCATCGACAAGGTCACCTTGAACTTGCCACCGAACTCTTTCGCGCCCTTGGCCCAGATCAGGATGATGCTCAACAGTTTCGGCAGGAAGAGCAACACGATAGTGGTGGAGAACAGCGCCACCGCCTTCTCCGGATGCCATTGCGGCCACAACGGGTACAACTGGCGAGGCGCCATGAAGTACTGTGGCTCCATCAGGGTGTTAACCGCCAGCAAAGCGGTGGACAGCACCAGGAAGAAGAACCACAACGGCGCCGACAGGTACGACATCACCCCGGTGAGGAATACGGCGCGGTGCACCGGGTGCATGCCCTTGACCAGGAACAGGCGGAAGTTCATCAGGTTACCGTGGCACCAGCGACGGTCACGCTTGAGTTCATCCAGCAGGTTCGGCGGCAGCTCTTCGTAGCTGCCAGGCAAATCGTAGGCAATCCACACGCCCCAGCCAGCACGGCGCATCAGTGCAGCTTCAACGAAGTCGTGGGAGAGGATCGCACCGGCAAACGCGCCTTTACCGGGCAGCGGCGCCAGGGCGCAATGCTCGATAAACGGCTTCATGCGGATAATCGCGTTGTGACCCCAGTAATGCGACTCACCCAGTTGCCAGAAGTGCAGGCCGGCGGTGAACAGCGGACCATAGACGCGGGTCGCGAACTGCTGCATGCGCGCATACAGCGTGTCCATGCCCGAGGCCCGTGGCGCGGTTTGGATGATCCCGGCGTCCGGCGTGGCCTCCATCAAACGCACCAGGCTGGTCAGGCATTCACCGCTCATCACGCTGTCGGCGTCGAGCACCACCATGTACTTGTAATCACCGCCCCAGCGACGGCAGAAGTCGTCGAGGTTGCCGCTCTTGCGTTTGACGCGGCGGCGGCGGCGGCGATAGAAGATCTTGCCGAAACCACCGGCTTCGCGGCACACATCAAGCCAGGCTTGCTGTTCGGCGATGCAGATATCGGCGTCGTTACTGTCACTGAGGACAAAGAAGTCGAAACGATCCAGGTCACCGGTGGCAGCCACCGACTCGAACGTCGCTCGCAGACCGGCAAACACCCGAGGTACATCTTCGTTGCAGATCGGCATCACCAGCGCGGTGCGGGCATCCCTGGGGATCGGCTCATCGCCAGCACTTTTACCGGAAATACGGTATTTGTCGTGGCCGGTGAGCAATTCGAGAAAGCCCATCAGCGCCGTCCAGAAACCCGCAGACACCCAGCAGAACAGAATCCCGAACAGAATCAGAATGCTGGTTTGCAGGGCATAAGGCAGCACTTGGGTAGCGGTTTGCAGCAGCGTCTGGTTGCGGATTTCTTCCATATCGACGAAGGACCAGCCCTGGTACGGCATGATGCCTTTCATGTACCAGCCGGCAACAATCGTCTGGCCGAGCATCAGCACCAACAGGATGTAGCGGCGAATCGAGCCCACGGTGCGCCAGCGCGCAGCCGGCAGCACACGCTCGTCTTTTTTCGGGGCTGGCGGGTTGGTGCGCCCGGTCAGGCGACGCCAACCACGCACCAGGATATTGGTGCGCCAAGGCTCGGGCACCACTTTGGTGCGACGGATCGGTGGCGTGGCCTTCAGGCATACCCGACCGCTGGCGTCGAGCGCCAGCATTTCGGCTTCCGCCAGTTCCTCGGCGCTGTTGAGGGTCAACCGCCGCCCCACCGATGCCTGTGCGGCATCGACCGGAGCATCAAACGTCGAGGACGAAAGACGCTCATGCAATTCAGAGAAGGACGTGCAGCCTGCCAGTTCGGCACGCTGCTCATCGGTCATCGGCAGATGCGCCAGGTACTCGGCAAGCGTTTCTGGCTGTACTTGGGAATTAATCATCGGCAGGCAACTGATTGCTCCAGGTTTCGGTCAGGACTTGCTCAGTCTTGGTCGGCTCCGGAGTGGCTGGGGCAGCTTCTGGCTGCTTGGCTTGCTTGTCCTTGGCGTCTTTTTTGGCCTGTTTCTCGTGCTGCTTGGCCAGGGCCTTGTCAGTTTTCAGGACTTGGGACGAAACCTTCTCCGCCTCCGGCGCGACGATATCCTGGACCAGCGCAGCGCGCATTTCAGTCGGTTTCCCGGCGTCCTTGATCTTCAAGCGCAGGGTCAGGCGCCACCCTTGGGTGTGCGGGTTGTAGCGAACGCTGTTTTCCACGATTTCGCCATTTTCACCGACGCTGACCTGGCTACGTACCGGGGCATCTTCTTTCAAGGCCTTCAGGGACGGGCCTTCGAAGTCCACCAGATAAGCCACGCTGCCGTCTGGCTGGCGGATCAGGTTGGATTGCTTCACGTCACCGGTGGAACGCAGGGTCTGCTTGACCCAAGCGCTGTCAGGCGAGTGGAACGGCGCATCGTTGAGGGTCCAGTGCAGGCGGTAGCTGATGTCCAGCGGCTCGCCCGGCTTGGGCAATTCTGCCGGGCTCCAGAAAGCCACGATGTTGTCGTTGGTCTCATCGGCGGTCGGAATCTCGACCAGATCGACGGAGCCCTTGCCCCAATCGCCCTGGGGCTCGATCCAGGCGCTTGGGCGCTTGTCGTAGTTGTCGTCAAGGTCTTCGTATTGGCTGAAATTACGGCCACGTTGCAACAAGCCGAAACCACGCGGGTTTTCCACCGAGAAGTTGCTGACCGACAGGTGTTTGGGGTTGTTCAGTGGGCGCCAGATCCACTCGCCGTTGCCGGCATGGATCGACAGGCCGCTGGAATCATGCAGTTCACGACGGTAGTTGAGGACCTTGGACGGCTGGTTGGCGCCGAACAGGAACATGCTGGTCAACGGTGCCACGCCCAGTTTGCTGACGTTTTCGCGCAGGAACATCTGCGACTTGACGTCGACAATGGTGTCGGTGCCCGGACGCAGGATCAGGCGATAAGCGCCTGTGGCCCGTGGCGAATCCAGCAGTGCAAAGATCACCAGGTGCTTGTCACCCGGTTTTGGACGCTCGATCCAGAATTCGGTAAAACGCGGAAACTCTTCGCCTGACGGCAGCGCGGTGTCGATCGCCATGCCACGGGCGGACAGGCCATACACCTGACCTTTACCCACGACGCGGAAATAGCTGGCGCCGAGCATGGTCATGATTTCGTCTTGTTTGTCGTCCTTGTTGATCGGGTACAGCACGCGAAAGCCGGCGTAACCCAGCTGTTCGGTCGCCTTGGGATCGAACTTGACGTCGCCGAAATCGAAACGCGTCGGGTCGTACTTGATTTCGTGGACATCAGTGGCCGTGACTTCATTGATCTTCACCGGCGTATCAAAGTGCATACCCTGGTGATAAAAAGACAGCTTGAACGGAGTTTTCTGATCGGCCCATTCGGCTTTTTCATTGCGGAAACGAATTTTCTGGTAATCCGCGAATTTCATTTCGCGAAACTCGTTCGGCAGATTGCTGCGCGGGGCTTCGTATTTCTGCCCGGCCAGCTCTTTTGCCTTGGCCGACACATCCTCCAGACTGAATGCCCACAGTTGACCCGCGCCGAACAGGCAAAACAGGGCAGAGCCCGTTACCAGTGCGTTTCGTAACCGTTTGGCAGACAATTTTGGTGCATTACAGGGACTAACAATCACGAGCAACCCTCGCCGAAAACAGATCATGAAACCAACGGCCAGCTATCTATATGCCAGGTTGGCGAGCATTGTTCCGACTCCTGAGGGGCTAAATGATTCCCCAATGGTCATCGGACAAGACTCTACCTAAGTCAAAAATGGACCAATTAACGCTGATCCCCCGTAGCGCGCGATTATCTAGTAGCCCGTGAAATAACGCAGCAGGGGCAACGAAGTATTTGTAGCGAAAACTTGCGCTTTCAGGCGTTAAACGTCGTTTTTCATACATTCAGGTCTGCAGGAGGAAGGTGACAGGGCCATCATTCACCAGATGCACCTGCATATCCGCGCCAAAACGCCCCGACGCGACCGTGCCATGCAATTGTTGCGCTTGTGCCAGCAAGTGGTCGAAAAGCGCTTCGCCCAGCGCCGGCGGCGCCGCCGTGGAGAAGCTTGGCCGCAGGCCGCTCTTGGTATCCGCAGCCAAAGTAAACTGCGACACCAGCAGCAAACCGCCCGCAATGTCCTTCAACGAGCGGTTCATCTTGCCCTCATCGTCACTGAACACCCGGTAGTTAAGCAGCTTGTGCAGCAATTTGTCGGCGCTTTCGAGCGTATCTGAAGGCTCGACAGCCACCAGCACCAACAAACCCTGGTCTATCGCGCCGACCACGTCCCCCGCCACTTCGACTCGGGCGCCACGCACCCGCTGCAAAAGCCCCTTCATGCTTCTTCAGGCGGCAAATCAAGCAGGCGCCGTGCCATCTCGCTCGCCGCACGCACCAACGCATCGGTGATGCCGGGTTCGGAAGCCGCGTGGCCCGCCTCGCGAATCACCTGCAACTCACTGTTCGGCCAGGCCTGATGCAGCTCCCAGGCATTATCGAGCGGGCAAATCATGTCGTAGCGACCATGAATGATGACGCCCGGCAAGTGAGCGATCTTGTGCATGTCGCGAATCAGTTGATTGGGCTCGAGGAAAGAATTGTTGGTGAAGTAATGGCATTCAATGCGCGCAATCGACAAGGCCCGCTGAGGCTCCGCGAACCGCTCGATGATCTGCGGGTTCGGACACAGCCCCAACATGCGACCCTCCCAGGTGGACCAGGCCTTGGCGGCATGCATTTGGGCGATCTGGTCGTTGCCCGTCAGGCGTTTGTGGTAAGCGCTGAGCAGGTCATGGCGCTCCTCCTGGGGGATGGGCGCGATGTAGTCCTGCCAGTAGTCTGGAAACAAGCGGCTGGCGCCGGCCTGGTAGAACCACTGAATGTCCTGGGGGCGGGCCAGGAAAATGCCCCGTACAATCAAGCCGTGCACGCGTTCGGGATGGGTTTGCGCGTAGGCCAGCGCCAGGGTCGAACCCCAGGAGCCGCCGAACAGCACCCATTTTTCGATGCCCAGGTGCTCACGAATCCGCTCGAGGTCGGCCACCAGGTCCCAGGTGGTGTTGTTTTCCAGGTTGGCCCGTGGCGTCGAACGACCACAACCGCGCTGGTCGAAGGTGACAATGCGGTACAGGTTCGGATCGAAATAGCAGCGGCTATTGGCGTCACAACCGGCGCCAGGGCCGCCATGGATGAACACGACCGGCAAGCCTTCCGGGGAACCACTCTCATCGACATACAGCACATGGGTTTCATCGACGGCCAGATCGTGCCGGGCGTAGGGTTTGATCTGCGGGTACAAAGTCTGCATTGCGCACTCCGTAAGGGGTCGGGTCCATCCCTGGGGGGACGTCTGTTTTTTTGCCGTCTGGCATCATAAACCCGAATTGTGCAATGAGCATGTCCTTGAGGACTCAGACCTGTGTCAGCCGCCCGCAAACAGCCATGAACCAATGGTGTATCACGAGGTGCACAGCGTGCCACCTCAGCGCTTCACCGCAATGATGCCCACGCTCTCACGGCCATCAAGCCGCAATTGTTCAAAGAAGTAGGGCCGAGGAATGAATTGGCATGACTCAACCTGAAAACCACTGACTCTGAACACCTCGCTCAGCGTTTCAACATCGAAGAGGTTCATCCATTCTGGCAGGTTGGCGGCAATAGCGTTATCGCAAACGTAGTCGCGCACGCGCATATGGCCCGGAAAAAGCAGCCCTTGGTGGCGTCTCCGTTGAAAGTCTTCGTAGAACTTCGGCCAAATCCCCAGGTACGGCGATTCCACCGTGAAAAATGCCTTGCCCCCAGGGGCCAGCCAGTGACGCACACGTGCCAGCGAACGCAGCACCTTGTCCGGATCGAAGAAATGAATAACGCGACAGCACAAGATCGCGGCGAGTGAGCGCTCCTGGATTGGCAAGCTTTCCAAGTCACCGGGGAGCAGCACCAGATGGTTTCGCTGGTGCACCGGGCAACGTTCCATAGCGCTGCGCAGATGACGCTCATCCAGATCGTTGAGGATCAGCGTCACGCGGTTGCCCAGGCATGCCAGGCTCGACATGCCATACGCACACCCCAGTTCCAGAACCGGAAGCGAAGCGCCTTGGGTAAACTCGACAAACTGTTGCGCGACGGGGTCCAGCACCGCATTCAACGCAAAGCCGGTTTGATTCAAGGTTTTGGTATAGACATCCATGCGCGCGTCTTCCCTGAGAGAGTCGAGGAAAGACCTTAATCCCAGCCAGAAAAAGCGCTCAATCAACGTAAGGCGACAATTTGCCGAACAAGACCTGGACTACGCCAAGAAAAGAAACCACCTACAATCTACCGACAGCCTCAGGCATAGCGCTGCTGCCCCCATGCCAGCAAACCTTGCAACAGTTGCTTGAGCACCACCCGCGTCGGCTCGGCCAGATCCGCTCGATAGTTGAACGGCTCGAACTCCTCCATATAGGTACACTGCCCCAGCTCCAGTTGCACCGCGTGGATATTTTCCGCTGGATTGCCGTAGTGACGGGTGATATGGCCACCCTTGAAGCGTCCGTTCAGAACATGGGTGTATTGCCGATGCTCAGCACAGATGGCTTCAAGTTGGCTGGCCAGTTGCGGATCGCAGGCGGCGTTGTTGAAGGTGCCGAGGTTGAAATCCGGCAGTTTGCCCTCGAACAGGTGCGGGATTACCGAACGGATCGAATGGGCATCAAACAGCAAGGCGTAGCCGAACTCGGCCTTGAGCCGCGCCAGTTCGGCGTGCAAGGTCTGGTGATAAGGCATCCAGACCTGCTCCAGGTAAGTCGATCGTTCGACTTTCGACGGTTCCATCCCTTCGCGAAACAGCGGTACCCCCTCAAACAGCGTCGCCGGATACAGACCGGTGGTGGCGCCGACGTACAACGGTGTGTCGTCGGCGGGCCGGTTGAGGTCGATGACGAAGCGCGAGTACTCGGCGGCCAGGGTACTGGCGCCCAGCGCTTCGGCAAAGTCATACAATCGGGGAATATGCCAGTCGGTGTCCGGCAGGCTTTGTGCCTGCGCAATCAGCCCGGCCTCCACCGCGGGCGTCAGTCGCAGGCCGGCATGGGGCATGCTGATCAGCAGTGGTACGCGGCCTTGCTTGAAATTCAGAACGTTATCCACAACGGTACTCCTTACACGGTGACGTCGACGCCATGGCGCACGACGCGTTTATCCAGCTCGCCACCCAGCCAATACGCCAGGTCGGCGGGACGATCGATCTGCCAGGCCACGAAGTCGGCGACCTTGCCGACTTCCAACGAGCCGTGGGTAGCGCCCATGCCCAAGGCGGTGGCGGCGTGTTGCGTAACGCCGGCCAAGGCTTCTTCCGGGGTCATACGGAACAGGGTGCAGGCCATGTTCAACATCAGGCGCACGGACAGCGCGGGCGAGGTGCCGGGGTTCAGGTCACTGGCAATGGCGATCTTCACCGCATGCTTGCGCAGGGCGTCCATCGGCGGCAGCTGGGTTTCGCGCAGGAAGTAGAACGCCCCCGGCAACAGCACGGCGACGGTGCCTGCGGCGGCCATGGCGATGGCGTCGTCTTCGGTCATGAATTCCAGGTGATCGGCCGACAACGCCTGATAGCGCGCGGCCAGGCTGGAGCCGTGCAGGGACGACAACTGTTCGGCGTGCAGTTTCACCGGCAAGCCGAGTTGCCGGGCGACGACAAACACTCGCTCGACCTGCGCCGGCGTAAACGCCAGGTACTCGCAGAAGGCATCTACTGCGTCCACCAGGCCTTCCGCGGCCAAGGCCGGTAGCATCTCGCTGCAGATATGCTCGATGTAGGCGTCGGCGCGCTCCGTGTATTCCGGCGGCAAGGCGTGAGCCGCCAGGCAGGTGGCGCGCACGCTGACCGGCAGCGTTTCACCGAGACGACGAATCACGCGCAAAATCTTGCGCTCGCTGACCAGGTCGAGGCCATAGCCGGACTTGATCTCCACCGTCGTCACACCGTCGCGCAGCAGGCTGCGCAAGCGTTTGTGGGCGCTGGCGAACAACTGCTCTTCCGTGGCCGCGCGAGTCGCCCGTACAGTGCTGGCAATGCCGCCGCCGGCCGCAGCAATCTCGGCATAACTCACCCCTTGCAGGCGCTGCTCGAACTCGCCGCTGCGATTGCCGCCAAACACCGCGTGGGTGTGACAGTCGATCAGCCCGGGCGTGACCCACGCGCCTTGCAAGTCTTGGATCTGCGCGTAATCGCCAGTCGGTAGCTGTGCCCGTGGGCCGATCCATTCGATCAGCGTACCGGCCGTGACCATCGCGGCATCCTCGATGATCGAGTACTTGCCTTGAGCCATGGTTGCGATGTGGCAGTGTTGCCAAAGCGTTTTCATCCACGCCTCCATCCGTTATCAGTGAGAAAAAGCCGGGTCGTAGTGGACCTTGGCGGCTTGCCCGGCAGCCGGTTTGACCCATAGCAGGTAGGCGATCACCAGCAGCACGATCCACACGGCACCGACCATCAAGGCGGCCTGGGTGTCCGGGAAGTAGCCCAGCACACCGAAAATAAACAGCATGAACATAATCGCCGCGGCCGGCGCATAGGGCCAGAACGGCACCGGGAATTTCAGTTCGGCGACCTGTTCCTTGCTCATCGAGCGGCGCATCGCCACTTGCGTAAACAGGATCATCAGCCACACCCAGACGGTGGCGAAGGTGGCAATCGAGGCGATCACCAGGAATACGTTTTCCGGAATCAGGTAGTTCAACACCACACCGCCCAACAACGCTGCGCCCATGACCAGCACGGTCATCCACGGCACACCCTGCCGCGACAGTTGCGCAAAACCCTTGGGCGCCTGCCCTTGCTGGGCCAGGCCGTACATCATGCGCCCGGCGCCGAAGATGTCACTGTTGATGGCCGAGACGGCCGCCGAAATCACCACGATGTTGAGGATGGTGGCCGCCGAGCCAATCCCCAGGTTGCTGAAGATCTGCACGAACGGGCTGCCCTGGCTGCCGATCTGCGGCCATGGATAGATCGCCATCAGCACAAACAGCGTCAGCACGTAGAACAGCAGGATACGCAACGGCACGGCGTTGATCGCCTTCGGAATGACACGCTGCGGGTCCTTGGCTTCGCCTGCGGTGATGCCGATGATTTCGATGCCGCCAAAGGCAAACATCACCACCGCGAAGGATGCGATCAAGCCACCGAGGCCATTGGGCATGAAGCCACCGTGGGCCCACAGGTTACTCAGCCCGGTAGCCGGCGCGGCACCGGCGGCATGAACGCCGAACAGCATGATGCCGAAGCCGCCGAGGATCATCGCGACAATGGCCCCGACCTTGAGCAGTGACAGCCAGAACTCCATTTCGCCAAAGACTTTGACGTTGCACAAGTTCAGCCCGCCAATCAGCAGGACGATGCCCAGCACCCAGATCCAGCGCGCGACCTCGGGAAACCAGAAGCCCATGTAGATGCCAAACGCGGTGACATCCGCCAGGCAGACAATGATCATTTCAAATGCGTAGGTCCAGCCGAGGACAAACCCGGCCATGGGTCCCAGGTAGGTGCTGGCGTACTGGCCGAAGGAGCCCGCAACCGGGTTGTGTACGGCCATTTCGCCGAGGGCGCGCATGACCATGAAGACCGCGGCACCGCCGATCAGGTAGGCCAGGAGTACCGCCGGGCCAGCCATCTGGATGGCGGAGGCGGAACCGTAGAACAGCCCGGTGCCGATGGCGGACCCGAGGGCCATGAAGCGAATGTGGCGGGCGTTCAGGCCGCGTTTTAAACCCTGTTGTTGCTGGTGCATTTCTCGTCCCTAATTATTTTTGTCCGGAGAAGAATGGAAGGGGTGACCGGGAACGCTCGGCACCCGGGAGATCCACCCTAACCCTCTACCCAGAGGGCATAGGTATCTACATAATTTTCAGAAACTGACAAATGTCCCTGTGGCGGGCGGGCTTGCCCCGCGTTGGACTGCGAAGCAGCCCCAAAACCAGCCGCTACGAAGTATCTAATACAGCGCATTCGACTTCCTGGGGCTGCTTCGCAGCCCAACGCGGGGCAAGCCCGCTCGCCACAACAGCCCTATCTGCTTGGATTTAAGCGTTGAGGCAAAATTTGCCCAGAGGGGTGAGGGGACTGACCGAGTTGCCTGGTCTCAATCCTGAGACCTGAGAGTGCGAGTCGAACGCCGACTTTGACAGCGACCAGAATCGGCGCCCTCTTCACAAACTCGGCAACAACTGCCCAGGCACCAGCTCATTCAAGCAACGGCTGGCCAACAACTCACTGGCGGCGTTGATGTCCGGCGCAAAGAACCGGTCCTTCTCATAAAACGCTACCTTGCTGCGCAATATCCCCCGGGCCTGTTCCAGCTTCGGCGAGGTTTTCAGGCCGGCGCGCAGATCCAGGCCCTGGCACGCGGCCAACCATTCAACGGCCAAAATCCCGCGAGTGTTCTCGGCCATTTCCCACAGCCGCTTACCGGCCGCCGGGGCCATGGAAACGTGGTCTTCCTGGTTCGCGGATGTCGGCAGGCTGTCGACGCTATGGGGATGGGCCAACGCCTTGTTTTCACTGGCCAGGGCCGCCGCTGTCACCTGGGCGATCATGAAACCGGAGTTGACCCCGCCATTGCCCACCAGGAACGGCGGTAATTGCGACATGTGCTTATCCATCATCAACGAGATGCGGCGCTCGCTCAGGGAGCCGATTTCGGCGATGGCCAGGGCCATGTTGTCGGCGGCCATGGCCACCGGCTCGGCGTGGAAGTTGCCGCCGGAAATCACGTCACCTTCGGCGGCGAATACCAGCGGGTTATCCGACACCGCGTTGGCTTCGATCACCAGCACTTCAGCGGCTTGACGGAACTGGGTCAGGCAGGCGCCCATGACTTGCGGCTGGCAACGCAGGGAGTACGGGTCTTGTACCTTGTCGCAGTTCTGATGGGACTGGGAAACCTGGCTGCTCTCACCCAGCAGATCGCGATAGGCCGCGGCAGAATCGATCTGCCCCCGTTGCCCCCGGGCCGCATGAATACGTGCGTCGAACGGCGAGCGCGAACCCAGCACGGCCTCCACCGTCAGGCCACCACAGGCCAGCGCCGCCGCGAACAGGTCTTCACCTTCAAACAGCCCGCGCAGCGCGAAAGCGCTGGACACCTGGGTACCGTTGAGCAGCGCCAGACCTTCTTTCGCAGCCAGGGTCAGCGGCGCGAGGCCGGCGATTTTCAGCGCTTCAGTAGCCTCCAGCCATTCCCCCTTGTAACGCGCCTTGCCTTCGCCCAGCAGTACCAGGGACATGTGGGCCAGCGGCGCCAGGTCGCCGGAAGCACCGACTGAACCTTTCAACGGAATATGCGGGTATACCTCGGCGTTGATCAGCGCGATCAGCGCGTCGATCACCTGCCGGCGAATCCCCGAGAAACCCCGGCTCAGGCTGTTGACCTTGAGCACCATGATCAGTCGCACCAACTCATCGCTGATAGGTACACCCACGCCGGCAGCGTGGGACAACACCAGGGAACGCTGGAGGTTTTCCAGGTCTTCACTGGCGATGCGGGTCGAAGCCAGCAGACCGAAACCGGTGTTGATGCCATAGGCGGTGCGGTTCTCGGCGAGAATCTGCTCCACGCAGGCGACGCTGGCTTCGATCTGCGCCGTGGCGCTGTCATCCAGGCTGAGGGCGACCGGCTGCTGGTAGATAGTCCGCAGTTGGGCAAGGCTCAGTTGGCCTGGAATCAGATTTAGCGCAGTCACATTCATGCTCCTTGTTGAATTGGTTTTCAGTGCACATTCGGTAAAGCGTGGTTCAGCAAATCAGGGTTCTTGAGCAGCGTCGTTGCGGTCTCGATGTCCGGCGCCAACCAGCGATCCTGATCGTAGGCCGCGACCTGTTCCCGCAACAGGCGCCAGGCGGTATCGGTCCCCACGCCAAACCGCTGCGGCTTGAGAAACTCGAACGCCTGGGACGCCAGCAGGTACTCGATGGCGAGGATCCGGGTGACGTTTTCCAACACCGCGTGCAGCTTCAATGCGGCGTTGGTGCCCATGCTCAGGTGGTCTTCCTGCAGGCCCGAGGTGACGAAATTGTCGAGTACCGCCGGCTGCGCCAGTTGACGGTTCTGCCCGCACAGGGAAGCGGCGACGTACTGCACAATCATCATTCCCGAGTTGACCCCGGGATCGCTCACCAGAAACGCCGGCAGGCCGCTGACATGTGGATTGATCAGGCGATCCAGACGGCGCTCGGCGATGGAGCCGATTTCCGCCATGGCGATGGCCAGCATATCCGCCGCCAGGGCCACGGACTGCCCGTGAGGATTGGCTTGTGACACCACGCGGTAGTTGTCCGGCGTGCCCAGCAGCAGGGGATTGTCGGTGGCCGCGTTGAGTTCGGTTTCGACCTGCCGGGTGGCGTGCTCCAACTGGTCGCGGGCGGCCCCATGAACCTGGGGAATCGAACGCATGCTCAAGGCATCCTGGGTACGAATGCCCTTGCTTGCGGCAATCACTTGACTGCCGGCCAGCAGCGCCCGCAGGTTGCTACCGACTTGCTGCATGCCGGGGTGTGGCTTGAGAGCGATGACCTGTTCATCGAACGCGTCGATCTGGCCGCGCTGCGCTTCGAAACTCATGGCCCCGATCACATCGGCCCATTGCAGCAAGTGATGGGCATCGGCCAGCGCCAGGCAGCTCAAACCCGTCATGCAGGGCGTGCCATTGACCAGGCACAGACCGTCCTTGGCCCCCAGCACCAACGGCTGCAAGCCTTCGGCGGCCAGCGCTTCATGGGCCGCAACGCTGCGGCCCCGATAGCTGACATGGCCGACGCCGAGCAAGGTAATGCCGACATGCGCCATGTGCGTCAGGTAACCCACCGACCCCTGGGACGGCACCTGCGGGGTAATGCCATGGTTGAGCAGCGCCAGCAACCCATGCACCACCTGCGGGTGCAGGCCGGATTTCCCCTGGCTGTAATTAATGATCGCGGCGCAGATAATCGCGCGGGTCTGCTCGTTGCTCAGTGGCGCGCCCACACCGCAGGCGTGACTGAGCAGGGTGTTGCGCGACAATTGGCTCAGTTGCTCAGCCTTGAGCGAAACGTTGCACAAGGCACCCAGACCGGTGTTGACGCCATAGGCGCGCTCGCCGCTGGCGACGATGCGCTGGACGATGGACTGGGCATTGTCGATGCGGGCCCAGGCCTGGCCCGACAGTTCGAGCAGCGCGCCGTGACGAGCCACGGCGACCACGTCCCGCCAACGCAGCGGGGCATCGGCGATGATGATTGTTTCAGCCTGGGACATCTTCATACCTTCCTGATTTTTTGTGCAGCTCTGCCGGCCCTTTCGCGAGCAAGCCCGCTCCCACCTTTTGCTAGCATTCCCCTGTGGGAGTGGGCTTACTCCCACCTTGTGAATACATTCCCTCTGTGGGAGTGGGCTTGCTCCCACCTTGTGAATACATTCCCTCTGTGGGAGTGGGCTTGCTCCCACCTTTGGAATGCATTCCCCCTGTGGGAGCGGGCTTGCTCGCGAAAGGCCAGCCGCCGCGCCACAGTTTTCGGATCAGACCACCGCCGCCCGCCGCTGAACAAAGCGGTCCACGTACTCATCCGCCGGCGAATGCAGGATCTCACGCGGGGTGCCGACCTGGATCAACTTGCCGTCCTTGAGGATGGCAATGCGGTTGCCGATGCGCACCGCTTCGTCGAGGTCGTGAGTGATGAAAACAATGGTCTTGTGCAGGGTCTTCTGCAGCTCCAGCAACTGGTCCTGCATCTCCGCGCGGATCAGTGGGTCGAGGGCGCTGAAGGCCTCGTCCATCAGAATAATGTCGGTGTCGGCCGCCAGGGCGCGGGCCAGGCCGACACGTTGACGCATGCCGCCGGACAACTGGTGCGGATACTTGTTTTCGTAGCCTTTCAGCCCCACGGTTTCGATCCAGTGCAACGCGCGTTCGGCACACACCTGCTTGCTTTCGCCGCGCACTTTCAGGCCGTAGGCGACGTTATCCAGCACGCTCTTGTGGGGCAGCAGGCCGAAGCTCTGGAACACCATGCTGATCTTGTGCCGCCGGAATTGGCGCAGGGCTTCCATGTCCAGTTGCAGGATGTCTTCGCCGTCCACCAGGATCGCGCCGCTGGTAGGGTCGATCAGGCGGTTGAAGTGGCGCACCAGGGTCGACTTGCCGGAGCCGGACAGCCCCATGATCACAAAGATCTCACCGGTGCCGATGCTCAGGGACAGGTCATTCACGCCGACCACACAACCGGTCTCGGCCAACACCTGATCCTTGGTCTTGCCCTGGCCGATGAGCGCCAGCGCCTCCTTGGAGCGGGAACCGAAAATCTTGAATACGTTTTTCACTTCGATTTTGCTGACAGTAGTCATTTGCTCGCCTCATGCCGTGGACGACCGTAGGCCTGGGTAATGCGGTCGATGACCACTGCGAGAATCACGATCGCCAGGCCAGCTTCAAGGCCACGGCCGACGTTGAGGGTCTGGATGCCGACGAGCACATCTTCCCCCAGGCCACGGGCGCCGATCATCGAGGCGATGACCACCATCGACAGGGCCATCATGGTGGTCTGGTTGATCCCGGCCATGATGCTCGGCAGGGCCAGCGGCAGTTGCACGCCGAACAGCTGCTGCCAGCGGTTGGCGCCAAACGCGTTGATCGCTTCCATCACTTCGCCGTCGACCTGACGAATCCCCAGGTCGGTCAGGCGTATCAGCGGCGGCGCGGCGTAAATCACCGTGGCGAAAATCGCCGGCACCTTGCCCAGGCCGAACAGCATCAGCACCGGAATCAGGTACACGAAGCTGGGCATGGTTTGCATGATGTCCAGCAACGGCATCAGCACCGAACGCAAGCGGTTGCTGCGCGCCGACAGAATGCCCAGCGGAATGCCGATCAGCACCGAGATCACGGTAGCAACCAGCATCAACGCCAGGGTTTGCATCAGCTTGTCCCACAGCCCCACCGCTCCCACCAGGAACAACAGGCCGACGATGACCGCCGTGGTCACGACTTTGCGCGTGGCGTGCCAGGCAATACCGCCGACAATCGCCAGCATCAGCCACCAGGGCGCCATGCGCAGCACCCCCTCAAGGTTGACGATGGCCCACAGCAGCGTGTCGGAGATATGCCGGAACACATCACCGTAGTTGGTCACCAGTGAGTCCACCCAACCGTTGACCCAGTCGGCAGTGGAAAACGTAAAACTTTCAGGAAACATAGCGTGCTCTCGATCCAGTGGATTGTGGCCGGGTCCCGGCTACCGTTCAGGGTAGCCGCGGGCACTCGACCTACAAGGCCGCGTCGATTTTCCTGGCCGCGTCTTCGCTCACCCACGCGTGCCAGACTTCAGGGTGCTGCTTGAGAAAAATCTTCGCCAGTTCGGGTGATTCGATACGCTCCTTGCTCATGCGCGCCAGATTCTGGTTGAGCAGGTCGATGGGCAGGTTGACCTTCTCCAGCATCGCGACCAGTTCCGGGGCTTGCTCGTGGAAGACCTTGGACAAGCCGATCTTGATGGTCACGCGCTTATCCACGCCGGGTTTTTCTTGCAGCTTCACCAGGTCCACCTGGCCCATCAGCGGTGTCGGCGTCCAGTAATAAAACAGGATCGGCTCGCCACGCTTGTAGCTGGACAGCACGGCGGCATCCAGCGCCGGGCCGGTGCCTGGACGGAAGTTGGTGTAGGAACTTTCCAAACCGTAGCGCTTGAGCATTTCGCTGTTGTCCAGTTCGCAGGTCCAGCCGGCCGGGCAATTGTAAAAGCGGCCCTTGGACGGTTCTTCCTGATCCTTGAACACAGCGGCGTATTTGCCCAGATCAGCGATGTTTTTCAGACCCGGCGCCTTGGCCTCAAGCTTGCGCTTGGCGTCACCTTCGATCACATAGCGCGGCACGTACCAGCCCTCGACCGCACCCACCACAGGCGCGCCGACCCCGACGACTTTGCCGGCCTTCTCGGCCTTGTTCCATACTTCGCTGCGGCCTACCCATTCTTCGGCGAAGATCTGGATGTCGTTGCTGCCCAGAGCGTTTTCCATGGTGATGGAGTTGCCCGGCAGGCTATCGGTCTTGCAGTCGTAGCCTTTTTCCAGGACCACTTGCAGCACATCGGTCAGCAACATACCGCTTTCCCAGTTCAGGCCGGCGAACTTCACCGGCTTGCCCGACTCGCACCAGCCGGCTGCCTGGGTGGCGCCAGCGCTTGCCAGCAAGCCTGCGGCGAACAGCGTGGTCAGCAGGGTCTTATGCATTTTCATTGTGTGACGCTCCCAATCATGAAATGGATTACGGCAGTCAAAAGGCATCCTGCCTTGTCCACGTCCCATCAGGCTTGTACAACACGCCTGTTTGTCGATTGTTCGGGTATTGCCTGTAGGAGCGAGCTTGCTCGCGAAAACCGTATAAGCGCCGCATGTATCCTGCAAACCTGCGTCATCGTTAATGATCTTCGCGAGCCAGCTCGCTCCTACAGTGCAGGCGTCAGCCTTTGATCATCGGCAGGTTCAGACCCTGCTCTTTGGCGCAATCAATGGCGATCTGGTACCCGGCATCGGCGTGACGCATGACGCCGGTGGCCGGGTCGTTGTGCAGCACGCGGGCAATGCGCTCGGCCGCCTCGTCGGTTCCGTCGCAGACGATCACCATCCCCGAATGCTGGGAGAAGCCCATGCCGACGCCACCACCGTGGTGCAACGAGACCCAGGTCGCGCCGCTGGCGGTGTTGAGCAAGGCGTTGAGCAATGGCCAATCGGACACGGCGTCGGAGCCGTCCTGCATGGATTCGGTTTCACGGTTCGGGCTGGAGACCGAGCCCGAGTCCAGGTGGTCACGCCCGATCACCACCGGCGCCGACAGCTCGCCGCTGCGCACCATTTC
This sequence comes from Pseudomonas sp. GQ91, assembly GCF_059758795.1. Classification (NCBI taxonomy): domain Bacteria; kingdom Pseudomonadati; phylum Pseudomonadota; class Gammaproteobacteria; order Pseudomonadales; family Pseudomonadaceae; genus Pseudomonas; species Pseudomonas sp. GQ91. The sequence goes on from NZ_JCAXED010000005.1 coordinate 336,116, forward strand.
GTTGAACGCCAGGCCCAGCTTGGCGCGCTGGCCCAGGCCCACCCAGCAGATACGCGCAGGCAAGCCCTGGAAGCTGATGCGCTCGCGGGCCATGTCCAGCCAATTGTGCAGGTGGGCGTCGTCGGGGATCAGTTCCTTGACCTTGGCGTCGGTCTTGTAGATGTCTTGCGGGTCGCCCGACAGCGCGGCCCAACGGAATGGGCCGATGCCACGGCAGAACAGTGGGCGGATGTAGGCCGGTACAAAGCCTGGGAAGTCGAATGCGTTTTCCACGCCTTCTTCCTGAGCCATCTGGCGGATGTTGTTGCCATAGTCGAAGGTCGGGATGCCTTGTTTCTGAAACTCGAGCATCGCTTTGACGTGCACGGCCATCGACTGCTTGGCGGCCTTTATCACGGCAGCCGGTTCGGTCTTGGCGCGCGCACGGTACTCGTCCCAGGTCCAGCCGGCCGGCAGGTAGCCATTGAGCGGGTCGTGGGCGCTGGTCTGGTCGGTGACCATGTCCGGGCGTACGCCACGCTTGACCAGTTCCGGGAGGATTTCAGCGGCGTTACCCAGCAGCGCAATGGAAATCGCCTGGCCTTCCCGGGTGTATTTGGCGATACGCGCCAGTGCGTCGTCGAGGTCGGTGGCTTGCTCATCGACATAACGGCTGTTCAAGCGAAAATCGATGCTGACCTGCTGGCATTCAATGTTCAGCGAGCATGCGCCGGCCAGGGTGGCGGCCAGCGGTTGAGCGCCGCCCATGCCGCCCAGGCCCGCGGTCAGCACCCAACGGCCTTTCAGATCACTGTTGTAGTGCTGGCGACCGGCTTCGACGAAGGTTTCGTAAGTACCCTGAACGATGCCTTGGCTGCCGATGTAGATCCAGCTGCCGGCGGTCATCTGGCCGTACATCGCCAGGCCTTTGGCGTCCAGTTCGTTGAAGTGTTCCCAACTGGCCCAATGCGGCACCAGGTTAGAGTTAGCGATCAGCACGCGGGGCGCGTTGCTGTGGGTCTTGAATACGCCCACCGGCTTGCCGGATTGCACCAGCAGGGTTTCGTCGTCGTTGAGGTGGGTGAGGCTTTCGACGATCTGGTCGTAGCATTCCCAGTTGCGTGCCGCGCGACCGATACCGCCGTACACCACCAGCTCTTTCGGGTTTTCGGCCACTTGTGGGTCGAGGTTGTTCATCAGCATGCGCAGCGGCGCTTCAGTCAGCCAGCTTTTGGCGGTGAGCGTGTTACCGCGGGCGGCACGGATTTCGACGTCACGGTATTTCGTAGGCTTGGCTTTGAAAGAATCAGTCACAACAAGAACTCCTCAGCGATCGATGCGCGAACATGATTGGTGCGAAGAGGACTCTTACGCACACATCTCTACTTGTACATACAAGCATATGCAATCAAGCGGCCAACTTGATAAATGCGACGTTGAGAATTTTTGGACTACGCGTGTAAGCCTTGAAAAATAAGGCTTCGAGGCTAGATGAAATTTCGTACGAGGGGATTTTTCAGTGGGAGAGGTTTGTCACGACAGCATGGCTTTGCGCCATGCTGGGGCATTCGGTAACAAATGGGTGCGGGGCTGGAAACAGATTTTGCAGCCTATGCATCACTAATGTGGGAGCAGGCTTGCCTGCTCCCACCTGTTTTAATCGCGTGCAGTCAGCTCGATCAGGCAGCAGCGGCCAGTCACGCTGATATCCAGCAATCCACTGTTACCGTCCACCTGCAAACAATCATGATGCCCGAGTACTTCGTCAAGCACCTTCACCTCATCGGCCACACTGAACACCAGCACTGTGTGCGCGGTACTGAAAAAGCGTTGCACTCCATCTATCCACTGCAAGCGCGCGTGGTAACGCTGGGGCGAATAGATCAGGTTGAAGTCACGAATCGGCCCGCTGATCAACTGGCAGGAGACCTGACTTTCGCCCTTGAACGCAAAGGGCTGCAGCGGTAACAAACCGCGCTGTTCCTCGCCATCCACCGTCAGCACCATGCCCGCGCCCTGGATCACGGTAATCACCCGCTGGTAGCCGGCGAACGTGGAAAAGCCACCCGACTCGGTGATATCGGCAATCGACAGGCGCCAGCCGAATCCATCCAGTCCGGCGCCTGCATCGCGGGTGATTTCTTCGGTGCTGCCGCCGCCGTTTTTCCACGGCATGCGCACGTATTGCGTTGCACGCCAGAGATTTACCGTCGTCATTTACTGAAGCGTCCTTCCAGGCTATGGCGCGAACCGGGGTGGATCAAACGCGCGGCGGTGACCGGCTGGCGACCGGACCAGGTACGACGGCGAATCAGCAGGCACGGCTCGCTGGGCTCGATCTGCAACAGCGTGCATTCCTCGGCGTCGGCCAGGATCGCTTCCACCACGTGTTCGCCTTCGGTCAGCGGTGCGACCTGGTTGAGGTAGGCGTAGGGCGTTTGCTGGGTGAAATCCTGGCGCAGGTATTCCGGCGCCACCAGGGCGTTGACGAAACGGTCTTCGATTTGCACCGGGATATCGTTTTCGTAATGCACGATCAGCGAGTGGAACACCCGCCCGCCTTCACGCATTTCCAAAGCCACGGCGCGCTCGGAGCCGGCGGCTTCCTCGCCCAGCGTAATGACTTTGCAGGTATGACGATGACCCCGGGCAGCGATCTCATCGGCAATATTGTGGACTTCAAAGAGGGCCGACTGACTCTTCGGCTCGGCGACAAACGTGCCCACGCCTTGCATGCGTACCAGCAAGCCTTCCGCGGTCAACTCGCGCAGGGCGCGATTGATGGTCATGCGGCTGAAACCCAACTGGCTGACCAGCTCGCTTTCCGAGGGAACGCGATAATGGGGCGACCAGTTGCCGTTCAGGATTTGCTGGCTGATCATCTGTTTGACGCGGGCATACAAGGGCGCCGGACTTTCGTCCATGTGGGCAGCCAGCGTCGAGTTGGCGGGCGGAGTCGGCACGGGGAATCCTTGTCGATGAAAAAGAAGCATAGCTTGCCGGAGTTTACCGAGCAGGCAAACGTCTGTATATGTATATACAAATAAACACACGACCGGGGTGCCTGAATCATGTCCGCTTTCTTTGCCGAACGCGCGCTGCTGCCTAATGGATGGGCCAATGATGTACGTCTTGAAGTCAGCGCCGAAGGCCTGCTGACAAAGGTCGAGGCCAATGCCGGCGCAGACGCTGCCGAACGGCTCAGGGGCCCGCTGTTGCCGGGCATGCCGAACCTTCATTCCCATGCGTTCCAGCGGGCGATGGCGGGGCTGGCGGAAGTGGCCGGCAATCCGAATGACAGCTTCTGGACCTGGCGTGACTTGATGTATCGGATGGTCGGCCAGATCAGCCCCGGGCAACTGCAGATCATCGCCCGCCAGCTGTATATCGAAATGCTCAAGGCCGGCTACACCTCGGTGGCCGAGTTTCACTACGTACACCACGACCTCGGCGGTCAGCCTTACGCCGACCCTACGGAGTTGTCACGCCAGATCAGCCAGGCGGCCGCCAGCAGCGGTATCGGCCTGACCTTGCTGCCTGTGTTGTACAGTCACTCGGGCTTTGGCGGCCAGGCACCGAATGAAGGCCAGCGTCGCTTTATCAACAGCAGCGACAACTACCTGGACCTGCAAGCACGCCTGCAACCGATCCTCGCAGCGCACCCCGCGCAACAGTTGGGCCTGTGCTTCCACTCATTGCGCGCTGTCACGCCGCAGCAGATCAGTGAGGTGCTGGCCGCCAGTGACCAGGCCTGTCCGGTGCATATCCACATCGCCGAACAACAGAAGGAAGTCGACGATTGCCTGGCCTGGAGCGGCCAGCGTCCGTTGCAATGGCTGTATGACAATGTCGCCGTCGATCAACGCTGGTGCCTGGTCCACGCCACTCACGCCAACGCCGAAGAAGTCACGCGAATGGCCAGGAGCCGGGCAATTGCCGGCCTGTGCCTGACCACGGAAGCCAACCTGGGCGACGGGATTTTTCCGGCGGTGGACTTTCTGGCCCAGGGCGGGCGCATGGGGATTGGTTCCGACAGCCATGTTTCATTGAGCGTAGTGGAAGAGTTGCGTTGGCTGGAATATGGCCAGCGCCTGCGGGACCAGCGCCGCAACCGGCTGTATCGCAGCGATCAGCCGATGATTGGCCGTACGTTGTTCGATGCGGCGCTGGACGGCGGCGCCCAGGCATTGGGGCAACCGATTGGACGCCTCGAAGTGGGCAAGCGCGCCGACTGGCTGGTGCTGGACGGCAACGATCCGTATCTGGCGACTGCGCGCGAAGACGCGATTCTTAATCGCTGGCTGTTCGCCGGCGGTGATCGTCAGGTGCGCGACGTGCTGGTCAACGGGCAATGGGTGATTCGTGACGGGCACCATGCCGGCGAGGAAGAGAGCAGCCGGGCGTTTACGCAGGTCTTGAGGGCGTTGCTGGGCTAGCAATCAGCTCCCGCTCAACCTCTGTGGTGGGTGGTGTGATGAAGGGCTTTTTGTGGCGAGGGGGCTTGTCCCCCGTTGGGCTGCGCAGCAGCCCCTCGCAAAACGCTTGCGATGGATCAGGCAGTTAGGCGGCGTCTGGTTTTGGGGCTGCTGCGCAGCCCAACGGGGGACAAGCCCCCTCGCCACAGACAAGCCCCTCTCGCCACAAGTCCTCTGGCACAGATAAGCCCCCAACTAGCCGCATAGGAGCGTTGCGCCTCAGTGGGAGGTCTTGGCCATCTGCTTGTCCGACGTGCGCCAGATCAAACGGGTGGTGTCGTAACCCTGTTGCCGTGCCCTGCTCAACAGGTCTTCGCGGGTATCGGTGCTGACCGTCGGCGTGCGGGACAGGAGCCACATGTAGCGCCGGCTCGGGCTGCCGACGATGGCGGTCTTGTAGTCGTCGCTGACGTACAACACCCAGTAATCACCCTTGGCGATGCCCGGTAACAGCGCGGTGAACCAGTTATTGAATTCGACCCACAGCTTGTCGGTCTTGCCAGGGACTTGCGGCGTGGCCGTGCCCTTGGCTTCTTCCCATTGCCACTCAGCGGTCAGGCAGCGATTGAACACCGACATATCACCGTCGGGCAACAGAGAATAACGGGCTTCGGACTGCGCGCAATTGCGCTGGAAGTACATCGGCAAACGAGCCAACTCATACCAGGTGCCCTGGTAACGCTTGAGGTCAACGTGGCCGACCGTCTTGGGTTGCAGATCATCGCCAGAATGGCTGGCGCAGCCCGCCAAAAACAGGCCGGCGCAAAGGCATAAAACAAAACGCATCATGTTCTTCTTCTCCCGCAGGCTTTCGCCCCGGTTTACTTCAGGCCTTGCCCGGAAAACATCAGAACTTTGTCACCGGCGTACTGCACGCTGATAAAGCTGGTTTTATCACCCCACGTGCAACTGGACATGCCCAGTGCACCGGAACAATCGGTCGGCTTACCCAGCAGAGATTCCACCTCGGCCTTGGGCATTCCCGCCGACAGTTTTTGATAGTTTTCTTGAGTGACCTTGCTGCATGCGGCCAGCAAGACGCAAAAACACAAGAGAGCGAGACGGCGTAACGACATGGAAAAGCTCCTGAAGGACAAGCAGCAGTGGGGATCTGCCAGAAGCTTAGAAGGGAAAAGAGGTGTCTGGTTCCCGATGGGAGGCGGTATTTCTTTTTTCCACCGGGCGGCTCTTTTCAGCAAAATTTCTAACCCACACATCGCCGCCTTTCGTCGGACCGTTAAAGTGCACAAACATGTTCACCGAAATGGATAAGGACGAAGCTCAATAGCTTTCAGGTTGTGATACTTCAATCCGCAAAAAACGACCTCAAAGCCACTAAGTCCTACATCAGTCTGCAGGCGCTACGACTCAAAAACCTCATCCAATAAAAAGCCCCGAAACGCGGAGAGCACTTCGGGGCTTTTTCTTACGGCAAGGTATCAGGCCTTGTGATAACCCGTGACACGCTCGACTTCTTCCTTCGAACCGAGGAATACCGCCACACGCTGGTGCAGGCCTTCGGGCTGGATGTCGAGGATGCGCTGGTGGCCGTCAGTTGAAGCACCACCCGCCTGCTCTACCAGGAACGACATCGGGTTGGCTTCGTACATCAGGCGCAGCTTGCCCGGTTTGGAAGGCTCGCGGCTGTCCCGTGGGTACATGAACAGACCGCCACGGGTCAGGATGCGGTGTACGTCGGCAACCATCGCAGCCACCCAGCGCATGTTGAAGTTCTTCTTCAACGGGCCTTCCTCGCCTGCCATCAACTCGCCCACGTAGCGGGTAACGGGTTCTTCCCAGTGACGCTGGTTGGACATGTTGATCGCGAATTCCTGGGTCGACGCAGGAATCGAGATGTCTTCGTGGGTCAACACGAAGCTGCCCATTTCACGGTCCAGGGTAAAGCCTTTGACGCCATCACCCAGCGTCAGCACCAACATGGTCTGTGGGCCGTAGATCGCGTAGCCGGCGGCGACCTGCTTGGTGCCAGGCTGCAGGAAGGCCTTTTCGTCCAAGGCTTCGTTCTGGCTCAGGTATTCGTTCGGGCAACGCAGCACCGAGAAGATGGTACCGACCGGCGCGTTGATATCGATGTTCGACGAACCGTCCAGTGGGTCGAATACCAACAGATAGGCGCCTTTCGGATACTTGCCCGGAATCTGGTAGGCATTGTCCATTTCTTCGGACGCCATGCCGGCCAGGTGACCGCCCCATTCGTTGGCTTCAAGCAGGATTTCGTTGGAAATCACGTCGAGCTTCTTCTGCACTTCGCCTTGTACGTTTTCTGTGCCCATGCTGCCCAGCACACCACCCAGCGCGCCCTTGGATACGGCGTGGCTGATTTCCTTGCAAGCACGCGCCACTACTTCGATAAGGAAGCGCAGATCGGCAGGGGTATTGTTGCTGCGGGTCTGCTCAATCAAATAGCGACTCAGAGTAACGCGGGACATGGAAGGCTCCGGAGAATGGGGGGGGCTGAAAACCCGCGCAGTTTAGCGCGAGTCGAGGCGTATTTCCTCCTATCAGACGAGATAACCCTGACAGAGTTCATGCAGGGCCCTGCCTCAAGGCGTGGACGGCGGCTTTCGCAACAAGCTGTAGGCCATCGCCCCGAGTGCGGCCACGCCCAACAGCAACACAGCCCACAGGCCAACGCGCTTCCAGTCCACAGCCCGCGCATCGGGCGGCGGGGACGGATCGGGTAGCCACTCGCCGTCCACCTTGGCCTGGCCCAGATCCTCGAGGTGCCTGGCGTTGTAGTCGGGAATCAGTGTCGCCAGCGGTAAGTTCGCCGGCCTGACCGACGCGTTGCCCACCGCCAGGGTGAAGGGCGGTTCCCCCCGCGCCAGGAAGATCAATTGTGTGGCGCGTACCGCAAACCTGAGCGCCGGGGCATCCGGTCCCAGGCCACCGCCCCGCTCGTCCACCTCGAGTTTGAAGTGCTGGACCGCCTGGCCCGACAAGGGCAACTCATCGCGCACCACCTGTTGTCCATCCTGCGTCAACCGGTAGAGCAGGCCACTGCTCAACGGGCGCCACGGCTGAGCGGGTTCTCCACGCCCATAGAGGGTCACGGGCGCCAGACTATTGGGCTGGCGCAACTCGATACGCAACCTTTCCACACTCAGCGTGGCGGGTAACTGCCAAGTGTATTCGCCCGTCTTGAGCCGGCTACCGGCCAATGGCTGCGACCACACCAACGGCAATGGCAGGCTGCTTGCGCCTTGCACGTGAGCGGCTGTCAGCAGCGGCGCGGCCTGCCCTTTCCACATCAGGCGCAGGTAGCGGGCCGACTGTCCGGGCAACGCCACGTCGTGCTGTTCGACGCGTTCGTCGGCAAACGCCAGACGCGCCACCTGCCCTTCTCCCCAGGAGCGCCAATGCTGCAAATCATCACTGGCTTCAATGCTGAACTGCTGGAAGCCATCGCGCTCGCTGACCCAGTCGAGGACCAATTGCTGCAAGGGTGCCTTGATCGCACTGGCGTCCAGCAGCCAGCCACGACGCACGGCATCGCCGGCCGCCAACGGCGTCGAAGGTTGCACCTGCACCAAGGTGCCACTGGCGCTCGACTGTACTCGCACGCCGGGCGTCGCCTCGTTGGCGTCGGCCCCGGCGTACAACGGGAACCACTTCACCGCCGTGAGTGTGCGGTTTTCGTTGCGCGGTGCCGACGCCAGCGCGTAAGCCTGGGGTTCGCCAGCGACATTGAATACGCGCACATCACCAAGGTTCGCCTGACGGGCGCTCAACCGCGCGGCCAGCGGCAACTCCAGGCGATACCACGGGCCTTTACCGCTGAGCGTCAGCGGCACTTGGGTAGCGAAGTCGGCGGGGACTTCCTGGCCCCACGCGGATAGCGCCGTACACAGCCCCACGACAGCGACGCTCAACTTGCCGATCAAGAGGATGCTCCTTGGCTTTCAGTGACGGGTTCGGCGCGCTTGGGTGGCAGCGGGGCAAAATACCCCACCACCAGCAGTAGCCCACCGACCCCGATAAACGACACGATGCGCGCCAATCCGCCACGGTTGCTCAGTTCGACGAAGAACAATTTGGCGACCACCACGGCAATCAATGCCGCGCCGATCAACCAGACTTCGCGGCGGCCACGCAGATGGCCACCGATCATCAGGCTCAGGGCAATCAGCGTCCAGACAATCGACAGTCCCGCCTGCACCAGCATCGACTCCAACAACGCCTCCAGATGGAACGGCACGCCGCCCCAATGGTGCGCAGCGCGCATCACCAGCGCAGTGCAGAAGGCGAACAGCGAGATGCCCACAATCCCTTGGGCAGCCAGCTCAGCGCGCCGCCCCTTTTCCGGTGCCGCGCTGCGGGACCACAGGTACACCCCCAGCAGCGCAAACAACAGGCCAAGGTCGAGCGGGCTGAGCAATGGCACATACGGCAATGGCGCGGCAGTCCCGTCACTGAAGAGGTTGGCCAGCCAGAACCAGGCCAGCATCAGCACCGCCAACGGCAGCGCCGCCAGCACCCGGTACTCTCGCGGATAAGCCGACACCGGCCATGGCCAATGACGCGGCAAAGCGGCCAACACCAGATACAGACTCGGCAGCACCGCCCAGCCCAGCCAACGCCAGGCGTTGTACTGCACCGACAACCGCAACAGGCCATAACGCAACTCCAGCGCCAGCACGCCGATCAGCATCCAGCAGCCCAGCACATGCGCAATGCCCAGGGCTTTTTGCGGCACCTGCGCCGCCAAATACCGCAGGGAGATAAAATGCACGCCGAACACCGCCGCCCAAGCCAGCCAACCGAGCGTGGCCGCCGGGTGGTAATAGCTGTGCAAGGACACCAGCAGCACCATCGCCGCCGCCGGCATCAACAACAGGCACAGCATTCCCAGCGAGGCCCAGCGCAGGCGCCAGGCCAGCACTGTCCAGATGGCGGCGCTCGTGGCCGCAGCAGCCAACAGGCAAGTTGCCTGCAACTGTGGCGGCATGAAACGCAGCACTTCACTGCTCAGCGCCAACGCCCACCAGGCGCCGCCCCACACCAGCAGCAGATCGGATAGACGCTGCAACCCGAGCCCGGCAAAACCCGGCGATGGCGTGCCGTGCTGCAAACGCCACGCGCCCAACAGCGCGACCATCCCGACGATCATCGGTGCCCAGAAGCCTTTATGGGCAAACGCCGGCAACGCCTCGCCGCTCCATGGCGCCCACAGCAGCAACGCGCCGCCCAGCAATTGCACGCCAAGCGCCGTGCAAACAAAGGTACGCGAAGTGATGTGCAGGCCAACAAACAGGCTCGCCACGCCCGCCAACGCCCAACTGATAGCGGTGCCGTGACTCGACCACAGCAACGGTGCGAGTACATACAAAAAGCTCAGCCCCAGACAGGCCAGGACCGGTAGAACGTGACGCTCCCAACCCGCCGCCTGCTCGCCGGACGCCTTGCGCAGTTGATGGAAGCTGAACAGCAGCGCCACACCGAGCAGCAACGCTCCCAGCGGCGCGCCCTCCAATAGCCTGTCGTCACCCGCACCCAACTCGCTGAGGAAGGCCAATGCCGAGCCAAGTTGCAACAGCAAGCCAAACATCCGCGCCATCAACCGCTGCTGGCGCAAGCCAAGCCAGAAGATACCCGCGCCCTCCACCGCCCAGGCCGCAGCCGTCCAACGGGCATCAAGCCCCAACGGAATCGCCAGGCTGGCGAAGATCACCCCCAGCGCCAGGCACGTCTGCGCCAGCAGCACGGTGCGCCCTGCGCTGAACATGCGCGCCAATCCCATATAGATCACGCCCAGCACCAATGCGCTGAAAGCGGCCGCAAACTCCAGGTGCTGGACCAGGCTGAACTGCAAGCCAAACGCCACGATCGGCGGACCGAACAGCAGGCTGCCATCGACATAATCGCCCTTGGCCGCCGACCAGCGCAGCAGTGCGCCGCGGCTATCGTCTGGCGGGGCATCGCTGATGTCCAGCAACTTGCGCCGGGCGAACAACAGGCCGATGGCCAGGTACATCAGGAAAAACAGGATCAGGAACGGCTCGATACTCCAGAGCAGTTCCGGCGTGTAGGAACGAATACCCCAAGCGAAGCCGATGCCGAAGGTGCCGACAAAACCGATCACATTCAGCAGGCGCCAGGCCTTGAACCAGGCGATCGCGAGGATGCCAGCGTTGAGCAAGGCGAAATAGCTGAACAGCGCCACATGGCTGCCTTCGCCGGTAGACGCCAGGATCGGCGCGGCGAACCCGCCCAGGGCCGCGGCGCAAGCCAGGCCGATGGCGTCCTGGGTGATCGCCAGAATCGCCGAGAACAGCGTCACCGCCACCAGCAGGCCGAACGCCGCGGCGGGGTCGAGCAGCGGGTGCAGACGCAGCGCGGCGAATACTGTCAGATACAGCACGGCAATGCCGGTGCCTTGCAACATCAGCGCGTAATGGCTGTTGCGCACGCGTAGCCACCAGCCCAGGCCCAGCAAACCCAGGGCACAGGCAGCGACACCGGCGTAACGCAATTCGATAGGCACGACCATGCCTTCGGTGGCGTAGCGCAGCAAAAACGCCAGGCCGAGGAACAGCAGCACCACGCCAACACGCAATACGGTGTTGCCGCCCAGCAGCCAGTTGCGCGCACCCTGGATAGCGCGTTCGATCAGATTGGGGCCACGGGTAGCGTCGGGTTCAGCGGCGAGCACAGCAGCGGCAGGCTTCCAAAGGTCGTCCGGTAGCGGTTGACTGGGTTCGGGGGAATAGGTCGGTTGCAGTTCGGCGGGCAGCTCCCAGACCAACTCAGGCGCGGCCACGGGCTCAGCAATGGACGGTTCGACCTGAGGCGGCTGTTCCAGAATCGCGAGGCGTTGCTCCAGCGCCTGCAAGGCGCTGCCGAGGTTCGACAGACGAACTGCCTGGCCAATCACCAACCCTAGTAGTGCTCCGACACCTGCATCCCTGAACGATTCATCCAGCGCCCAGCCGAGCACCAGGCCAATCAGCATGAACATCCATTGCATGGTCGAAATCCCTAGGAAAACCAAAGCCTAGTATATCGACGTGTAACCAATGTGGGAGCGGCGGTGCGACGATTCGACTTGCTCGCGATAGCGGTGCGCTATCGCGAGCAAGCCCGCTCCCTCATTTTTGGATCTGCAGTGCTTAGTCCAAGGCTTTCCAGATCTCGGTCGCATATTCCCGGATGGTGCGGTCCGAGGAGAACCAGCCAGTACGCGCGGTATTGAGCACCGCCGAGCGCCACCACTCCTTGGAGTCATGCCAATGCGCTTCGACCCGCGCCTGGGCGTCCCAATAAGAATCGAAGTCTGCACAGACCAGAAAGCGGTCGTAGTCGATCAACGAATCGATCAGCCCCACATAGCGGCCGGGATCGTCCGGCGAGAACACCCCGCCACGAATCGCTTGCAGCACGTCGTTCAAACGGTGGGACGCGGCAATCTCGGGGCCCGCACTGAACTCGCCAGCCTGTTTACGCGCTTCCACCTCCTGGGCGCTGAGGCCGAAGATAAACATGTGCTCGCCGCCAATGCGCTCGTGCATCTCGACATTCGCGCCATCCATGGTCCCGATGGTCAACGCGCCGTTGAGGCCGAACTTCATGTTGCTGGTGCCCGACGCCTCGAATCCTGCGGTGGATATCTGCTCAGACAGATCGGCCGCTGGAATGATGTTTTCCGCCAGGCTGACGTTGTAGTTGGGCAGGAACACCACCTTGAGCAAACCGCGCACGGTCGGGTCGTTGTTTACGGTGCGGGCGATGTCGTTGGTCAGTTTGATGATCAGCTTGGCCTGGTGATAACTGGCCGCCGCCTTGCCGGCGAAGATTTTCACCCGTGGCACCCAATCGGTCTCGGGCTCGGCGCGAATCGCCTGATACAGGGCGACGGTGTGTAGCAGGTTGAGCAACTGGCGCTTGTATTCGTGAATGCGCTTGACCTGCACATCGAACATCGCCGCCGGGTTGACGGAGATGTCCAGGCGCTGATGAATGATGTCCGCCAGTGCGCGCTTGCTGTGCAGGCGCTGCTCGGCAAAGGCTTTGCGGAAAACCTCCTTCTCGGCAAAGGTTTCCAACTCCACCAGGCGCTGCTCCATGTTGTCGAGGATGTCCGGGCCCAGGGCCCCCACCAGCATCGAGGTGAGCTTGGGGTTGGCCTGGAACAACCAACGGCGGAAGGTGATGCCGTTGGTCTTGTTGTTGATCCGCTCCGGATACAGCTTGTGCAATTCGGAGAATACCGTGCTGCGCATCAACTGCGTGTGCAGGCCGGATACGCCGTTGACGCTATGGGAGCCGAGAAATGCCAGGTTGCCCATGCGCACGCGGCGGCCGTTGTCTTCCTCGATCAGCGACACGGCGCGCAGCACGTCGAAGTCATGGATGCCCTTGGCCCGCAACGAGTCGATGTGCTGGGCGTTGATCAGGTAGATGATCTGCATGTGCCGCGGCAACATGCGCTCCATCAACCCCACCGGCCAGGTTTCCAGGGCTTCGGGGAGCAATGTGTGGTTGGTGTAGGACAGCGTTTCGACGGTGACCTGCCAGGCCGCATCCCAGGCGATGTCGTGCAGGTCCACCAACTGACGCATCAACTCGGCCACCGCGATGGAAGGGTGAGTGTCGTTGAGCTGGATCGCCGCATGCTCACCCAGGCTCAGCACCGAGCCGTGCATGTTTTTGTGGCGACGCAGCAAGTCTTGCAGCGAGGCGGAGACGAAGAAGTATTCCTGGCGCAGGCGCAATTCCTGCCCCGCTTCAGTGCTGTCGGCCGGGTAAAGCACCCGCGAGATGCTTTCCGCACGCGCCACTTCAGCGACGGCGCCCAAATGGTCACCGGCATTGAAACGTTCCAGGTGCAGATCTTCCACCGCCCGCGCACGCCATAAACGCAGCGTGTTAACGCTGGCGCCACGCCAGCCGACCACCGGGGTGTCGTAGGCTACGGCGCGCACGGTTTCACCCGGCGACCAGACCTGGATCGGCTTGCCGGACGCGTCCAATACGGTTTCGACGCTGCCACCAAAGCCGATCGGGTAGATCACCTCGGGCCGCTCGAACTCCCAAGGGTTACCGAAATCCAGCCAGCGCTCAGTCTGCTCCTGCTGCCAACCATCGACAATCGCCTGGCGAAACAGGCCATGTTCATAACGAATACCGTAACCATGGCCGGCGATGCCCAGGGACGACATACTTTCCATGAAGCACGCCGCCAGGCGCCCCAGGCCACCGTTGCCGAGGGCCGCATCGGGCTCCAGCAGGCGAATACGCTCCAGGTCCACACCCAGTTCACCCAGGGCTTCGCGCGCCACCTCCAGCAAGCCGAGGTTGCTCAGACTGTCAAACAACAGGCGGCCGATCAGAAATTCCAGCGAGAGGTAATAGACCCGCTTCTGCCCACGACGATAAATGCGCCGGGTATGGTCCATCCAGTCATCGACCATGTGATCGCGCGCCGCCAGGGCGATGGCTTCGAACCAGTCGTGATCGAAAGCGTGATCGGGGTCTTTGCCCACGGCATAAGTGAGCTTGGTCAAGACGGCATCGCGAAACGCTGCCACCTCTGCTTCTCGTACAAGCGGTTCCTGAGACATCGGTGTGACCTCGAGCGAGATAGAAGAAGGGAATCCTAAAGCCTAGTCGGTCTGACAAACCTCAAGGCTGACGGTTCGGCAGTTTTTTCACTCATTCACCTGTGGGGGAATTTGATGCAGGGGCCGTGCCCGATCACCCTTTGGGCTGAAACCTGCAAAATATTGTTCAAAAAACCACCAATCCCGGTATGATCGCGCGCCCGGACAACGCCCCTCTTGGAAACCTGATGAAGCCTCAACTGATCGCCGCCGCGGAACTCGACCGTCTCGAAACGTGGCAGAAATACTCCAGCCACATGTGCGGCGGCTGCGTCTCCAGCTGCTGCACCTTGCCGGTTGAGGTGAAGATCAAGGATTTGATCCGCATTGGCATCGTCGATGAGTTCGAGCGCGGCGATCCGCCGAAGAACATCGCCAAGCGCTTGCAGAAGGAAGGCATCGTCGAGCGTTACAACCAGAAATCCGAGATTTTCACCTTGCAGCGCATGAGTAACAACGACTGCCTGTATCTGGATCGTAAGAGCCGTTTCTGCACTATTTATGACAAGCGCCCGGATACCTGCCGCAATCACCCGAAGATCGGACCTCGGCCGGGGTATTGCGCCTACAAGCCGAAGGAAGTGGTGCGCGAGACCAAATTCAAGACCCTCGACAAGTTCTGATCCAACGCCGAACGACTGTGGCGAGCGGGCTTGCCCCGCGCTGGGCTGCGAAGCGGCCCTAAAACCAGGCAAAGAGTTTTACCTGAAAGAAAGCGCTGAGCCTATTGGGCCTGCTTCGCAGCCCAGCGCGGGGCAAGCCCGCTCGCCACAACAGCCCGCTCGCCACAACAGCAGGCTTGCCACCACAGCTCGCTCACAACAAGAGCCGGCCCGGCACAAACTGCAGGCATAAAAAAACGCCCCCGGCCTTTCGACCGGGGGCGTTTTTATTCAGCCTGAGTTAACTCAGTTCTTGGCTTTCTTGGCAGCGCGGGTACGCTCGCCTTCGTCCAGGATCTTCTTACGCAGGCGGATCGACTTAGGCGTGACTTCGCACAGCTCGTCGTCCTGGATGAATTCCAGGGCCTGTTCCAGAGTGAAGCGAACAGGTGGAACCAGAGCGATGGTTTCGTCTTTGCCCGAAGCACGCATGTTGTCGAGCTTCTTGCCTTTGGTTGGGTTGACGCCCATGTCGGTGTCACGGCTGTTCAGACCAACGATCTGACCGTTGTAGATCTCTTGACCGTGCTCAACGAACAGCTTGCCACGCGCCTGGAGGGTTTCCAGGGAGTAGGTCAGCGCCTTGCCGGTTTCTACCGACACCAGAACACCGTTCTGACGACCGGACATCTGGCCGGACTTCATGGTGTCGTAGCGATCGAAGATCGAGGTCAGGATGCCAGCACCGTTGGTCAGGGTCAGGAACTGGTTACGGAAACCGATCAGACCGCGAGCAGGGATGTTGTATTCCAGACGAACACGGCCTTTGCCATCCGGCACCATGTTGGTCAGGTCGCCCTTACGCAGGCCCATCTCTTCCATGACCTTGCCCTGGGATTCTTCAGGGGTGTCGATGGTGACGTTTTCGAACGGTTCCTGCTTGTTGCCGTCGACCACGCGGATGATCACTTCCGGACGACCAACACCCATTTCGAAGCCTTCGCGACGCATGGTTTCGATCAGTACCGAGAGGTGCAGCTCACCACGGCCGGAAACCTTGAACTTGTCGGCCGAGTCGCCTTCTTCAACGCGCAGTGCAACGTTGTACAGCAGCTCTTTGTCCAGACGTTCCTTGATGTTACGGGAAGTCACGAACTTGCCTTCTTTACCGCAGAAAGGCGAGTCGTTTACCTGGAAGGTCATGGAAACGGTTGGCTCGTCAACGGTCAACGGCTTCATCGCTTCGACCGTGTCCGGGTGGCACAGGGTGTCGGAGATGAACAGCGAATCCATGCCGCTGATGCAAACGATGTCGCCTGCCGCCGCTTCTTCAACGTCGATGCGGTGCAGACCGTGGTGACCCATCAGCTTCAGGATACGGCCGTTACGCTTCTTGCCGGTGGCGTCGATAGCGACAACCGGAGTGTTCGGCTTGACGCGACCACGAGCGATACGGCCAACACCGATAACACCCAGGAAGCTGTTGTAGTCCAGAGCGGAAATCTGCATCTGGAACGGACCGTCACGGTCAACCGCCGGCGCCGGTACGTTGTCGACGATCGACTGGTACAGCGGGGTCATGTCTTCAGCCATGTCGGTGTGGTCCAGACCGGCAATGCCGTTCAGGGCCGAGGCGTAGACGACTTTGAAGTCCAGCTGTTCTTCGGTGGCACCGAGGTTGTCGAACAGGTCGAAGATCTGGTCCAGAACCCAGTCCGGACGCGCGCCTGGACGGTCGACCTTGTTGATCACCACGATTGGACGCAGGCCGGCTTCGAACGCCTTCTTGGTCACGAAACGGGTTTGCGGCATAGGGCCGTCTTGAGCGTCAACCAGCAGCAGAACGGAGTCAACCATCGACATTACACGTTCTACTTCGCCGCCGAAGTCGGCGTGGCCCGGGGTGTCCACGATGTTGATGTGGTAGCCGTTCCAGTTGATGGCGGTGTTTTTCGCCAGGATGGTAATACCGCGCTCTTTTTCCTGGTCGTTGGAGTCCATCACGCGCTCGTCGTTGAGCTCGTTGCGCTCCAGGGTGCCGGATTGACGCAGGAGTTTGTCTACCAGGGTGGTTTTACCGTGGTCAACGTGAGCAATGATGGCGATGTTACGTAGATTTTCGATCACTTGTGTATCTCGATCAGAGGATTCGGTGTGCTGACAGGTCGTGGCAGCGATTAACAGTAGAGTCAGGCCTTGCCGTTACAGCTTGACGGCAGAGTCGGGGGGCCGGTGACGCAGGCCACAGGCAAACAGCCCCGGGCTCTTAGCTCGGTCGATAAACGCGCACATTGGCATACCCCTCACTGAGCAAATGGTGAGCATGCAGGCGACTCATCACGCCTTTGTCGCAATACAACAGGTACTGACGGCTGTTATCCAGTTCCTTGAAACGCGCGTTCAGTGCATAGAACGGCAGCGTCTGCACGTCGATGCCAGCGATTTCCAGCGGCTCGTCCTCGGCGGCATCCGGATGACGGATGTCGATGACGATCTGGCCGGCCAGGGCTTCACTGACTTCTTCGATCTTCACATCCTGGCCCAGCTCATCGATCACGCGATCAATTGGCACCAGCTTGGCATTCTCGAGCGCTCGCTCCAGAACCGCCATGTCGAATTCTTTTTCTTCATGCTCCACGCGGTAGCGCTTGGCGTGGGTCTTGGGGTTCACCGAGATGACCCCGCAGTACTCCGGCATGTGCTTGGCGAAATCGGCGGTACCGATTTCGTTGGCCAGGTCGATGATGTCCTGCTTGTGGCTGGCAATCAGCGGGCGCAATACCAGCTTCTCGGTCACGCAGTCGATCACCGACAGGTTCGGCAGGGTCTGGCTGGAAACCTGGGAGATCGCCTCACCGGTCACCAGCGCTTCGATCTGCAGCCGATCGGCAATACTCGACGCAGCGCGCAACATCATACGCTTCAATACTACGCCCATATGACCGTTATCGACTTTTCCGAGGATTTCTCCCAGAACTTCCTCGAACGGTACGCTGACAAACAGCACGCGCTGGGAGCTGCCGTACTTTTTCCAGATGAAATGCGCGACTTCCATCACGCCCAATTCGTGTGCACGACCGCCCAGGTTAAAGAAGCAGAAGTGGCTCATCAGGCCGCGACGCATGATCTGGTAGGCCGCGACCGTGGAATCGAAACCGCCGGACATCAGTACCAGGGTCTGTTCCAGGGCGCCCAGCGGATAGCCGCCGATGCTGTTGTGCTGGCTGTGGATCACAAACAACCGTTGGTCGCGAATTTCCATGCGCACTTCAATTTGTGGTGCTTTCAGGGAAATCCCGGCGGCGCCGCACTCGCGACGCAGCTTGCTGCCGACGTATTTTTCGACGTCCATGGAGCTGAACGGATGCTTGCCGGCGCGCTTGCAACGCACGGAGAAAATCTTCCCCGAAAGCTCATCACCGAAGTGCTGCTTGCACTTTTCGGTGATGTCGTCGAAGTCGCCCAGCGGGTACTCGTCGACCTGCAGAAAGTGCGCGATGCCCGGCATGCAGCTCAGGCGCTCGGTCAGCTCCTTCAAGGCTTTCGGGTCGGTCACGCGGGTTTCCAGCTCGAGATTGTCCCACACGCCGTTCACCACCACAGCCGGGTCCAGATCGCGGAGCACGGCACGGATGTTCTTGGCCAATTGGCGGATGAAACGCATCCGTACCGGTCGGCTCTTGATGGTGATCTCGGGGAAGACTTTAACGATTAATTTCATGGAAACAGCGCGCACAGGGCCTGCCGAAAAAGGGGGGCGCGGATTATAGCGGAAATCGCTCAAGGTTTAACCAGTTAATATGCAAACAGCACTCGACGCACCAACATGGGGCGAAACCCTGTTTTTACGCTACATTGCAGTGCGCGATTTGTGCCGTTTTAGCTGACTGCACCTTTATAGGGGCCATTTTGAGGCAAAAAGACCATGTTGGCGCACTGGCATGCAATTTGCTCTCTTGTGAGGCAGGTTGCCATGGCGGACTATCCGCGCCGGCATCACCCATATTCAAGGGCTAACTCCACTACCCAGCCCGAAGCCACCCGGAGGACACTATGTCGAAGTCGGTTCAACTCATCAAAGATCATGACGTTAAATGGATTGATCTGCGCTTCACGGACACCAAAGGCACTCAGCACCACGTGACCATGCCGGCTCGCGACGCGCTGGATGAGGCCTTCTTCGAAGAAGGCAAAATGTTCGACGGTTCCTCCATCGCTGGCTGGAAAGGCATCGAAGCTTCCGACATGATCCTGATGCCGGACGACACCACCGCCGTACTCGACCCGTTCACCGAAGAGCCGACCCTGATTCTGGTCTGCGACGTGATCGAGCCGTCGACCATGCAAGGCTACGACCGCGACCCACGTGCAATCGCCAAGCGTGCCGAGGAATACCTGAAGTCCACCGGTATCGGCGACACCGTATTCGTAGGGCCGGAGCCTGAGTTCTTCATCTTCGACGAAGTGAAGTTCAAATCCGACATCTCCGGTTCGATGTTCAAAATCTTCTCCGAACAAGGTTCGTGGATGTCCGACCAGGACGTGGAAGGCGGCAACAAAGGCCACCGTCCAGGCGTCAAAGGCGGCTACTTCCCGGTTCCTCCGTTCGACCACGACCACGAAATCCGTACCTCCATGTGCAACGCCATGGAAGAAATGGGCCTGGTCATCGAAGTTCACCACCACGAAGTGGCGACTGCCGGCCAGAACGAAATCGGCGTGAAGTTCAACACCCTGGTGGCCAAGGCTGACGAAGTTCAGACCCTGAAGTACTGCGTACACAACGTGGCTGATGCCTACGGCCGTACCGCCACCTTCATGCCTAAGCCGCTGTACGGCGATAACGGTTCGGGTATGCACGTTCACCTGTCCATCGCCAAAGAAGGCAAGAACACCTTCGCTGGCGAAGGTTATGCCGGCCTGTCCGACACTGCCCTGTACTTCATCGGCGGTATCATCAAGCACGGTAAGGCTCTGAACGGTTTCACCAACCCGTCGACCAACTCCTACAAGCGTCTGGTCCCAGGTTTCGAAGCTCCGGTAATGCTGGCCTACTCGGCTCGTAACCGTTCCGCCTCGATCCGTATTCCTTACGTGTCCAGCCCGCGCGCGCGCCGTATCGAAGCACGCTTCCCGGATCCAGCCGCCAACCCGTACCTGGGCTTCGCTGCACTGCTGATGGCTGGCCTGGACGGCATCCAGAACAAGATCCACCCAGGCGACGCTGCCGACAAGAACTTGTACGACCTGCCGCCTGAAGAGGCCAAGGAAATTCCACAAGTGTGCGGCAGCCTGAAAGAAGCCCTGGAAGAGCTGGACAAGGGCCGTGCGTTCCTGACCAAAGGCGGCGTGTTCAGCGACGACTTTATCGATGCCTACATCGCCCTGAAAAGCGAAGAAGAAATCAAGGTCCGCACCTTCGTACACCCACTGGAATACGAGCTGTACTACAGCTGCTGATCCGGTAGCGCTGCGTAACGTGGCGTGATGAAAAAGACCTCCTTCGGAGGTCTTTTTTTTTGCGCCCGGTTTAGTCCACTGGTAAGCAACCGCGAAAGATAAGGTAGCCTCTGACTGACGCCACTCCAGACCTGCAAACCCAATCAAAAGGTGGGAGCGGGCTTGCTCGCGAATGCGGTGTATCAGTCACCCGATGCCGCGACTGAACGTCCGCTTTCGCGAGCAAGCCCGCTCCCACAAGGAGATCCCAATTGAAATATAGATTTGCATTCGCCCTGTTATTTGTCAGCGCCAGTGCCAGCGCCGCGCCGCCTGCCCTTGAGCCGCTGCTCAAGAGCATCGCAGAACGCCTGGCCATTGCCGATCAGGTGGCCCTGAGCAAATGGGACAGCCACAAACCCGTGGAAGACAAGAAACGCGAGCAAGAGGTAATCGCCAACGTCATCGCCCAGGCATCAAGTTACAAACTCGACCCTGCCGCCGCCGAACAGTTTTTCTCGGCACAAATCGAGGCGAACAAACTGGTGCAGTACACCCACCTCTCCGACTGGCAGCTCCAGGGCAAGGCGCCCGACGCCCCGCGCCCGGACCTGGTGAAGCAGATTCGCCCGCAACTGGACCTGTTGCAAAAACGCCTGCTGCAGCAATTGGCCGACTTTTCCCCGCAGCGCACCGACCCAGACTGCCCGCGATGGCTGGCCCAGGCGGTGCATGCGCCGCTCAATGCTCCATTGCGCCAACTGGCAATGATCCGCGCCACCGCCGAATTGTGTACGCGGCCTACTTGATTTGAAGCATCGCCCTGCATCCTCCGCCTATCGGTAGACATAGCCTGAAAAGTCATTTACCGATCAGGATGGAACCATGGACACCTTCAAATGCTTGATTGCAACGGCGCTCGGATTGTCGTTGCTTGGCTGCGGCACCCAACCCAAGCATGCTGCATCCCTCGAGAAGGAGGTCCTGCTTGAGCGCAGCGAGTCGTGGGATGGCGCGCCCTACGAAGCCTACCCCTCCGGCCCGCCGCGGCTCACGCTGATACGCCTCAAGATCCCCGCGCATACTCAGTTGCCATGGCACACCCATCCGATGCCGAACGCCGCCTACATCGTCTCGGGAGAGTTGACCGTTGAAACCCGCAACAGCGGGATGACTCGCACCTTGAGGCAAGGGCAAACCCTGGCCGAGATGGTGGGTACCGAACATCGCGGCATCACCGCAGAGAAACCGGTTGAACTCCTGGTATTTTACGCGGGCAGTACTGGCATGCCGCTGTCCGAGCAACGCTGATACAGCGCCTATCGCGGATCGTTTCCACCCCGCATTGAAAACGATCCGCCCATCCCTTCCTGAACACCCTTCACAAAACTGCACTATATTGGTGCGTTAGACTGCACCCTTCCCACCTGCCTAACCCATTTTGGTTCGAGACATCCCGAAAAAGCTGGCTTTACGCCATAGTTTCGCGCTTCAAGCCCCTATTTCAGGGTTTTTACGCTTCTTTTCGGAGCTTTGGTTTGGTTTTTGCATTTTCCTGGTATCAGCGCGCGCCTCAAGCCCGCGCCTTGCTCCAAAAGAGGTCCTCATGACCATCAGCGACGCACTGCACCGTTTGCTACTCGACAACCTGACCACCGCGACCATCCTGCTCAATGACGAATTACGCCTTGAGTACATGAACCCGGCGGCGGAGATGCTCCTGGCCATCAGCGGCCAGCGCAGTCACGGACAATTCATCAGCGAACTGTTCACCGAGTCCGCCGAGGCCTTGAGTTCGTTGCGCCAGGCTGTAGAGCAGGCACATCCCTTCACCAAGCGCGAAGCGATGCTCACCGCCCTCACCGGCCAGACCTTGACTGTCGACTATGCCGTCACGCCGATCCTGAGCAAGGGCGCGACCCTGCTGTTGCTGGAAGTCCACCCGCGTGACCGTCTGCTGCGAATCACCAAGGAGGAAGCGCAACTGTCCAAGCAGGAAACCAGCAAGATGCTGGTGCGCGGCCTCGCCCATGAGATCAAGAACCCGCTGGGCGGGATTCGCGGCGCCGCGCAGTTGCTCGCACGCGAACTGCCCGACGAGCACCTCAAGGACTACACCAACGTCATCATTGAGGAAGCCGACCGCCTGCGTAACCTGGTGGACCGCATGCTCGGCTCCAACAAGCTGCCTTCACTGGCGTTGACCAATGTGCACGAGGTGCTGGAACGCGTCTCCCAACTGGTAGAGGCCGAAAGCCAGGGCTGTATCACCTTGGTGCGTGACTACGACCCGAGCATTCCCGATGTATTGATCGACCGCGAGCAGATGATCCAGGCGGTGCTCAATATAGTGCGCAACGCGATGCAAGCCATCAGCAGCCAGAACGAGCTGCGCCTGGGCCGCATCAGCCTGCGCACCCGCGCCCTGCGCCAGTTCACTATCGGTCACGTGCGCCATCGCCTGGTCGCCAAGGTCGAGATCATCGACAACGGTCCGGGCATTCCCGCCGATCTGCAGGAAACCATTTTCTTTCCGATGGTCAGTGGCCGCCCGGACGGTACCGGACTGGGCCTGGCCATTACCCAGAACATCATCAGCCAGCACCAGGGTTTGATCGAATGTGAAAGCCATCCCGGCCACACGATTTTTTCGATCTTTCTGCCACTGGAACAAGGAGCCCCATCGACATGAGCCGTAGTGAAACTGTGTGGATCGTCGATGACGACCGTTCTATCCGCTGGGTCCTGGAGAAAGCCTTGCAGCAGGAAGGCATGACGACCCAGAGCTTCGACAGCGCCGACGGCGTGATGAGCCGCCTCGCGCGCCAACAGCCTGATGTGATTATCTCCGACATTCGCATGCCCGGTGCCAGCGGCCTGGACTTGCTGGCGCGCATTCGCGAACAGCACCCGCGCCTGCCGGTGATCATCATGACCGCGCACTCGGACCTGGATAGCGCTGTCGCGTCCTATCAGGGTGGCGCGTTTGAATACTTGCCCAAGCCGTTCGATGTCGATGAAGCGGTCGCGCTGGTCAAGCGCGCCAACCAGCACGCTCAGGAACAGCAAGGCCAGGACGTGGTACCGACACTGACCCGCACCCCGGAAATCATCGGCGAGGCGCCGGCGATGCAGGAAGTGTTTCGTGCCATCGGGCGCTTGAGCCACTCCAATATCACCGTGCTGATCAACGGTGAGTCCGGCACCGGCAAAGAACTGGTGGCCCACGCCCTGCACCGCCACAGCCCGCGGGCGGCAGCGCCGTTCATCGCGCTGAACATGGCGGCCATCCCGAAGGACTTGATGGAGTCCGAACTGTTCGGCCATGAAAAAGGCGCATTCACCGGCGCCGCCAACCTGCGCCGTGGCCGTTTCGAGCAGGCGGACGGCGGCACGCTGTTTCTCGATGAGATCGGCGACATGCCGGCGGACACCCAGACCCGACTGTTGCGGGTCTTGGCGGATGGCGAATTCTATCGAGTGGGTGGCCACACGCCGGTCAAGGTCGATGTGCGGATCATTGCCGCGACCCACCAGAATCTGGAAACCCTGGTTCACGCCGGGAAATTCCGCGAGGATCTGTTTCACCGCCTGAATGTGATCCGCATCCACATCCCACGGATGTCGGACCGTCGCGAAGACATTCCGACCCTGGCCCGCCACTTTCTCAGTCGCGCCGCTCAGGAGCTGGCTGTCGAGCCAAAACTGCTGAAGACGGAAACCGAGGAATACCTCAAGAACCTGCCGTGGCCGGGCAACGTGCGCCAGCTGGAAAACACCTGCCGCTGGATCACGGTGATGGCTTCCGGGCGTGAAGTGCATATCAGCGACCTGCCGCCCGAGCTGCTGAGCCTGCCGCAGGATTCGGCGCCGGTGACGAACTGGGAGCAGGCCTTGCGCCAATGGGCTGACCAGGCACTCGCACGCGGTCAATCGAACCTGTTGGACAGCGCCGTGCCGACCTTCGAGCGGATCATGATCGAAACCGCCCTCAAGCACACTGCCGGCCGCCGCCGCGACGCCGCAGTGCTGCTGGGCTGGGGCCGCAATACCTTGACGCGCAAGATCAAGGAGTTAGGAATGAAGGTTGATGCTGGTGACGACGACGAGGGTGAAGAGGGCTGATAACAGCTCTCCAACTCACTGAAGATCCAACTGTGGGAGCGGCGGTGCGACGATTCCACCTTTGGTTCTTCACCAAGTCCAGGGATCGTGCACCGCTTCAATGCACCCTGAACCGGCATCGCGCACAAACCCCAGGTCAATTTCGAAGAAACTCCAAACGCTGAAAACCCAAAAGCCCCGCAATCCGGGGCTTTTGGCTTTATGAAGAACGTTCTGCCACGACTTCGCAATTCTGGCACGCGCCCTGCAATAACCCCGGTACTACCCAGTTTTGGGGACCTTGGTACAGGCAGGCCGAGAATCCCCTCTTTTATACCGAAGCCATCGTGCTTCACGCGGTTTTGGGAGTCCTGGTACAGGCAGGCCGGGAACTCCTTCTTTTATTGCTCCTGGAGATGGATCTCCAACCGCCAACGGTCATCGACCTCGGCGCCTGTCCACTGTCCCCGCAGCGGCCGCGCCGCTACTACGTTCAGCAGCAACCCCTTATCGGTCTTGCGCACCCGCCAATTCGCATCCTTGTGGTTGACCTTCACTTGGCCCGCCTGAGCCCTGCCCTGCGCGTCGAACAGCAACGCCACGGTACCGTCGATATGCTCACCGTGAAGTTTGGGTTCGCTGTTGAACCACAGCACCAGGCCGTCCACCGAGGGTTCTACCTGTTGCAGTTCAACCGGGTCCGGGGTGGTCAACCGGCCGATCATCAGGCCCACCATCAGGCCGACAATCACCAACGAACTCAAAACCCTGGGTAATAGCTTCGGCCTGGGATCTGCTTCGGGGGTAGAATGCTGCGCATCTTTACCTTCGGAGCCGTGCATGTTTCACGTCATCCTTTTTCAACCAGAAATTCCGCCGAATACCGGCAACGTTATCAGGCTGTGTGCCAACAGTGGCTGCAACCTGCACTTGATCGAGCCGCTGGGTTTCGACATGGATGACAAACGCCTGCGCCGGGCAGGGCTGGACTATCACGAATATGCCACCTTGCAACGCCACGCGGACCTGGCGAGTTGCCTGGAAAGCCTCGGCCACCCGCGGCTGTTTGCGTTCACCACCAAGGGCTCGCGACCGTTTCATGATGCCAGTTTTGTCGAAGGCGATGCCTTTCTCTTCGGTCCGGAAAGCCGAGGCTTGCCGGCCGATGTGCTGGACGCCCTGCCCGAGGGCCATCGCCTGCGCCTGCCGATGCGCGAAGGGTGCCGCAGCCTCAACCTGTCCAACACGGTCGCCGTTGCCGTCTACGAAGGCTGGCGCCAGCTCGGTTTCAAGTAATACACACAACAAATGTGGGAGCGGGCTTGCTCGCGATTGCAGTACATCAGTCAACATTTTCAGTGACTGACACACCGCAATCGCGAGCAAGCCCGCTCCCACACAAACCCACACACATTTTGAAACCGCGGCGGTTTATTGAACCGTTGGCGCAGCTTCCTGCTGCATGCGCTGCAGCTCTTGCGCGTACAGCGCATCGAAGTTCACCGGAGCCAGCATCAGGGCCGGGAACGAGCCACGGGTGACCAGGCTGTCCAGGGTTTCGCGAGCGTACGGGAACAGGATGTTCGGGCAGAACGCACCCAGCGTGTGGCTCATCGATGCTTCGTCCAGGCCCTGGATCAGGAAGATACCGGCCTGTTGCACTTCAGCGATGAACGCCACTTCTTCACCGTTTTTCACGGTAACCGAGAGGGTCAGCACCACTTCGTGGAAATCGCCTTCCAGTTGCTTTTGACGGGTGTTCAGGTCCAGACCGACGCTTGGCGTCCACTCCTGACGGAAGATCGCCGGGCTTTTCGGCGCCTCGAACGACAGGTCACGCACGTAGATACGCTGCAGGGAAAACTGTGGGCCTTGAGCTTCTGCCGCTTCGGTGTTCTGTTGGTCAGTCATCGTAGATCCTTGCGCTTGGGGTCTTATAGGGGTTGGGAGTCAGGCCTGAAGCAATGCGTCCAGTTTACCGGCGCGATCCAGGGCGAACAGCTCATCGCAGCCGCCGACATGCCGGCTGCCGATCCAGATTTGCGGGACCGAGGTACGACCCGCCTTCTGGGCCATTTCGGCGCGCACCTGAGGCTTGCCATCGACCTTGATTTCTTCAAAGGCAACCTGCTTGCTCTGGAGCAACTGCTTGGCGCGGATGCAATAAGGGCAATAATCGCTGGAATACACGACAACCTGACTCATATCACTTCACCAATGGCAGGTTATCGGCGCGCCAGCTGGAGATACCACCGGACAGCTTGGCGGCGGTGAAACCGCTTTTCATCATTTCGCGGGCGTGGCCACCGGAGTGCTGGCCCTGGGCGTCGACCAGGATGATGGTCTTGGCCTTGTGCTTCTCCAGTTCGGCGATGCGCGCGATCAGCTTGTCCTGGGGAATGTTCAGCGCACCGACGATATGACCGGCGGCAAAATCCTTGGCGGGACGAATATCGACGATAACGGCCTGGTCCTTGTTGACCAGCGCAGTCAGCTCGCCGGTACTGAGGCTGCGGCCGCCACGGCTCATTTCATGAGCGATCAGCAGCGCCAGCAGTACGACAAAGGCACCGACCAGCAGATAGTGAGAGGTAGCGAATGCAATCAGGTGATCAACCATCTAGGAGGTTCCAGGGCGTTAAAATGGCGGTAAGTATACACAGCCGTCATGGCCGGCCAACCCCCGTAAAGCGGTGACGGCATCGGAACTTCGCTTTAAACTGCCACTCCCTTTTCAATCGCCTTCCTTTAATACCGCCGCGAGAGGATCTATGACTACGACGCCTAAACCTTTGGTCCTGATGATTCTCGATGGCTTCGGTCACAGTGAAAGCCACGAATCCAACGCCGTGTACTCGGCCAACAAGCCCGTACTGGACCGCCTGACCGCGACCGTGCCCAACGGCCTGATCTCGGGATCCGGCATGGATGTAGGCCTGCCGGACGGTCAAATGGGCAACTCGGAAGTCGGCCACATGAACCTGGGCGCCGGACGAGTGGTGTATCAGGACTTCACGCGCGTGACCAAATCCATTCGCGATGGCGAGTTTTTCGAGAACCCGACCCTCTGCGCAGCGGTGGATAAAGCCGTCGCGGCCGGCAAGGCCGTGCATTTCATGGGCCTGCTGTCCGATGGCGGCGTCCATAGCCATCAGGATCATCTGGTGGCTATGGCCGAACTGGCCTACAAGCGCGGCGCCGAAAAAATCTACCTGCACGCCTTCCTCGACGGCCGCGATACCCCGCCGAAAAGCGCGCAATCGTCCATCGAACTGTTGGACGCGACCTTCGCCGCCCTGGGCAAGGGCCGTATCGCCAGCCTGGTGGGGCGCTATTTCGCCATGGACCGCGACAACCGCTGGGACCGCGTGGCCCAAGCCTACAACCTGATCGTCGACGGCAACGCCGAATTCAACGCCGCCACCGCCCAGCAAGGCCTGGAAGCCGCCTACGCCCGTGGCGAAAGCGATGAATTCGTCAAGGCCACCACCATCGGTGAACCGGTGAAAGTCGAAGATGGCGACGCCATGGTGTTCATGAACTTCCGCGCCGACCGCGCCCGCGAGCTGAGCCGTGTGTTCGTGGAAGACGATTTCCACGACTTCGAGCGCGCCCGCCAGCCAAAACTCGCCGGCTTCGTGATGCTGACCCAATACGCCGCCAGCATCCCGGCACCTTCGGCCTTTGCGCCGGGCAGCCTGGAGAACGTGCTGGGGGACTACCTGGCAAAAAACGGCAAGACCCAGTTACGCATTGCCGAAACCGAGAAATACGCCCACGTGACCTTCTTTTTCTCGGGCGGGCGTGAAGAACCGTTCCCCGGTGAAGAACGCATCCTGATCCCGTCGCCGAAAGTCGCCACCTATGACTTGCAGCCGGAGATGAGCGCGCCGGAAGTGACCGACAAGATCGTCGAGGCCATTGAAAACCTGCGTTATGACGTGATCGTGGTCAACTACGCCAACGGCGACATGGTCGGCCACAGCGGCAACCTGGAAGCGGCCGTCAAAGCCGTCGAATGCCTCGACCTGTGTGTCGGCCGCATCGTCGATGCCCTGGAGAAAGTCGGTGGCGAAGCACTGATCACCGCCGACCACGGCAACTGCGAGCAAATGTCCGACGCATCCACCGGCCAGGCCCACACGGCCCACACCACCGAGCCGGTGCCGTTCATCTATGTCGGCAAGCGTGACTTCAAGGTCCGCGAAGGCGGCGTACTGGCGGACGTGGCGCCGACCATGCTGAAGTTGATGGGCCTGGAAAAACCCGCCGAGATGACTGGCACTTCGATTCTGGTCTGACTTCGGCCCCACCACAAAACCTCGGTGGGAGGGGGCTTGCTCCCGATAGCAGTGTGTCAGTCGACATCTATTTGACTGATACACCGCCATCGGGAGCAAGCCCCCTCCCACATTTAATCTTCAGTGTTTGGCAGATGTCTTTCTGCCATCCCCCCGCCACTCGGCACCTAACTTGCCCGCAAGCCCCAATTGGGCGTTTTTTTTGCGGCGCTTGCCGGGCATACTAGGCCGTCCCTTTCCCTGGTGTCGCCCGCCTCTATGCTTCGCGCCTTGATTACCCTTGCTCTTGTCTGCCTGCTCCAACCGGCTTTTGCCGACGAGCGCGCGCAAACCCAACAACAGTTGGACGCTACGCGTCAGGATATTACCGAGCTGAAAAAGCTGCTCGGCAAGCTCCAGAAAGAAAAATCCGGCGTGCAGAAAGATCTGCGCGGCACGGAAACCGAAATGGGCAAGCTGGAGAAGCAGGTCCAGGAGCTGCAAAAAGAATTAAAGAAGAGCGAGTCGGAACTGGAGCGACTCGACGCTGAGAAAAAAAAACTCCAGAGCGCCCGCGTTGAACAGCAACGCCTGATCGCGATCCAGGCGCGTGCCGCGTACCAGAACGGCCGCCAGGAATACCTCAAGCTGCTGCTCAACCAGCAGAACCCGGAAAAATTCGCTCGCACCCTGACGTATTACGATTACCTGAGCACGGCGCGCCTGGAGCAACTTAAAAGCTTCAACGAGACCTTGCGCCAGCTGGCCAATGTCGAACAGGAAATCGCTGACCAGCAGAACCAGTTGCTGGCGCAAAAAAGCAGCCTTGATACCCAGCGTGATGAGCTGGAGAAGGTCCGCAAGGAACGCCAGCAGGCATTGGCCAAGCTCAATAACGACGTGAAAGCCCGTGACGCCAGGCTCCGGGCCCGTCAACAGGACCAGGCCGACCTGGCCAAGGTCCTGAAAACCATCGAAGAGACCTTGGCGCGCCAGGCGCGCGAGGCTGAACAGGCCCGACAAAAGGCGCTGATCGCCCAGCAGGAAGCCGAAAAAAAGCGTCAGCGTGACGCCGAGACGGCCACCACCGACGCCCCGCGTAAACCGGCGCGCACAGCTTCCGGACCGCTGGTGTCCAGTGCCGGTGAATCTTTCGGCGGGCCTTTTGCTTCAGCCCGGGGAAAACTTCCATGGCCAGTTGATGGTCGATTGCTTGCACGTTTTGGTCAGACCCGTGGCGACGACACCCGCACCAAATGGGACGGCGTGATGATCAGCGCCGCCGCCGGCAGCCAGGTGCATGCTGTCCACGGTGGGCGCGTGGTGTTTGCCGACTGGCTACGCGGCGCGGGTTTGTTGGTGATTCTCGACCACGGTAATGGCTATTTGAGCCTTTACGGCCACAATCAGACATTGCTCAAAGCAGCAGGTGATGTTGTAAAAGCCGGTGAATCCATCTCCACTGTCGGTAGCAGTGGTGGCCAGGACACTCCGGCGTTGTACTTCGCTATTCGTCAGCAGGGTCGCCCCAGCGATCCTGCACAATGGTGTCGCGCCCAAGGATAGGCCGCACCTACATTAGGAGTTCGTTCGACATGCTGCATTTGTCCCGCCTCACTTCGCTGGCCCTGACGCTCGCCCTGATGCTCGGCGCGCCCCTGGCATTTGCCGACGAAGCTGCCGAGCCAGCCACGGCCGCGACCACCAAGGCACCGTTGCCGCTGGACGAGTTGCGCACCTTTGCCGAGGTCATGGACCGGATCAAAGCGGCCTATGTCGAACCCGTGGACGACAAGACGCTGCTGGAAAATGCCATCAAGGGCATGCTCAGCAACCTCGATCCGCACTCCGCTTACCTGGGTCCGGAAGACTTTGCCGAACTGCAGGAAAGCACCAGCGGTGAATTCGGCGGCCTGGGCATTGAAGTCGGCGCTGAAGACGGCATCATCAAAGTGGTCTCGCCGATCGACGACACCCCGGCCTCCAAGGCCGGCATCCAGGCCGGCGACCTGATCGTCAAGATCAACGGTCAACCGACCCGTGGGCATACCATGACCGAAGCCGTCGACAAGATGCGCGGCAAGGTCGGCCAGAAAATCACCCTGACCCTGGTGCGCGACGGTGGTAGCCCGTTCGACGTGACCCTGACTCGTGCCACCATCACGGTCAAGAGCGTGAAAAGCCAGCTGCTGGAATCGGGCTACGGCTACATCCGCATCACCCAGTTCCAGGTCAAGACCGGCGATGAAGTGGCCAAGGCCCTGGCGAAGCTGCGCAAGGACAACGGCAAGAAACTCAACGGCATCGTTCTCGACCTGCGCAACAACCCCGGCGGCGTGCTGCAATCGGCCGTCGAAGTGGTCGACCACTTCATCACCAAAGGCCTGATCGTCTACACCAAGGGCCGGATTGCCAACTCCGAATTGCGCTTCTCGGCCACCGGCAATGACCTCAGCGAAAATGTTCCGCTGGCGGTGTTGATCAACGGGGGCAGCGCCTCGGCCTCGGAGATCGTCGCCGGCGCCCTGCAAGACCAGAAACGCGGCGTGTTGATGGGTACCACCAGTTTCGGCAAGGGCTCGGTACAAACCGTGCTGCCGCTGAACAATGAACGTGCCTTGAAGATCACCACGGCGCTGTACTACACGCCTAACGGTCGTTCGATCCAGGCCCAGGGCATCGCGCCTGACATCGAGGTGCGCCAGGCCAAGATCACCAACGAACAGGAAAACGAGTACTTCAAGGAAGCCGACCTGCAAGGTCACTTGGGCAACGGCAACGGCGGCGCCGACCAGCCTACCGGCAGCGGCCCGAAAGCCAAGCCAATGCCGCAGGATGATGATTACCAGTTGGCCCAGGCCTTGAGCCTGCTCAAGGGTCTGAGCATCACCCGCAACCGCTGATATGCGCTGTGGACTGATCTTCACGTTGCTGTGCTGCCTGGCGGGAGCTGCCCAAGGTGCCTCCGCCAGCACCTTGGCGGCGCCGCATAAAGCCTACCTGACGCTGATCATCGACGATCTGGGGCAGAACCTGCCGCGCGATCGTCGTGTGCTGGCCTTGCCCGGCCCGGTGACCACGGCGATCATGCCCGACACCCCTCACGCCGCCGAATTTGCCCGCGAGGCGCATCAGGCCGGCAAGACCATTATCCTGCACATGCCCATGGACCCCGCCACCGGCCCATTCGCCTGGCATCCCGGGCTTCCCGTCGAGGAACTCGGCAAGCGCCTGGACGCGGCATTCAAGGCGGTGCCCTATACCGCCGGGATCAACAACCACATGGGCAGCCGCATGACCGCCGAACCGGCCGCCATGGCCTGGCTGATGGGTGAGTTGCAGCGGCGCCACAAGTTTTTTCTCGACAGCCGTACCAGCGCCAAGACCGTGGCGGCAGCCGAGGCGCAAAAGATCGGCTTGGCCAGCGTCTCGCGAGATGTGTTTCTCGATGACGAACGCACCGAAGCCGCCATCACCACACAGCTGCAGACGGCGATCAAGCTGGCCCATAGACAGGGCTCGGCCGTCATGATCGGCCATCCTTATCCACAAACCCTGGCGGTACTGGAGCGCGAGTTGCCCAAGCTCAAGGCCCAGGGCATCGAGTGGATTGATATAAAGCTGATGATCAGCGTGCGCGGCAATCAAGCCATGGCCGGGCACGGAAAGGATGGCGTCTACCGTTACAGGTAGCGCGCCGTGATCTGCTCCACCACGCCGTCCTTGCGCAACTGATCAAGGGCTGCCTGCAGTTTGGCCACCAGCTCATCCGGCACCTCCTTGTTCAATGCCAGATACAGCTCGGCGCTATTGAAGCGCAACACGGTCTTGAGTCCTTTCACCCCGACCTGTCGCGCCAGGTAGCGACCCGCCGGATCGCCGGTGGCCCACAGGTCGATCTGGCCGTCGCGGAGTTTTTGCGCATTGTCCTGGTCGCGCAATACGAGCACCGGGTTGAGTCCCTGTTTTTCCAGGCTCTCGGCGATTGCATCGCCTTTGTAGGCGCCGATTCTGTAGACGCGGGCCTGGGCCAGATCATCGAGCTGAATTTTACTGTCGGCCTTGGCCAGCAGCACCCAATCATCCGGGCCGAGCGGGCCGACCCACTTGAACAGCGCTTCACGGTCCGCCAGGCGAGCCGTCACAAATACGCCGTAGCCCGGTTTTTCCAGGGCGAGTTTGTAGATTCGCTCCCAAGGAAAACGCAGGGTGAGGTTGTAGGAAATGCCGGCACGCTTGAAAGTTTCGCGGACGATGTCCACGGCGATGCCTTCGATGTTCTCGTCCCTGGCGAAGTTCTTGCCGTTTTTTGCCATGTTGTAGGGCGGAAAATTTTCCGTCAGCAACACCAGCTCAGTGTCACCGGGATCGGCGGCGTCAGCCGAACTCACCCACAGAATGGAGGCGCTGGCAAAGGCAAGCAGCAGGTCTTTGAACATGAGGGTTACCGAAATCCATGGCAGGCCCAAGAGTGCCGCGAGCCTGCCAGGGTGTCCAGTGACGTTTAGCGAACCACGATGCCGCGTGCGGCCATGTAGGCCTTGGCCTCGGGAACGGTGTATTCGCCAAAGTGGAAAATACTCGCCGCCAGCACCGCGCTGGCGTGGCCTTCGATCACGCCATCGGCCAAGTGTTGCAGGTTGCCGACGCCGCCGGAGGCAATCACCGGAATGCCCAGGGCATCGCTGATGGCGCGGGTCACGCCCAGGTCGAAGCCATTTTTCATGCCGTCCTGGTCCATGCTGGTCAGCAGGATTTCACCGGCGCCCAGGCTTTCCATCTTCATCGCCCACTCCACCGCATCCAGCCCGGTAGGCTTGCGTCCGCCGTGGGTGAAGATTTCCCAGCGCGGGGTTTCACCCGGCCCGGAAACCTTCTTGGCATCGATGGCCACGACAATGCACTGCGAACCGAAATGCTGCGCGGCCTCACCGACAAATTCCGGATTGAACACCGCCGCGGTGTTGATCGAAACCTTGTCCGCGCCGGCATTGAGCAGGTTGCGGATGTCTTGCACGGTACGCACGCCACCGCCAACGGTCAGCGGGATAAACACCTGGCTGGCCATGCGCTCGACGGTGTGCAAGGTGGTGTCACGACCGTCGACGCTGGCGGTGATGTCGAGAAAGGTAATCTCGTCGGCGCCTTGTTCGTCGTAGCGACGGGCGATTTCCACCGGGTCGCCGGCGTCACGGATGTTCTCGAACTTGACGCCCTTGACCACGCGACCGTTGTCGACGTCCAGGCAAGGGATGATGCGTTTGGCCAGCGCCATAGGCTTATCTCCGATTAGAGTTGCAAGCTTTGAGCTGCAAGCTGCAAGTAGAAGCAGATCTGCTTTTACTTGCAACTTGCAGCTTACGACTTGGAGCTGGCCGCGTAGCCATCACAAAAAGCTTGAGCCTCAGACACATCAAGCGTGCCTTCGTAGATTGCACGCCCGGTAATCGCACCGATGATCCCCGGCGCCTTGGCGTCCAGCAGTGACTTGATATCACCCAGGTTGTGGATACCGCCGGAAGCGATCACCGGAATCTTGGTTGCGCCAGCCAGCGCTGCGGTGAAGGGTACGTTGCAGCCCTGCATCATGCCGTCTTTGGCGATGTCGGTGTAGACGATGGCGGACACGCCGTCGGCCTCGAACTGCTTGGCCAGGTCGATCACCTGCACGGTGCTGATTTCAGCCCAGCCGTCGGTGGCGACGAAACCGTCCTTGGCGTCCAGGCCCACGATCACTTTGCCCGGAAACGCGCGGCAAGCCTCGGCGACGAAGGCAGGATCTTTCACCGCCTTGGTGCCGATGATCACGTAGCTCACGCCAGCCTTGACGTAGTGCTCGATGGTTTCCAGGGAGCGGATGCCGCCGCCGATCTGGATCGGCAGGTTCGGGTAGCGCCTGGCGATGGCCGTGACCACTTCACCGTTGACCGGCTGACCTTCGAAGGCGCCGTTCAAGTCCACCAGATGCAAACGGCGGCAGCCACCTTCCACCCACTTGGCAGCCATGCTCACCGGGTCATCGGAGAACACCGTGGAGTCTTCCATACGGCCCTGGCGCAGACGTACGCAAGCGCCGTCCTTGAGATCGATAGCGGGGATAATGAGCATGCTTTTTCCTTCGTCAAAAGAGCTGCAAGCTGCAAGCTATAAGCTGCAAGCAAGCACGCGTACCAATTCTTGCAGCTTGAGGCTTGACGCTTTCAGCTGCTTTTTTCGAGCGCCCACAAGTCGCTTTCGATGCTTTCGAACCTTTCTTTAAGGTGCGTCTGTGCATCGAAAATCGCCCTGTTGTAATAGTGCGGAGCAATTTCGGTAGTGAACAGCTCGAGGATCTCAGCCACCTCGAACGAGCCCAGCTTGAGCTCGAAGCGGTCTTCCATGAAACGCTGGATCTTGTTCGTCGCCTCACTCTCCTGCTGGGGAGTGAGGTTCAAGATCGGCGGCTTGACCTTCCTGGCCATTACCAGCGCCCGTCCCAGGCGGCGAAGTTCTGCAGCAATTGCAGGCCATGGGTATGGCTCTTCTCCGGGTGGAACTGCACGGCAAAGCGCGAACCATCGGCCAGGGCCGCGGCGAAGTCGACGCCGTAATGCCCGCCACCCACCACCTGGCGCGGATTACCGGCCGCGATGTAGTAACTGTGGACAAAGTAGAACCGCGCCAGGTCCGGAACATCGTGCCACAGCGGGTGATCCACGCTCTGGCGTACTTCGTTCCAGCCCATGTGCGGGACTTTCAGGTGTTCGCCGTCTTCATGCAGGTCTTTGCCGAAGAACTTCACCTGGCCCGGGAACAGACCGATGCAGTCGATACCCTCGTTCTCTTCACTGCTGTCGAGCAAGGCTTGCATGCCCACGCAGATACCGAGAAATGGTCGATCCTGGCTGACTTCACGCACCAGGCTGTCGAAGCCCAGGCGGCGAATTTCGGCCATGCAGTCGCGAATCGCACCGACGCCCGGGAAGACCAACCGATCGGCTTCGCGAATCACTTCGGCATCACTGGTAATCAGCACCTTGCCGGCACCTACGTGCTCGAGGGCCTTGGCCACCGAGTGCAGATTACCCATGCCGTAGTCGATAACCGCGACCGTCTGCATTACAGGACGCCTTTGGTCGACGGCATTTGCCCGGCCATGCGCTCGTCCAGCTCGACGGCCATGCGCAGGGCGCGGCCGAAGGCCTTGAACACCGTTTCGATCTGGTGGTGGGTGTTGGTGCCGCGCAGGTTGTCGATGTGCAGGCTGACCAGTGCGTGGTTGACGAAACCCTGGAAGAATTCCTGGAACAGGTCGACGTCGAAACCGCCCACGGTGGCGCGGGTATACGGCACGTGCATCTGCAGGCCAGGGCGACCGGAGAAGTCGATGACCACCCGTGACAGCGCTTCATCCAGCGGCACATAGGCATGGCCGTAGCGGCGGATGCCTTTCTTGTCGCCAATAGCCTTGGCGAATGCCTGGCCCAGGGTGATACCGACATCTTCCACGGTGTGGTGGTCGTCGATATGCAGGTCGCCCTTGCTGACGATATCCAGGTCGATCAGCCCATGACGGGCGATCTGGTCCAGCATGTGCTCAAGAAAAGGTACACCGATATCAAATCGGGCCTTTCCGGTGCCATCCAGGTTGATCGAGGCTTTGATCTGGGTTTCCAGAGTGTCGCGCTCGACAGACGCCATACGTTCGGCCATCACCAGCTCCGCAAAATCATTGGGCGAAAAAGGCAGCCATTATAGGGGCGCGGGCGCTAAACAGAAACATCGGCGGGGATAAGACTGATGGAGTGTCGGGGATAGACATGTGTGTACATGTGGGAGCGGGCTTGCTCGCGATAGCATCACCTCGGTATCCAGACTGACCGAGTTACCTGCATCGCGAGCAAGCCCGCTTGTGTCTTGCGCTGTTAGTTAAACAGCACCGCGGTCTTCTGCAGGGTTACCCACACCCCCCACGCCAACGGAAGACCCACGACCAGCCAGGCGGCAACGGCCAACGGCACGCTGCCCGACGCAGCTTTCCATTCCAGCACGGTGGTGGCATCGGTGCCCTTGTCATGACCCAAGGCCTGTTCGGCCGCCAGTTCGGCGTCGGTCATGAAGTACTTGTCGGCCACCGGACGCACCAGCAGGTTGCAGATGAAGCCCAGTACCAGCAGGCCCGCGAGGATGTACAAGGTGATGTCGTAAGCCGCCGCACGCTCCACGCCAATGCTCAACTGATACTCACGCAGGTAGTTGACCAACACCGGGCCCAATACGCCCGCCGCCGCCCAGGCCGTCAACAGACGACCGTGGATCGCGCCAACCATTTGCGTGCCGAACAGGTCCGCCAGGTAAGCCGGGACTGTCGCAAACCCGCCGCCGTACATCGACAGAATGACGCAGAACGCGCCCACGAACAGCGCCACGTTGCCCAGGTGCCCCATGTTCGGAATCAGCGCATACAGGGCAACGCCCAGGGCGAAGAACACGAAATAGGTATTTTTACGCCCCAGGTAGTCGGAGAACGACGCCCAGAAGAAGCGGCCACCGATGTTGAACAGACTCAACAGCCCGGTGAAACCGGCGGCAATGGCCGCAATCGAGGCCAATTGACCCGCATCCAGTTGACCGAAAGGCACATCAACGCCCAGCAATTTGCCACCGAATACTTCCTGCAGCAGCGGCGAAGCCATGCCGATGATGCCGATACCGGCGGATACGTTCAGGCACAGCACCAGCCAGACCAGACGAAATTGCGGGGTTTTCCAGGCCACGTTCACGTGTACGTGACGATGCGTGATCATCGCATTGCTGGCTTTTTTCGCCGGCGCGGTCCAGCCCTCAGGCTTCCAGCCGGTCGGTGGAACGCGGTAGGACAAGGCGCCGCCAATCATGAACACGAAGTAGATCGCGGCCATCACCAGGAAGCTCTGCCACACGCCAACGCTGTCCGGCGTCGCGAAGTGACCCATCAGCGCCGCCGCCAGCGGAGCACCGACCATCGCGCCACCACCAAAGCCCATGATCGCCATGCCGGTCGCCATGCCGCGCTTGTCCGGGAACCACTTGATCAGGGTCGAGACCGGCGAAATGTAGCCAAGGCCCAGGCCGATACCGCCAATGACCCCCGAGCCGATCCACATCAGCCAGATCTGGTGGGTATAAATCCCCAGCGCCGAGATCAGCAAGCCGCCACACCAGCACAGGGCCGAGACAACGCCCGCCTTGCGTGGTCCGGCATGTTCCAGCCAGCCGCCCCAAATGGCTGCCGAGCAACCCAGGAAGATAAAGAACAGGGTGTAGATCCAGCCCAGCATCGAGATCGGCCAGTCGCATTGCGACGAGAAAACCTGGGCGATAAAGCTCATGTCCGGCGAACAAGCGAGCGGGGCGGTAACGCCCAGCGCCTTGGACAGTGGCAGCCAGAACACCGAGAAGCCATAAGCCATGCCGATGCACAAGTGAATGGCCAGAGCGGCCGGTGGAACCAGCCAGCGGTTGAAACCCGGCTTGGCGATAATGCGTTCCTTGGACAGGAACGCGGGCTGCGCGGCAGTTATACCTGCCGCAGTGCTAGTGCTCATTGATGTTTCCCCCAGTTATTAGTCTGTGTTCGTCAGGCGCTCTCCTCCTCGGCCTTTGCACGCAAGCGTGGCCGTTTTTGTCGAGTGAAGCTCCCTGTATGCGCGACCTTTAGTCGCAGAAGGCGGACGAACACGGGGAGATTAACATCTGTCGATGACAGAAAAACCAAACTGCCACTAGCTTTTTCAAGTCAGCTGTTTTGTTTGACACTATGTAACGATACGTAAACAGCGGCAGAGCTGCCGGCGTTATACTCTGCGGCTGAATTTTAAAATTGACTTACAAGGACTCGCCCATGAAAGCGTTCGGCAAAATCCTGGGCCTGGTACTTCTCGGGTTGTTGCTGATCATTGTGGCTCTGGGTTTCGCCCTGACCCACCTCTTCGATCCCAACGACTATAAAGACGAGATTCGCCAGATTGCCCGTGACAAGGCCCACATCGAGCTGACGCTCAATGGCGATATCGGCTGGAGCCTCTTCCCCTGGCTCGGCCTGGAGCTGCATGACGCCAGCGTGGCAACCCTGACCAATCCCGCCCAGCCGTTTGCCGACTTGCAGATGCTCGGTCTCTCGGTACGCGTGCTGCCGCTGTTGCGCCGCGAAGTGCAGATGAGCGATGTGCGTGTCGAAGGCCTGAACCTGCGCCTGAACCGCGACAAGCACGGCCACGGCAACTGGGAGGACATCGGCAAGGCACCGGCCGTCACCGCCGGCACCGTCGAGGCGCCTGCCGCTACGCCAGCGTCCACCCCGCCAGCCCCGGAAAAACCGGCCCAGCCGATCCGCCTGGACATTGACAGCCTGACGGTCAATAACGCCCGCATCGAATACAACGACGAACAAACCGGCAAGCAATTCAGCGCCGAAAGTATCCAGTTGAGCACCGGCGCCGTGCATGAAGGCTCGAGCATTCCGGTCAAGCTCACCGCATTTTTCGGCAGCAACCAGCCACTCATGCGGGTCAAGAGCGAGCTAAGCGGCCAGTTGCGCTTTGACCGCGCGCTCAAGCGCTACCAGTTCGAAGACATGAAAGTCACCGGCGAAGCCACCGGTGAGCCGTTGCAAGGCAAAACCGTGTCCTTCGCCACCCAGGGTCAACTGCTGGTGGACCTGTCGGCCAACATTGCCGAATGGACCAACCTCAAGCTCTCGGCCAACCAACTGCGCGCCCTGGGCGAGCTGAAGGTCAACGACCTGGACAAAACCCCGAATATCAGCGGTGCCCTGTCGATTGCCCAGTTCGACCTGGGCAAGTTTCTCGAAAGCGTCGGCCACCCTCTGCCCGCCATGGCCCCGGGTAGCCTGAGCAAGGTCGAGCTGGTCAGCCGCCTGCAGGGCACGCCTACCCGCATGGCCCTGGAAGACCTGAACCTGAAACTCGACGGCAGCACCTTCACCGGCCGCCTGGCCGTGGAAGACTTCGCCAAGCAATCCCTGCGCGTGCAGTTGAAGGCCGACACCTTCAATGCCGACAACTATTTGCCGGCCAAGTCCGAAGCGGCCAATAGCGCGGCCGCCGCCCGTCAGGCCGAAGTCCAGGGCAGCGAAGCCGGGGCCATGGCTGCGGGCGGCAGCACACCGCTGCCGAATGCGCCAACCCAAGGCGCCTGGAGCACCGACAAGCTGTTGCCGTTGCCGCGCCTGCGCACGCTGGATGTGGTTGCCGACCTGTCGTTCGGCCAACTGACCCTGAGCAAATTGCCCATTGAGAACGCCACCCTGAAAGCTTCGGGCCTGGACGGACAACTCAAGCTCGACACCTTGAGCGGCGGTCTCTACAACGGTACGTTCCAAGCCAATGGCAACCTCGACGTACGCCAGGATGTGCCGGTACTGGCACTGCAAACCCACATCAAGCAAGTGCCGGTGGAGCAAATCCTGCAAGCCCAGGGGAAAAAGCCGCCGATCAAGGGCCAGGTCACCCTCGACAGCAACCTGAGCGGTCAAGGCAACAGCCAGAAAGCGCTGGTCGACAGCCTCAATGGCACCGCCAGTTTCGTGGTCACCAACGGTGTACTGCTCAACGCCAACATCGAACAACAACTGTGCACCGGTATTGCCTTGCTCAACCGTAAAACCCTCGCTAGCGAACCTCGGAGCAAGGACACACCGTTCCAGGAACTCAGGGGCAATCTGACGGTGCGCAATGGCGTGGCCAGCAATCCCGACCTGAAAGTGCGCATCCCCGGCCTGACCGTCAACGGCAACGGCGACGTCGATCTGCGCGTGCTGGGCATGGACTACCGCGTCGGCATCATTGTCGAAGGCGACAAGCGCGACATGCCGGACCCGGCGTGCCAGGTGGGCGCCAACTTCCGCGGCATCGAAGTCCCGCTGCGCTGCCGTGGCCCGCTGGAGCTGGGTGCCAAGGCTTGCCGCCTGGACAAGGACGGCCTCGGCCAAGTGGCTGCCAAGATGGCAGGCAACAAGATCAGCGAGAAGCTGGAAGAGAAACTCGACAAGGTCAATCCCAAGCTCAAGGACGCCCTTAAAGGTCTGTTCAATCGATGAGAGACGAGCAATTTTCCACGGCGGTGCTCGATTGGTACGACCGCCACGGTCGCCATGACCTGCCCTGGCAACAGGGCATCACCCCTTACCGGGTGTGGGTCTCGGAAATCATGCTGCAGCAGACCCAGGTCAGCACTGTGCTCAATTACTTCGAGCGCTTCATGGCATCACTGCCAACGGTCGAAGCCCTGGCCGCCGCGCCGGAAGACGAAGTGCTGCACCTGTGGACCGGGCTGGGGTATTACACCCGGGCGCGCAACCTGCAGAAGACCGCGAAAATCATCGTCGCCGAGTACGGCGGCGAATTCCCCCGCGACGTCGAAAAACTCACCGAGCTGCCAGGTATCGGCCTGTCCACCGCCGGTGCGATTGCCAGCCTGAGCATGGGCCTGCGGGCGCCGATCCTCGACGGCAACGTCAAGCGCGTGCTCGCACGCTTTACCGCGCAGGAAGGCTATCCGGGCGAGCCCAAGGTCGCCAAACAACTGTGGGCCACCGCCGAGCGTTTCACGCCCCACGATCGCGTCAACGCCTACACCCAGGCGATGATGGACATGGGCGCCACCCTTTGCACCCGCAGCAAGCCCAGTTGCCTGCTGTGCCCGCTGGAAAAAGGCTGCGAAGCCCACCTGCTGGGCCTGGAGACACGCTACCCGATCCCCAAGCCGCGCAAGAGCATCCCGCAGAAACGCACGCTGATGCCGTTGCTGGCCAATGCCGAGGGCGCGATTCTGCTTTACCGTCGCCCGTCTACGGGTTTGTGGGGCGGCTTGTGGAGCTTGCCGGAGCTGGACGCGCTGGACGACCTTGAGCACCTGGCCAACCAACACTCGCTGGCGCTGGGTGAACAGCAGGCGCTGCCGAGCCTGATCCACACGTTCAGCCATTTCCAACTGGCCATCGAACCCTGGCTGGTCCAGGTCAAGGAATCCGCCCATCACGTGGCCGAGGCCGACTGGCTCTGGTATAACCTCGCCACCCCGCCGCGCCTGGGCCTTGCCGCCCCGGTGAAAAAACTGCTGAAGCGCGCGGCCGACGTATTGAACGCAGGAGTTTCGCCATGACCCGCACCGTAATGTGCCGCAAGTACAAAGAACAATTGCCTGGCCTTGAGCGCCCTCCTTATCCGGGCGCCAAGGGCCAGGACGTTTTCGATCATGTCTCCGCGAAGGCCTGGAGCGACTGGCAAAAGCACCAGACCCTGTTGATCAACGAAAAGCGCCTGAACATGATGAACGCCGAAGACCGCAAATACCTTCAGGGCGAGATGGACAAGTTCTTTTCCGGCGAGGATTACGCCAAGGCCGACGGCTACGTGCCGCCTGCTCAATAACTGATCAAAATCCGGGGTCGGAACGTAAGCGACGGTAATAATTAAATATTTTTTGAAAACTTGCTTGACGACCCCCTGAAAAACCCGTTTAATGCGCCCCGTTGCCCAGATAGCTCAGTCGGTAGAGCAGGGGATTGAAAATCCCCGTGTCGGCGGTTCGATTCCGTCTCTGGGCACCACTAATACCGAAAAACCCCAAGCGAAGATGATTCCTTGGGGTTTTTTATTGCCTGGAATTTGACGATGAACGGCAAGGCAAGCGCCCTCTCCTGAGCATCCTTGATCTATCCTGAGCAACGTAGTGGCTGCCACACCACCTCGGCGGCATCAGGAATGAGGATCCCCGCATGAGCACCTCGAAACCCGCCCTGCCCGAGATTGTCTCGGCGCAAGAATGGGACACCGCCCTCAGCCAGTTGCTGATCAAGGAAAAAGCCCTGACCCGCGCACAGGACGCTCTCAACGCCGAGCGTCGCCGGTTGCCGATGGTCGAGATCAAGCATGACTACCGCTTCGACGGCCACACCGGCCAGGTGAGCCTGCTGGATCTGTTCCAGGGTCGTCGGCAACTTATCGTCTACCACTTCATGTTCGCGCCGGACTGGTCCCAAGGGTGTCCGGGATGCTCCTGGGTCGTCGAGGCAATGCCTCATCTCGCCCACTTGCATGCGCGCAACACCTCGCTGGTGTTGGTGTCCAGGGCACCGCTGAAGCAGCTTGAAGCGTATAAAAAACGCATGGGCTGGGACCTGCCTTGGTATTCGTCGTTTGGCAGCGACTTCAATGCCGACTTCGGCGTGACCACCGGCGAAGGCGAACAGCATGGCGTCAGTGTGCTACTCCGCGACGGCGAGCACCTCTACCGTACGTACTTCACCGGCGCCCGTGGCGTCGAACACCTGGGCAGCCATTGGACCTACCTCGACCTGACACCCTGGGGACGCCAGGAAACCTGGGAAGATTCACCGAAAGGCTGGCCGCAGACCGAGCCCTACAGCTGGCTGCGGCGGCACGATGAATACGGCGCCTGATCCGACAGCGCGTTGTCAGGCAGCTGGCGGCCGGCCCGTGGATGTCAGCAACGCCGGGATCAGTCGAACGTAGGCCAACTCCCCGACCAGCTCGACCAACGTCTGGGTAATGACCACGGCCGCGGCCAGCTCACGAACGCCGTCGGGCAGCGCCAGGGCCAAAGGCAGGACCACCAGCGAATTGCGTGTCGCAGCGCTGAACGTGACCGCCCGCGCTGCCGTGGCGGGCAAGGTGAACAAACGGGAAGCCAACGCGCCCATCAACGGCGCCAATAGCAGGAAGCCGATGTACACCGGAATCACCGGCGCCAGCAGCTCGATATCGCGCACCACCGAGACGATTTGCGAGCCGATCACCACCAGCAATACCAGAGCCATCGCCGGGACGGGCAGCCAGGACCAAACGTCATTCCATCGACTGATGACGGTTGATCGACGCGACAAGCTTGCTGTCAGCACCGCCAGGATCATCGGCGCGACAATCAGCAACATAAAGGCTTCGACAAAAGGCCCGACCGCGACCACCACGCCCGAGTGCGCGCCCAGCATCAGTCCCAGGTACACCGGCAACAGCAGCAATTGCAGCAACAACAGCACCGGCGTCGCCGCCAGCATCAACCGCGAATCACCCTTGCCGATATGGGTAAACACCACCACGTAATCGATACACGGCGTCAGCAACACCAGCAAGGCGCCCAGCAGGATGGCCGGGTGATCCACCAGCCCGCGGGTCAACGACCACACCAATAGCGGAATCAGCACAAAATTGGCCAACAGCAATGCGGCCATGAAGCGCCGGTCACTCCAGCCCTGGCGCAAGTCCAGAAACGGGATTTGCAGGAACATCGCGTACATCAGCACCGCAATAGCCGGCGTGACCAGCAGTTCCAGGTGGTGAGACGCCGATGGCGCCAGCAAACCAAGGGCGATAGCCAGCGCCACCGTGACGAAATACACCGGTATCTGCTTTTGTTCGAGGGTATCGCGGGTCATGGTTGGCTCTGCTCGGTCTCAAGACGCCAAGCCTAGGCATCCGGGCGGACAAGGTCGAGGAATAAAGGACTGGGCGCTGGAAATCCTTGGGATTTTGCCAGACCTGCGCTTCAATACCCCACCCAGATCCTGACCCAAGGACGAGAGCCCATGGCTTCGCCGAACAAACAGCAAAAACGCGCCCACCGGGCAAAGGCCAAGGCCAAGCAGAACCGCACCCAGCGGGCCGTTGCCCCCAAGCAGGATGCGTTCGCCGGCGACGACAGCCGCATT
Organism: Pseudomonas sp. GQ91; assembly: GCF_059758795.1. Taxonomy (NCBI): domain Bacteria; kingdom Pseudomonadati; phylum Pseudomonadota; class Gammaproteobacteria; order Pseudomonadales; family Pseudomonadaceae; genus Pseudomonas; species Pseudomonas sp. GQ91. The sequence continues at coordinate 380,324 of NZ_JCAXED010000005.1, forward strand.
GATCTTGAGTCGGTGGATTTGACCGAACTGTTTGTAGAGATGCGCACCGCTGGCGAAACCAGCCAACAGGCGCTGTGCGCAGTGTTCCTGGCGCACCCGCTACTGGCATTGGTGCTGGAGCAGGAAGGCGAAGAAGAGGCAACCGACTTTATCCTCGCGGCGCTGATCGAGTATCGACAGTGGTCCACCGATTCCGATGATGAAGCGGCAGCGCTGGCGTGGATTGAATCGCCAGAGTTTCAGGCCGATTACGTGGCGGCCTCCCAGGCGCTGGTCAGCGCAGGGGAATAGGCGAAAGCCGGACTCAGACGAGGGGCCTGCCTCGCATTTTTCCCAACAAACTCGGCCGGATGATTTTAGGCCTTTTTTGTAGGAGCGAGCTTGCTCGCGAAAAACTGATAGGCGCCGCGTTCATTCAGGAAACACGCGTTATCGTTAACGTTTTTCGCAAGCAAGGGCTAGGCGCGCCCTCGCTCCTACAGATACCTCATTCCCTTGCCACAGAAGGCTCGCGCCTTAGTTGAGTACCGCGGCCCCAGCCCGCTGGATCTTGCGCCGACGCGCCACCATCAAACCCGCGATCACCACCAGCAGACTCAACGCGCCCGTGGACAGCACCTCCACCCGGTGCGCGTCCTGGAACGCCATGATGGTCAGCGTACCGACGATAAACACGATCACCGCATAGGTCATGCCCGGGAACAGCCACATCTTGAAGACAATCTTCTCGCCCGCCGCCATGCGCTTTTGGCGCATACGCAGTTGTGAAACCGCGATCACCAGATACACCAGCAACGCGATGGCGCCAGAGCTGGCCAACAGGAACTCGAACACCGCTGCAGGGGCCACGTAGTTGGCGAAGACCGCCAGGAACGCCGCCCCCGTCGACAACATCACCGCCCAGTAAGGCGTGCCGCTCTTGTTGGTGCGCTTGGACACCGCCGGCGCATCACCGCGGCGCCCCAGGGAAAAGAGCATGCGCGAGGCGGTATACAGCGCCGAGTTCAAGCAACTGGTAACCGCCACCAATACCACCAGGTCGACGATCAACTTGGCATTCGGGATACCCATGCGCTCCAGCACCGTCTGGTAGGAGCCTACGGCAGCCAGGGTCGGATCATTCCACGGCACCAGTGCGACGACGATGAAGATCGACACCAGATAGAACAAGCCTATCCGCCAGATCACCGAGTTGGTGGCTTTGGTGATTTGCTGGCCAGGATTCTTCGATTCAGCGGCGGCGATGGTCACGATCTCGGTGCCCATGAACGAGAACATGGTGGTCAGGATCGCCGCCAGCACCGCGCCCATGCCGTTAGGCAGGAAGCCTTGGGTGTCGAACAGGTGCGATACGCCGCTGACCTGACTGTTGGGCAGGAAGCCGAAAATCGCCAGGATGCCGAGGATCACGAAGCCAATGATCGCCACAACCTTGATCAGCGCGAACCAGAACTCGAATTCACCGTAGTTCTTGACGCTGAACAGGTTGGTCGCGGTCAGCAACAACGTAATGACCAAGGTAAATGCCCAGATCGCCACATCGGGGAACCAGGCGTGCAGGATCGTCGCCGCGGCGTTGGCCTCCAGGGGAATCACCAGCACCCAGAACCACCAATACAACCAACCGATGGTGAAGCCGGCCCAATGCCCGATGGCCCGGTCGGCGTAGGTGGAGAACGATCCGGTGTCCGGCGAGGCCACGGCCATCTCGGCCAGCATGCGCATCACCAGCACCACCAGGGTCCCGGCAGCGGCATATGCCAACAACACCCCCGGGCCTGCCGCGGCAATGGCGTGACCGGAGCCGACAAACAGACCGGCGCCGATTACCCCGGCAATCGACAACATGGTGACATGCCGTGGCTTGAGCCCCTGTTCGAGGTCATTGGAGCTTTGCGTACTACTCATTGACACACCTTTGCGAGGATTTGCGAATACGGTCTACCCAACCCGGAATCTCTTTCGTGAAAAGAAACCAACAGAGTGTTCTTTATTTTTTACGCAAGATTTACGCCAAAATGTAACAAACTCAAGGTTGACGCGGGCTGTAGGCAAATCCCTCAACCAACGCAAGTCATTGAGATTAATGGCAAACTGCCAGAACGTTACCTGCCTACTCATTTCCCCGACGAAAAAACGCACCAAAAACACCCACAAAAAGTGCGTGACGCACCATTCGATGCCTGATAGGGGACCGTTTACCTGTTTAACCCTTCCAACCCCCGGCCAAAGCTGGCACCATCGCGCCTTTTTTTACGCGACTGCCACGGGTTTTCCGGTTAAAACAGCTGTTCGGTTGTTGATGGCGCGACACGCTGCTGTGTCGATGCGACAACCTGCCGCATACCGTCTGTTTAACGCCCGTGGCGCTGTTGGCTGTCATCCGGGCGCTATGCTAGCTTGGCGCCTCGCCAGGAAGGCGGCCTAACAGCAGGAACGCAATGAATACAATGAGGACCGCACATGGCCGAGGCCACGCCCGCGCTTGAAATCCGCAACTTGCATAAACGCTATGGTGAGCTGGAGGTGCTTAAAGGTATCTCGCTGACCGCTCGCGACGGCGATGTGATCTCGATCCTGGGTTCCTCCGGTTCCGGCAAGTCCACGTTCCTGCGCTGCATCAACCTGCTGGAGAACCCGCATCAGGGCCAGATCCTGGTAGCCGGCGAAGAACTCAAATTGAAAGCCGCGAAAAACGGCGAGTTGATGGCTGCCGATGGCAAGCAGATCAACCGCCTGCGCAGCGAAATCGGTTTCGTGTTTCAGAACTTCAACCTGTGGCCGCACATGAGCATTCTCGACAACATCATCGAGGCTCCGCGCCGCGTGCTCGGCCAAAGCAAGGCTGAAGCCATCGAAGTGGCCGAAGCGCTGCTGGCCAAGGTCGGGATCAGCGACAAACGTCACGCTTACCCCGCGCAATTGTCCGGCGGCCAGCAACAACGCGCGGCAATTGCCCGCACCCTGGCGATGCAACCCAAAGTCATTTTGTTCGATGAGCCCACCTCGGCGCTTGACCCGGAAATGGTTCAGGAAGTACTTAATGTAATCCGCGCATTGGCCGAAGAAGGCCGCACCATGCTGCTGGTCACCCACGAGATGGGCTTTGCCCGCCAAGTGTCCAGCGAAGTGGTGTTTCTCCACCAGGGACTGGTCGAAGAGCAAGGATCGCCACAGCAGGTGTTCGACAACCCGCTTTCGGCGCGCTGCAAACAATTCATGTCCAGCAACCGCTAACGGAGCAACATGCATGCAGAACTATAAAAAATTCCTCCTGGCCGCCGCCGTGAGCATGGCTTTCAGCGCCACGGCCATGGCCGAAACCTTGAAAATGGGGATCGAAGCGGCTTACCCGCCGTTCAACAATAAAGACGCCAGCGGTCAGGTCGTCGGTTTTGACAAAGACATCGGCGATGCGCTCTGCGCCAAGATGAAAGTCGAGAAGTGCGAAGTGTATGTGTCGGACTGGGACGGCATCATCCCGGCCCTGAACGCCAAGAAGTTCGACTTCCTGGTGTCTTCGCTGTCGATCACCGACGAGCGCAAGCAAGCCGTCGACTTCACCGACCCGTACTACTCCAACAAGCTGCAGTTCATCGCGCCAAAAGCCACCAAAGACTTCAAGACCGACAAGGCCTACCTCAAGGGCAAAGTCATCGGCGCACAGCGTGCGACCCTGGCCGGTACCTGGCTGGATGACCGCAACATGGAAGATGACTATGGCGTGGACATCAAGCTCTACGACACCCAGGAAAATGCCTACCTCGACCTGCTTTCCGGTCGCGTTGACGGAATCCTCGCCGACAAATACGTGCAATACGAATGGCTCAAGAGCAAAGACGGCTCAAATTACGAGTTCAAGGGCGAGCCTGTGGTCGACAGCGACAAGATCGGTATCGCCGTGCGTAAAGGCGATCCGCTGCGTGAGCGCCTGAACAAGGCATTGGCTGAAATCAAGGCCGACGGCACTTACAAAAAGATCAACGACAAGTACTTCCCTTTCAGTATCGAATGATCCTGACTGGCCTGCCCGGCGCGCTCGCTTGAGCGCGCCGGCTCTTCGCAATGCCTGCCGCGATATGACTAAACCATGAATTTCGATCTCTACGGATTCGGCCCTGCACTCGCTGCCGGCGCGCTGATGACCGTCAAACTCGCCCTCACGGCCCTGTGCCTGGGACTGGTACTCGGCCTTGCCGGTGCCTTGGCCAAGACTTCTGCGTACAAGCCGCTGCAATGGCTTGGCGGCGCCTACTCGACCGTGGTTCGCGGAATTCCGGAACTGCTGTGGGTCCTGCTGATTTATTTCGGCACGGTCAACATGATGCGTGCCCTCGGAGAGTGGTTCGGCAACCCCGACCTTTCACTCAATGCCTTCGCCGCCGGGGTCATCGCCCTCGGCCTGTGCTTTGGCGCCTACGCCACCGAGGTGTTCCGGGGCGCGATCCTGGCGATTCCCAAAGGGCACCGCGAAGCCGGTGTCGCATTGGGCCTGTCGAAGTTTCGTATCTTCACCCGGTTGATCATGCCGCAAATGTGGCGCATCGCCCTGCCGGGCCTGGGCAACCTGTTCATGATCCTGATGAAGGACACCGCGCTGGTCTCGGTGATCGGCCTGGAAGAAATCATGCGTCACGCCCAGATCGGCGTGACCGTGACCAAGCAACCCTTCACCTTCTTCATGGTCGCGGCCTTCATGTACCTGGGCCTCACCGTCCTGGCCATGGCCGGCATGTACTTCCTGGAAAAACGTGCCGCGCGCGGCTTTGCGAGGAGCACGCAATGAACGGCGACTACAGCTGGCTGGCGCATTTCGACCTGGGCCTGAACTGGGCCGTCATCATCAAGTGGCTGCCGAGACTGGCCCAGGGCGCCACCCTGACCCTGGAACTGGTGGCCATCGCGGTCATCGCCGGCCTGATCCTGGCGATTCCCTTGGGCATCGCCCGCTCCTCGCGCCTGTGGTACGTGCGCACGCTGCCCTACTGCTACATTTTCTTCTTCCGTGGCACGCCGCTGCTGGTGCAGCTGTTTTTGGTCTACTACGGCCTGGCCCAGTTCGATGCCGTGCGCGAAAGCGTCCTCTGGCCCTACCTGCGGGACCCGTTCTGGTGCGCCACGGCCACCATGACCCTGCACACCGCGGCGTATATCGCCGAGATTCTGCGCGGTGCAATCCAGGCCATTCCGCCCGGCGAAATCGAAGCCGCACGGGCCCTGGGCATGTCCAAACCGAAAACCCTGTTCTACATCACCCTGCCACGGGCCGCGCGCATCGGCTTGCCGGCCTACAGCAACGAAGTGATCCTGATGCTCAAGGCCAGCGCCCTGGCCAGTACCGTGACCTTGCTTGAACTGACCGGCATGGCCCGTACCATCATTGCCCGCACCTACTTGCCGGTAGAGATCTTCTTCGCCGCCGGGATGTTCTATCTGCTGATGGCCTACGTGCTGGTACGCGGCTTCAAGCTGCTGGAACGCTGGTTGCGGGTCGATGCCTGCCAGGGACGCTGACAGCCGGTTGACGGGCGCGCAGTTGCTCGCCCGCTTCCAGGCGCTGGATGCGTTTCTCATCGAGCACCAAGGGCTGTGGCGTCCACGGCCCTTTACCCACCTGCAATTGCCGTGGGAAACCCGGCACGCCGAGCTGGCCCGATGGCTGCGCCAGCGTTCGCTGGAGGACGCCGAAAGCAGCCACAACCGCCCCCACGAACTCCAGGCTCCCGCGCCGTTTGCCCAGTGGGCGAGTCAGTCCATCGCGCTGAGTGCCGTGGATAGGCTACCGAGGGTTAAACTGCCTCCGGCGCCTGCGCGACTGAATGTCGATGTACCCGGTCGCAAATGGCAACAGATCGAAGCCTTCGGCGCCGCCCTGGGGTTTACCACAGGCCCCTGCCATTGGCTCGACTGGTGCGCCGGAAAAGGCCACCTCGGCCGTCGGCTGCTGCAACCCGGCCAGCAACTGACCTGCCTGGAATACGATCCCGCGCTGATCGCCGCCGGCAAGGTCCTCAGCGAACAGCATCAACTGCCCGCCAGACACTGCCAGCAAGACGTGATGGCGGATGACGCCGGACAGCAACTCACCCGCGATCACACCCCCGTCGCCCTCCACGCCTGCGGCGACCTGCATGTGCGCCTGTTGCAACTGGCCAGCGCCGCCGGCTGTAAACACCTGGCCGTGGCGCCCTGCTGCTATAACCGCATCAGCGCCGACCACTACCAACCGCTATCAGCTCCGGCCCACCGCTCGACGCTGCGCCTGTCAGTGGACGATCTCGGCCTGCCCCTGAGCGAAACCGTCACCGCTGGCGCCCGCGTACGGCAGCAGCGGGATACCTCGATGGCCCGGCGCCTGGGGTTTGATCAACTGCAACGGCAATTGCGCGCGTGCGACGAATACCTGCCCACCCCTTCACTGCCCAGCGCTTGGCTGAACAAACCTTACGCCGAGTACTGCCAGCAACTGGCGGCGCTCAAAGGGTTATCCACAGGTGAACAGAATTGGACGGCGCTGGAGCAACAAGGCTGGCAGCGCCTGGCACACGTACGCAACCTGGAATTGGTCCGTGGGCTGTTTCGCCGCCCGCTGGAACTGTGGCTGGTACTCGATCGGGCATTGTTTCTGCTGGAAAACGGCTACAGGGTCCAGCTAGGTTGCTTCTGCGAAACGGCGCTCACGCCGCGCAACCTGATGCTACTCGCCGAGCGCGATTAAAGGGCACATCCACCCACCCCGCCCTGTGGATAACTCTGTTGATGGAATTCTGTGGAAGGCCGTAAAGACAAGCGCTACAGAGCAAATTGTTGACTGGTCATTTTTTGTTCACAAAATAAAATGCACGCAAAACAGGCAGTTGCAGCTTAATGAGAATAACTTCAGCGAGTCGCGGTTACGGCTTATGTCTAACCACTGAATTGTGCATAAGCATTTGCGCATAACACTATATGCGTCCCGCGCACATCGCATCAGCCTGCACTTATCACTGGACCACTGATCAATTCATATGAAGGAACAGAGAAATGATCGAGACCCGCCTGTTACGTCAATTCATCGCCGTGGCTGAAGAACTGCACTTTCACAAAGCGGCTTTGCGTTTGCATATGGCCCAGCCGCCATTGAGCCAGGCCATCAATCGCCTGGAAGACAAATTGGGATTCAGCCTGTTTGAGCGCAGCACGCGCGGAGTAAAACTGACGCCCGCCGGCAGCGCGTTCCTCAGTACCGCCTACAACACCCTGAAGACCCTGGAAACGGGGATCGAGCAGGCCCGTCAGGTGTCCGCCGGTATCGCCGGCAAGCTGACCATCACGGCCGTGTCGATTGCCTATTACGAATCGCTGCTCAACGCCTTTCGCCGCTTCCGCGAGACCTTTCCCAACGTCCAATTGGTTATCAAGGAAATGCCCTCTTCCAGCCAGGCCAAGGCCATCTTGTCGGGGGAAGCGGATATCGCATTCCTGCGCAAGTTGCCGATCTCGACGGAAAACGTCGAATCGCGCTTGCTGCTGGATGAAGCCATCGTAATGGCGCTGCCTGCCGGGCACCCCAAGGCCGGGAACGGGCAGATCGACCTGCGGGACTTTGCCGACGAGAACTTCGTGTTCACCCCTCAAGGCTTGGGCGCGGGCTACCACAGCCAGCTCATCGCCTTGTGCGAAACCGCCGGTTTTTACCCGAAAGTGGTTCAAGAAGCCGCGCAGATCCATACCTTGATCGGCCTGGTGGCGTGCGGTTTCGGCGTGGCCCTGGTACCTGAGTCGATTGCCCACTCGATCATGCGCGACAAGGTGTGGTTCCGCCGGATCAACCCGCTGACCACAGCACCCAACCCGGCCATCGGCCTTTACATGAGCTGGAACACCGACAACGCATCGCCGTTGATAGACAACTTCATTTCGCTGCTCGACTTCAGTTGCGAACCGCAAGTTAAAACATCCTGAGCACGTTGTTTATAAATGTCCGTGGAATATCAATCCGCGCAAACATCCACTAACGACTCATGCCGTTTTAACTCCCCGCGCCCTTCGTCAAAAGTATCAAACCGAGATATTTATAGTATTTCCCCCCGTCGTCTGCCCCACGCACTATCACCGACAGCTGAATAACGTCTGCCAGAAGAAAGGTTCCGCCTCCTCGAGGTGCGCCCTCTTCTCTCAACAACAGAGTGCTTATGCCTGCCGTCATCTACATCTTTTCCCTGTGCACGTTTACCTTTGGCTTGTCCGAATTCGTTGTCGCCGGGCTGGTGTCATCGATCGCCATCGACCTCCACGAATCCGTCGCCCAAGTGGGTTCCGCCATCGCCGCCTATGCCCTGGGCGCGGCCATCGGTGCTCCGCTGATCACCGCCCTGCTGGCGGCCTGGCGCGACAAAAGCGTGTTGCTGCTGACCCTGGCGGTACTCGCCATCGGCAGTGTGGTGATCAGCCTCGCACCCGACATCCTGACCCTGCACGGCGTGCGCTTCGTCATCGGCCTGGGCCACGGCGTATTCATGGCCGTCGCGTCGAATGCCGCGATCAAACGGGTCGATCCGACGCGGGCCGGGCGTGCGCTGTCACTGGTGTGGATGGGCCTGACTCTGTCCGTGGCATTTGGCGTACCCATCGGCACGTTTTTGGGCAGCTACTGGTCGTGGCGCGTGGTCTTCCTGGCCATCGGCGGCCTCGGCCTGCTCAGCACCCTCGGCCTGGTATTGCTGATGCAGCGCCAACCGGCCCCGCCGCCCCACGAACGCCCGAGCATCCAGCAAAACCTCAGCGCCATTCTCCATCGCGAACTGCTGATGGCCGCAACCATCGCCCTACTGGTGAGCGTGGCCACATTTTCCTTTTTCACCTACGTCTCGCCGTTCCTGCTGGACATCACCCACCTGCAGATCCAGACCCTGGGCATCGCCATGCTGCTGTTCGGCATCTGCTCCATCTTCGGCAACATCCTCGGCGGCTACCTGGTCGATCGCTTCGACGCCGACCGCTGCCTGCTGGGCGCACTGACAGTGCTGATGCTCAACCTGCTGGGCCTGTACCTGTGGAGCGCCTCGAAACTCATCATCCTGAGCCTGATCGGCCTGCTGGGCACCGTATTCTTCGCCATCGTCACCCTGTCCACCCTGCGCCTGCTGCGCTTGGCTAACCACTACATACCGCAATCCAGCGCAGTAGCCTCAGGACTCAACATCGCCTCGTTCAACCTCGGCACCGCACTGGGCGGAGTCAGCGCGGCATGGGTCATCACCCACATCGGCCTGGCCTACATCCCCATCGCCGGCGCAGGCGCCGCCCTGCTCGCCATCGGCGTGCTGGGGCTTCAAATCCGGACCGCAACGACAGCGACAGCGCTGGAGGAAAGCCGCTGAATGGGGATGGACAGCGCGAGCGTTACAGAGGAAAAGCAGGGGCCTGAAAAATAGTCAGAATTCAGGGGTTTACAGAAACTTCCCAATCGCTATAATCGTCGCCCTAACACGCCGGTATAGCTCAGTTGGTAGAGCAACTGACTTGTAATCAGTAGGTCCCGGGTTCGACTCCTGGTGCCGGCACCATACAAAACGAAGCCCTCGCAGAAATGCGAGGGCTTTGTTGTTTCTGTACCGTTCACTTTTCGTCCATACACTGAAGCCCGTGGGAGCGAACCTGCGCGCGATGAAACCGTCATACCCACCGACAATCTGCCGTTCAAAACCAAGGGCTTCCTTTCCCAAAACACCACGAACGGAGCAGCCTCAACCAAACAGCATCCTTTGCCAATGATCCTCACCCACAATGGCAATCGAAGCACCCGCCTCACGCAACTCCACGGCCTTTATGATCTTCGTACCATAAGTACTGTGCCGCCACTGCTCATTACCCACGCTACCAACCACCAGGTAATGCACCTTCTTACTCACGCCGCCCCCAATCAATCCACCCCGTTCTTCGACCAACGCCTGACACTCCTTACGTGGCCCAAAGGCCATGACTCCCGTAAACACAAACATCCGGCCATCCCACATCAAATCAGGGGCTGGTGAGTTGAACGGAAGATCAGTAGGAGCAACAGCGCCGATGACCTTCGGCCTCTCAATGTTCACTCCAGAAAAACCACGCAGCATGTCAAGTAGCTCTAAGGACTCATCCTTGTCTAGAGCATCGTCCTGAAGCATGCATGCCAAACGCGAATACAACAGATTGATCACCGGGTCATTCAGATGCGCGAGATTGTTTTCCAACCATTGCTTTAGAAAAACCGCTTCGGTGGCATTCACAACACCGTCCGCCGTAATCCCAGCGGCCAACCCCACCAAGGCATCGGCGGCGCGCCGATCGATGCGAGCGCGGTGGAAGAATTTGCTGTTCTCGAACTCGTTGTGTAGGTCCATTACGGGTTTTCCTTGAGATGAGTGTTGGCTCGATACTGAAGCAGTACCGGGTAGCAGATGTTGTATTCAAACCTAGCACCACTACGCGCAGACACCCCATTTTTGATAAGAAAATTAATCCGTCCCCTTTTTTCACTTTTTTCATTTCTTCATTAAACAGTTCTATAAAATAGATATTACTCATTGCACGTGCATTAGTTGTCTAAATTCCTGTTCGACTGCCGTCCGAGTCTCATACATTTCGTAATTCACTTTTTCGAACAATTTTTGAAGGTGAGGCGTCTCACCGTGCCCCAGCGCCTCCCCTGACCGCATGGCTACTCTAGCCTGATCCAATGTCTGAGCAGCCGAAACATAGAATTCTGAAATTCTTTCTGACGTTGCCTTAGAAAAATAAATTTTATTTTTCTCATAAACCTCAACGAAGGCATCGAACTTTGGTAATGCCGATTCATATGCCTGCGCGATTGAAGGTCGTTGTCTCCCAAAATAATCGGGTCGAATAGTTTCATATATCGCTTCGTGCAGATCAACGAGAAGCTTGTAGCTTTCGTCGATAAATACAGCTCTTTTTTCGATCAGATTTGCATGCCCCAATTGAACCAGGTGACGCTCGGTTTGCAATGCACTTTCCAGATTCTGTGTCTGGCGAGAGTGCTCTGATTTGAGTTTTTCTATAAGAACTTCAAAAGTCGCCTTCTCTCTCAAGCTGATACGATCCTTCCAGATACTCCCCAGCCAAGCCGAAAGTCCGGTAATGACGATTGCCGCACCACCAACTTGACCGATTAAAGAGTTAAATATCTCAAACATATCGAACCACTCCGATAAAGAATAAAAAATTTGTGCGCATAAGTTTTTAAAAATTCAATTCCATAGCTGGTTGCCAAACCTTTAAAAGGTCTAATCCTTGTCATAGCAATCGCAAAAGTAAACTCGCCTATCGGAATGTCCGATCTTTTTTTGCGGGCTCGCCTTCCCTACATTATCCATTGCGCCTGTGATCTAGCCATTCGATGCTCTTAGTTATTGGATCAACGCGCACAAATATAAGTCCACTCGGCGGATTGGAGTTAGAGGCAAAACCAATTTCGTCAAGCTGCTTTATTCCTGCATGATACTCAGATAGGAAATCCAAAAAAACATTAACTATTTCGTTGTAGTCGTTTTCTACTGACGATTTCTTTGGGAGAAGTAGTTTGAATTTTTTGCCATCATTTGCTTCCGCATATATGGAGAAAGCGAGGGAGTATGGATTTTCCGTACTCAGCTTACCTGCTGATCCTAAGAGGACTGGCTCTATTTTAGGTTGCGACATCACCTTGCCTGCTGTTTCGGAAAGTTTTTCCTTCAGAAGCAAGTAATGGTCCTTACCCATCTCCCCAAAAAGTGCCTTAAAGTAAGGTTTTGCTATGTAAGCCGCGACAATTGGAAAAATAAACCACTCAAGACATGCTTGAGGTCCACTAGGGGGCCTAGACTCAATCGCTATACGGATATTTGGGTTGTGCAATGCCTTCTCGAAATCAATATACAATTCGCTTGGCATGCCCTCTTCATAGATTAGTGCAACGTCTGGCTTATTCATCTTTTTTCCTTAATACGTAATGCCGAACACTGCGGCGTGACCAATCGAAAAATCCCGCGCCATCAGACGCGAACAACTATCATTAATGAGCCAGCTCTCGACGACCATGGACATTCGCCACACTGGAAAACTCAGCCTCCCAAAAAAATTTCTAAGCTCTTTCAACTATAGCAATATCCAGAGGAGTGGAGTAGCGTTATGCCATGCACGAGATATCACCTAGGGAAGGGAGAATACCAGGAATGAAATATCGTCACTTAAATGTGTTCATGATGAAACCAGATACTGTTATCAACGGTTTCTCGGATCTACTAGTTTTGGATAAGGACGTAGTCCCATATGAACTCGATGCAGATTTTGGCTTAGAAGGAGTTTTATATGTAAAGCGCACAGTTGAAAAAAGGCCGAATTGGGGCGAATTGGTTGACACAATTACCGGAACCAACGTAATACAGATCGGAAACAAATCAAGCTCTGCGGTATTATTCATAAAAACAGATACCGACATATTCGCCATAACTTTTGGTTATGGCCGACACCTAGTAAATCTTGCAAACTTCGCCCAAGACTTCGGGCTAAAAACCGCCTTAAATACTCTTAATCACGAAAGTTTAAGAAGCGTAGATATTCATACATTAGAAGACCAACCGGTTCAAAAAAGATCACAGGCCGCACGCGACTCAGAAATAAGTGTGTTTGGCATTGATATATCTAGAGATATATTGAGAGCTGTGACTGGAACACCTAAACCAGGTATAGATTTCAAAAATATCTCTGGCGGTGACGCAATGTTTTCATTTGGTATTGAAATGGAGATCAGCGATTTATCAACCATAACTGAGAATTTAAAAACCCATTACCTAAAAGATGATTATAAAACAGACTTTCTATGGGTAGACAACGTTAGAAGAATCAAGGAAAAATCACACATAGACCAGTTAGACCGGGTTCTGCTTGAAGCAATTAAAGACCGTGATCCGAGTATAGTTATAACACTACCAGAAATAGAGAAATGGGACTCGATAACCGGCTTCAGCTTTACCCGAGCCAAAAGTGATCGATCACCAACTGTATCATCGGAAAAATATCTATCTACGATTGACAATACAAAGTTATCTATCGAGTCAGTCAAAAGAGATCATTTGTATGTTTTCGATATACATGAAAACGAATTTGATCACTCAATATACAAATGCATCTACTATGAAATAATAAACGCGAACAAAACCAACATAATATTTGGAGGGACCTGGTATGAAATTGACAACTCATTCATAGGGAGAATCAATTCTAGCTTAGCGAATATAGGTGTTTCTGAACTTCAATTTCCAGGGGGCTACGTGTGGCAAGAAGGTGAGAAGGCAAAAATAGAGGCTGAAGGGGATTACAATATTAGGGCCTCTCAGATGCACGGATATCACTTATTAGACAAGAGACTGATCAAAAGCAACAAATCGACTAGTTCAGTTGAACTGTGCGATCTTCTTTCAACTGAGAAGCAATTCATACACGTAAAACATCGCAAAGGGGGATCTGCTGGACTAAGCCATCTTTTCGCACAAGGGAGCGTCGCCGCAGAGATATTGCTCGGAGACCGAGAATTTAGAAAATCAGCCAGAAAGGTATTGGGTACTTTCAGTAACGCTGCACGCGAAATCATTCCACTCGACAACTTTCGAAGCGCAGAATATGAAGTGGTTTTTCTGATATTGGGCGACGATGCCGCAAACGTGAAAAGCAATCTGCCCTTCTTCAGTAAAGTAAACCTTGTTAGGGCATATGATAGTCTTTCCCAGCGAGGTTACTCCGTAAAAATATCAGCCGCCGCCAAAGTAGAAAGACCATGAACGCTTTCACGGAGATTGAATAATAATGCCCGCGGGTCTCACTGACGCTTTCTCAGAAGATTCAATATGGTTTTCATCCCATATTTCTTACCTAAACGCGATAAAAACAACGGTTCTACATCAGCAGCGAAACCGAGCAATCCCTGAAGCCTAAACACGTCTTTTTGTTCAAGCAGTCCCAGACCATACTTATGGACAAGAGCGCTAATTTCTCGCTTTCTATCACGACCAAGAGAAACTTTATCATCGTTTGTGATTACTAATCCGGTAATCCTGCGGCTCCCTCGCTTAGACAAATGTATCGTCTTATCAACATTCAAGCTTAAGCGTGGGTATTTCAAACTAGACAACAAATCTTTTATTACAGGCACGACTGACTCAGAAGCGTAAGGTAAAGCCGTGGAAAATGTTAAATCGTCAGCATAGCGAGTATAAACAAATTTGTTTTGAGATGCCCAATCAGCTACTACACTATCAAACTCATACATGATGGAGTTCGATAGTATTGGTGAGGCTGGAGAGCCGATACTCAGAGCACCGCCATTCCCTCTATTAATACATGACAGTCTTGCAATATATCGAATTTCTAGCAAATCAAGAAAAGGCAAGCTTTTCTGAAAGTGCGCTATCAGGTCATCAATTTTAATAGACGGGAAGAAGTCTTTAAAATCCAGCTTAACCATGTACTCGTTTGTTCTGTGTGCCTCGGCATTCTTTTTAATGCTTGCACCTTTTACATATGCCGACGCGGCCTCATGAATTGGCAATAGATGAAAAACGTTATGAATCAACCAATGTTGAACATACTTTGTTTCCCTGGCAGGTTGAGAGATTATTCGCAACCCGCCATTCTTTTTTGGAATACTATAAGTTTTATAAGAATAAGGAGCCCTCGAAACCACACGTACTAACTGTTCGCTTGACAATGACAAATCAGCCAACATTTTCTCAAGCGTTTTATGGGCGATCACTTCCCACCCCCAAACAGCCGACGAATAACTCTAAGCCGGTGATTATCTTTTCCCGAAGTATTATAGAACTCTTTGCACTCTGTAGAAATACGTAGCTTATCTATCGGCACAGAAGAGCTCGCAGAAAAATTAACCCTGTGGAACTCAGAGTTTCTAGCGACGTAAAATTGGGAATCACTATAAATCTCAAGACTAATGAGCCTGAATCGCTGAAGCAAAAAAAGCTTGCCCCTTAGTTGATCCCTGCCAGCGTCAACTCCTAGCCTGGAAAGATAATCCAATAGCTCGCTCTCTTTAACGGCAACAAATAGCTTTATAAGCTCATACAAGAGAACAAAAACATGGGAGCTATTGGATACTTTAAGAAGCTGCGATTTCGGCAGTTCGTCCAACTCGCGCTGAACATCAACCACAACATCCTCTATGATCTCAGCAGTTATAGTAAGTGGAAATCCGATTTCAAATGGATAACTTTTTACTGCAGTTCGCTTATCGTTTGAGATATGTCGAAAAATACCTAATTTTATGAATGAGTCATTCTGAAAGTGACCTTCCGAGCAAACAGCAACAATTTTGTCGTTGAACTCCTTCAACTGAGAAAACGCACCAAGCTCAGCTATTGCTCCGGGACTCTCTAGTATGATAACCACCAGAGAGCACATTGCAGCCAACTCCACCTCGAGATCAATCAGATTTCTAAAGATAGCGTCAACTTGCCAATTAGTGACATCCTCAGGCTTGAAGAACTCAATTCTATTATTGAGGTCCGTCTCAAGCGCGTGACGTAGGGACTGTACCGAAGGGGTGGGATCGTCCGGATGCCCCTTTTCAGGCGACCGGCCACCACACAGAAGAACGATGTGAGACTTACAGTACTCGACTCTTGATGACTCTATTTTTATCGATGATAGAGCAGCAAGTCGAGGATCTGTCATTTAGAAGAGGTTCTTTACCAAGAAACAGCCGCAGAGAATATCTGTGGACCGTAATGAGCCCGCGATTGGAGGGCCGCAGATATTCTCTGCGGAATAAATCCAAGCAATTTTCTAGAGTCTGGCTAATCGCCCGACTAAGCATCGGTACCGAGACCGAGCTTGTACGCGTAAAGAACGGGTCGAATATCCCAAACGGCATTGACGCTGTCAATATGACATACGCGAAATTTAAGAATTTTTAGCTCATTCCTCTTTCAGATCACGAATAGTCGCTCATATCAATAACGAACACCCTCCATTATTTGATCCACGATCAGGGTATAAATAGAGGTAGCGCCTCAAAGGCTATTACCTTAAACCATTGATTTTTAACTCAATAGTAATGCGATTCGACTCTTGGTGCCGCACCATATCCCAAAGCCCCGCAATGCGGGGCTTTGTGGTTTCTGGGGTTTGGAAAATCGCCCCTGTCCAACGTCCAAAAAGCGGCCTCCGTCCAGGACTCGTCCCATTTTTTGAACGGTCATTTTTTCGCCTCGTCTTTATCCTTTTCTTCTCGAAATATTAGCCAGCGACTTCTGGAATACAGATCCGCCCTCTTTTCCAGGACTCCAACCGGCAAGAGCATGTCCCTCCGCGTGAGATCGCCAACCAGATTGGGGGTATTGTTACTTGGATGAAAACGAAGCCCACCGCTGGCGCAGCAAGGAAGCATTGACATGGACATCTCAACCGTACAAAGCATCAAGCTCGCCATCGTGGCGGCGAGTGGGCTGTCAAAGGATGCGTTGCACATCTATGTGGGCATGGCGGTCTATTTAACGTTGATCACTATCACCCGACGACACAAGCCATACATGGGTTGGCTGGGTGTTTTCATCATTGCGTGCGCTGGCGAGTGGGTCGATAGGCGAGATGATATTGAAAGCTTTGGATACTGGCGTTGGCAGGCAAGCGCACACGACATGCTCAACACGTTGTTTTGGCCGACAGTGCTAACGCTGCTTTGGCTTTTGAAATGCCGCAATAAGGCCAGCGAACGGCCGTAAGACTCTCGCAGTCTGTTCGCCTCACGGGTCTCCCACGTCACACCGGGCGGCATTTTCTGCTTCACGTTCAACCGCTAAGCGAGCATCAGGAACCCGCCCGCCCCCACCTGCACAAATATTCTAAACACCGCTTCCCGTAACGCAGTAATTTAGTCACTCAGGTGAATCAGGCACTTTTTGGAGTTATCCGTGGATACCCGCAACTGGATTGAACTGTCCCAAGATGCCGATACCGGGATTGAGTCGATTCGCGCCCATTTTCGGGGGCATGCGTACGATCCGCATTGGCATGACAGCTTTCTGGTGGGGGTCACGGAGCAAGGGGTGCAGCAGTTCAATTGTCGGCGTGTTCGTCATCTCAGTACGCCGGGCAAGGTATTTATGTTGGAGCCCGGGGAGATCCACGATGGGCATGCGCCTACCGAGGAAGGGTTCACCTATTCCATGCTGTACCTTGAACCGCATTGGCTGGAACGAGAGCTGCACGCTTTGTTCGAGCACGTACCGGCTGACTGCCAGCTGGGTTTTGCTGCCACCTTGAGCCAGGACACGGGCCTGTCCACTGCCATTTCCCAGGCCTTCCACGCTTTCCATGAGGGTGATTTGCGCATTGTGCGCCAGAGTGCCCTCGACACCTTGCTGGACTCACTTACTTGCCACCTTGATTGGCGCAAGCGTCAAGCTTGTGATCCGCGACTGCCGCTGACGGCCCAGGTTGCGCGGGATTATCTGCATGCCAATGTCTGTGAGGACATCGGCCTGGATGACCTGGCTCACGCCTGTGGCGTTGACCGCTTCCGCCTGACCCGGGCTTTCAAGGCAGCCTTTGGCTTGGCGCCGCACGCTTACTTGATCCAGCTGCGGCTGGCCAAGGCACGCCGGCTGTTAGCCCGGGGCGAGGTGCCGGCACAGGTGGCCAGCGCTCTCGGGTTTGCCGATCAAAGCCATATGGGACGCTGGTTTCGTCGTGCCTACCAACTCACGCCGGCGGATTATCGTAAGCGCTGCTCAAACCTTCCAGACTGACTTGGGCTGACTTGCCACCATGGATTTCTTTCTGCTCAAGGGATCCATGCCATGTTTGTGTCATTGCTCGCTTTCCCTGTCTCAATGCGCCTCACGGGAGCCTGAGCCATGGAATCGTTACTGCCTTTCGTGCTCTTTGCCTTCGTTGCTTCGATTACCCCGGGGCCGACCAATATTCTGGTTTTAAGTCACAGTTCGCGCGCCGGGCTCTATGCCACGCTGCCGATCATCTTGGGGGCGTGCATGGCGGCGGCGCTCATCGTGTTGGCAGTCGGTCTCGGGGTGGGTGAAACGCTGCTGCGGTTTCCGTTGGTGCAGCAGGCGATGGTCTGGTGCGGGGTGCTGTGGCTGAGTTGGCTGGCTTGGCAGATTTTCAGTAGTCCACCTCCCGCCCTGGATGTGGCGACAGCACGCGACAAGGGCCTCAATGTGTTCAGTGCCGCTACCCTGCAATTGATCAATCCCAAGGTATGGATGATGGCTCTCGCGGTGGTCAGCGTGTTTGTCGGGGATGGCGACAAGACCTTGCGCGTGGTGCTCCTGACGTTATTGTTTTTGCTGGTTTCCTTGCCGTGCATGACTTTTTGGGCGTTACTCGGCCTGGGGAGCGCCCGGGTTTTGCGCTCGCCACAGGCGCTCAAGCGTATGAACCAGGTGCTGGCATGCCTGCTGCTGATATCCGCTTGGTTGCCGGTAATGGTCTGACGCGCGGAGAATAGTGCTTGAACACTCAGGTGAAGACAGAAAGAGTTTTGCGGAAAAATCTAAAATAGGTGATAACGCCTATAAAAGCGCAACCCATAAACAGGGATATTGAAATTATGCGCACTCTGCATTCGGTTTCGTTGCTGCTCATGATCGCCACTTCAACCGTAGCCTGTACCACCCAACTGACTGACGCAGGCCAGCAGGTCAACCTGGTGACGGCGTCGTCAGCCCAGGCTTGCCAGGTCATCAAAGGATTTACGGTTAAGGGCTCCTCAAACGGGGACGCACTCAATATGGCGTTCAACAAGGCCGCTGAACTGGGAGGCGACAGCATGAGCGTTGTCAACGTAGAGGAAGACGCCAGAATCCAGGCGGCGGCCTTGAATTGCCGCCGATGAAAAACCAAGGGGCACCCGTTGCAAGTCTCCCGTCAAGGTCAGAACTTATGCTTGGCTAACCGGATAAAGCAGCATCACCGCAAAGCCGATCAAAAGCACCGCGCAAGCATAATCAATTCCTCGCAACCAACGCCGGGACAATCGCTTCAACATCAACGAGCATGACCCCGCCAATGTTATCCACCACAGGGAAGACCCAAGAAACACCCCCAGGACCAACCACAGCCCCGTCTCTGTGTTCGCCTGACTGACGCCCAGCCCGGCAAACAGCGTGACAAAACCCAGAAGGGTCATTGGGTTAGAGAGCGTAAGCAGGCAGGTCGTGGTGTACATGCCCCACAGATGCCGTGCGGTAGACGGGGCGGCGATAACCTCGGCTTTTTTTTCCAGGGTTTTCCACGCCAGGTAGATAAAGAACACTGCTCCCGCTATCCGCAGGTACCGAGTATCACCGATCAGCGACAGTAGTCCGGCCAAGCCAAATAACGCGGCGATGGCATAGACTGCATCCGCTGTCGCAGCGCCCATGCCGGTGATGAATCCTGCCTTGAATCCTCCCCGTAACGTGTTTTGAATACTTAGAAGTCCGATGGGGCCGACGGGGGCCGCGATGGCTAAACCGAGTAGCATTCCTTTGAGTAACATGGCTGGGGACTCGTTGTGTGGGATAAGCTATTTTGGATGGCTTGCCACTACGGTCTCCATTGCAAAGTGAAGCTTTGCAGGCCGCTTCACTTAACGATTCATCGTTTCAAGGCACCTCAAGGCACCCATGACCAGCAGACCCCTCGATCGTTTGGACAAGCGTTTGCTGGCTGAGCTTCAGGTAGACGCTCGACTGAGTTTTGCTGAACTCGGCAGACGAGTCGGACTCTCGACACCCGCGGCCGCCGAGCGGGTTCGTAAACTTGAAGACCAAGGTGTACTGCGCGGTTATCGAGCCGAACTCGACAGTCATTCCATTGGTTATCCCGTTACCGCGTTTATCAGGCTGTATGTGCCGGCTGAAAGCTATTCCAGGGTGCTGTCAGTGATTGAGGGAATGCCTGAGGTGCGCGAAGCGCATCATGTAACGGGCGAGGCTTCGTTCGTGCTCAACGTGGTTGCCCCGTCATTGATTGCCCTGGAAACCTTAATCTCGGCCTTTGATTCGTTCGGCAAAACCGAAACATCCATTGTGCTTTCGACTCGCCTGGCAACTCGCGGCTTGCCTATAAATCCTGATTAGGCCGTGTAAGCCCCACTCGAACCGAAAAGAACGCCCTACCTCGTTAATCACAGGTCGCAAGAAAGCGCAGCTTTTGAGGGCTTAAAATTCAACCCCAGCACGCTTATCAGCACGATGACAGTGCCGACCAGCACCCTGCTCGTCGGGCGCTCGGCCAGTACCATCGCAGCCATCAGCATCGCGGTGGGCGGGATCAGGTAAAGCGCGATGCAAGCGCGGCTTACGTTGCTGCGCGCAAGCACGTATGCCCAAGCGAGGTAGGCCAGGGCGCTGGGGAAAATGCCGAGCAGGAGTACGGCCAGGTTGACCGACAGCGCGGCATGTTGTGCTTCGCGCCACAGACCCGGCGCATAGACCAGCAGCAGCGCCGTGCCCGCCCAGATGGTGTAACACACCATGGTCAGGCCGTCGTGGCGATGGGCATGGTGTTTCTGCAAGGCGAAGTACAGGCTCCACGACAGCGCCGCCAGCAGGATCAGCAGCCCGTTGGCATCCATCTCGCCCATACCTTGATCCCCGGTGACGACCACGGCGGCGCCGATCAGGCCCGCCGACACGCAGATCCATTGCCAGCCATTGACCCGGTCCTTGAGTACAAAGTGTGCCAATAGCGTGCTGAACAACGGCGTGGATTGAGCCAGCACGCTGGCCGCGCCGGCGCTGACCCCGCGTTGGCCGTAGTTGAGGGCGATATGGTGCAGGCTCACCGCGAAAAACCCCAATACCGCCAATAGCGGCAGGTCTTTGAGGCGTGGCAGGGAAATACGCAGCACCGATGCGACTCCGGCCATGAACGCCGAGGCAATGAGAAAGCGCAACAGCGCCAAATGACCGGGCTCGTAGGCCTGGAGCCCGATGTGGATGCCTATCGGGGAATAAGCCCAGCAGAGGATCACGAACAGTGTCGCGAGGGAGACTTTCACCTCGGGTCTAGCGTTCATCGGAAATCACCACAAGCAGCCACCTGTTATGCGCGGGATTTGGGCGGGCGACGGCTTCAACGTCTGCGCACGCTGCATGAAGTATCAAAAACCGACGACATCACTACAAGTGACTTAAACTCGATTCAGTATTCACTTTGGGTGATGTATGGAATTGTCCCAACTGCGCATGTTCAAGACAGTAGCCGACATCGGCAGCATCGCGCGCGCCGCTGAATCGCTGCACTGCGTACCGTCAAATGTCACCGCCCGCATCAAGTCCCTCGAGCGTGAACTGGGTACACCGTTGTTTTTCCGGGATGGCAGAGGGTTGCGGATCTCCCCGGCTGGCGAGGTTTTCCTGGATTACGCGACGAAAATCCTCAACCTCGCCGAGGAAGCGCGGCGCGCGGTGGCGCCTACGAGCGTGCCGAGCGGGCGCCTGCGCATCGGGGCCATCGAGTCGAGCGCGACAGGACGCCTGCCGCGCTTGTTGGCCAAGTTCCACGCCCTGCATCCGCAGGTTTCCTTGGAGCTGAGCACCGGTACCTGGGCTCAGTTACTGGAGGATATTCTGCATCACCGCTTGGATGGGGCGATCGTCGCGGTGGACATCGACCGTCCCGGCCTCAAGCGGACAGTGATGTATCGCGAGGATCTGGTGCTCATCGCCGCCGAATCCCAGGGCCCCTTGCATACGGCAGCGGACCTGCACGGCAAGGACATCTTCATGTGGCCAGTGGGTTGCCCGTATCGCCTGGCGCTTGAACAGTGGTTAACACGCCATGACCAGACACGGAAAATCGTCAGCATCGCCAGCTACGGCACCATCGTCGGGTGCGTCAGTGCGGGTGCCGGAGTCTCGCTGGTGCCACGTGGAATCTATGAGCAATACCGCCACGGTGCGGGATGGAATGGCTATGAATTCGCGGATCTGACGCGTATCGACAACCTGTTCTACTGGCATGCAAACGCGGGCCGACACCCGGCCCGGGAAGCTTTTTTGGCGCTGTTGCAGGCGCAGTTCAAGGAGCCGACAGCGCCGTGAAACACGGCGCACGGTCTTGCCCCGGCTGTCCAATTCGAGACAAAGATGGCACTTTGCCATATTTCTGATTGACACCCCTCGCCCGCTCCTTTAAAAACCCATGCAATCGCTGCGGTGATGGCTGATCGTTGACGCCCCATCGCAAGCACCCGCGCTCCTGCAGGAGCCCCAGGAAGCCAAAAACTGCCGACCCGCGGTTTTTTATCGAGACAGGGATGTCGAAAAATCCCCCACTTTTCAAGGTTCGCCGCTATTGGCTGGCCGCGCTTATCGTGTTGCTGGCGGTGCTCGATCCGTTCGGCCTGGCCAGCTCCAGTGACCAGGCATCCGCACAGTGGCTCAACCGTATGTTCGCCAGCGGGTATGAGCGCGATGGTCAGCAACGCATTGCGGTGGTGCTGATCGATGACGCGTATCTGATGCGCAATAACACCTCATGGCCGATGCCATATGGCGAACAGAGCAAGTTGTTCAAGCGCTTGCTGGCATACAAGCCCAAGTCGGTGTTTGTGGACTTGTTGTACAGCCACGATCACTCGTTCGGCGATCCGGCGCGCGGCAGTCAGTTGTTGGCGAATGTATTCGAGCGTTATCAGCGCCAGGGCATTCCCTTATGGCTGGCGAATACCGGCGTGACACGCGGCGAAAATGGCCAGGCCAATACCCTGGCGCATTTCAGCGAGGTCAGTCAGCCGGCATTGGTGGTGTGGGAAGGCGTCGGCGACAAATACCCGCTGGCGATGCCGACTGCATCAGGCGCGATGGAAACGCCGGCGTTGGCGATGTACCGCCAGCTCTGCGAGGACTCGTCCTGCGCGGACCTGCCCAAGGATCCCGAGGCTGCGGCACAGTTGCCGCCGATCGCGGTGCAGTGGGGTTTGAAGCTGGCGCCGGAACAGGCACGGATTTCGGATATTCGCGGCTGCGCCCCGGCGCGCAATTTCCTGCTGGATGGCCTGGGGCAGTTGCTCCAGGCCGTGTTCTGGAAGCTGGATAACTCGGCCCAGGCACGCTGCCCCTATACCTTGACCTTGTCAGCAAGTGATCTGGAAGTCAGCTCACCCGCGGATCAGGCGCTGATTGCCGAGTTGTTGCGCGACCGGCTGGTGCTGGTCGGGGCAAACATCACCTCCACCGGTGATGTGGTGCAGTCGCCGGTACATGGGCTGATTCCCGGGGTTTACCTGCATGCCATGGCCCTCGACAACTTGATCAACGAGGGCATGGATTACGAGCGCGAGCCGGCTGATTTCGCGGGTTGGAATCTCAATTGGGTGGACCTGCTGGAGTTGGGCTTGCTGGCCTTGATTATCGTGCTCAAGGCGCTGCACGCGCGCCGTCTGGCGGGCGTGCAACCCTGGACTCGCTGGCAGGGTCGAGAGATCGGTTTTTTCACTTCACCGTACCCTTCGTGGTGGCTGGTGATGACGGTGTTGGCCGCGGTGTGTGGGGTGCTGTTCCTGAACCACATCACGCTGGTCAACGTGCTGGGGATTGTTTTGCTATCGATGGTGCTGTTCAGCGAGCGGATCGAAGCCTTCTTCGACCGGGGCAACTGAGCGCGCCGCCATGTCGTCTCACTCAAGGAAACCAAGGATGACCAAAACACTCATTGTGTTACTCGTCGTACTCTTCAGCCAGGACGTGCGGGCTGATACCCACACCATCCAGGCGTTCCTCGCCGACCCGGTGGCGGTACTGGATGAGCAAGGCAAGTTGCAGCGGGAAATCGCGCAAAAAGATGCACCGAAACAACCGGTGCCGGTCTTGCACTACAACCAGGCGCTGGACCTGGTGCAAGTGGAGTTGGCCGGCCAGAAAGTATGGCTGGACCCGATGGACCTGCGGATCGAGCCGCCTTTTCATGTGACCGATCTGCCATGCCAGCAAGTGCCCAAGAGCCTGGCCAGCGACAGCCATAACAAGTCCACCCTCGGTTACGGTGCCGGCTGCAATCAATAAAGGAGCGTCACGGTGAAGGGATATCTATTGCTGGCCAGTGCGCTGCTCAGTGGTTGCGCCACCTTGAAGGGCGCTGACCAGGCGTTCCTGAACCTGGTCGGACCCTCGACCCAATCGCGGATCCAGGGTCACTACGTCGACAACAGCGACGTGCGCCAGTACTACACACTCGACCGGCAACGCGCCGGCCAACAGCGCCTGAGCTACGACGGCCGCACCGTGCCCGCCGCCGAGGCACGCCAGCAGAACCTGGTGGATATCCCGATGTTGCAGGTGTACCTGCAAGGTATCGTCACGCGCCTGTCCAAGGGCTGGCCGGGTGACTTACCGACCTTGCAGGTGAAAATCACCGACAGTTACAGCTTCGGTCCGGCGGCAGACCCGTACGGCAATATCTTCGTGCCGTTGGGCATGCTGGATAACGTCGGCAGCGAAGACGAGATCGCCGCGATGCTCGGCCATGAAATGAGCCACGTGTTGCTGCACCACCACGACCGCGCGGCTGCGTTCCAGCAACAGAAGGAAATGTTCACCACCGTCGCCTCCACCGTCGCCTTGGCGGCGATGGCCGCCGACACTCGCGTGGATCGCAGTTCCGGGACGCTGAAACTGCTCAGCAAGGACCCGATAGGCACGCAGAAAACCATCGGCAACACCGTGCTGTACACCGCGCTGGCCAACAGTTTTTCCGACAACGTCTGGAGCACCGCCTGGGGTCGCAGCCAGGAAGACCAGGCGGATTTGCTCGGCACCGACTTGATGATTCGTGCCGGCTATGCACCGCGCGCAGCCACTCACAGCCTGGAACGCCTGAACGATTTCCAGGGCAAGCAGAAGCCGCTGCTGACGGGGTTTCTCACCGCCCGCAAAAACGCGATGCAGGACTCGTTGCAGCAGTTCAACCTCAATCGCTTCACCCAGGAACTGGACGTGCTGGTCAAGGACGGCCTGACCACCAGCATTGCCGCCACCAGCCAGTATTTCAACCGCTCTCACATGTCGGCCATGGATCGCGACACCGAACTGCGCCAGTACCTGCAACGCGAATACCGCAAGGAACGTCGCGCCCGGGTCAACACCCGGAGTTGGCCAAAAGTGCGCGACGCGAACGCCGTCGCCAAGGCCTTGCAGGGTTACAAGGATGCCTACGCCGCCACCGCCGCGCTGGAACGCAACAAAGTGCCGGAGGCCGACGCCTTTATCCGGCGTGCCTTGAGTTCACCGGTCAAGGATCAGCCGAATATTCGTCGCACGGCTTACGCGGTGCGTCTGGCCCAAGGTAAAAATGCCGAAGCGCTGAAGCAATTGCAGGCGATCAAGGATTGGTCCCTGGCCGGGCCTTCGACCTACGATTTGATGATCAGCTACCACCTCAAGCGTGGCGACGGCCAGGCCGCGCTGGCGATGATCGACAAGGCCGAACGTCACTTGGGTTCGGAAGAGTTGTTTATCACCGAGAAGTTGCTGGCCAACCAGCAATTGCACGACGCGCAACAGGTACAAAGTGTCTTGCGCAAGTGCGAGCAGTACCCGGCCCGCAAGGCCAACTGCCAGAAGCTGGCGCCGGTGAAAGCCTGATTCTTCAGGTTCTGCAGCGATAAAAACCCGATCCAGTCGCAATGCCATTCAGTTAAGGGTGAGCGCCCTCCC
>NZ_JCAXED010000050.1:0-651 GCF_059758795.1 Pseudomonas sp. GQ91
GGTCAAAATCACTGACGCAACCGGCGGCAACTTCGAGAAATTGGAAGTTGCAGGCAACGGTGCGATCACCGTCGTCAATGACACCATCGATGACGTGAAGGTTGTGCTGACCGCCACCAACACTGTGGGCGAAGGCGGTCAGATCGTTTACACCGCCAGCCTTGTGGATAAAAACGGCGCTCCGGTGACGAACATCACCAACCCGCTGACCGTGACTTTGGGTAATGGCGAGACCATCACCATTGGTGTAAACCAATCCAGCGGCACTATTTCAGTACTAGCGCCAAATGATGTGTATGCCGGCGACCAAACCGTCAGCACCGCGATCACCAAGGTGACCGGCGGCGAGCACTTCGAGAATCTGGTTCCGGGCACTGACACCGTCACCACCACTGTCACCGATACACCGGGCACTGATGACACCACGACCGTGACTTTGACGGCTCCATCGTCGGTTAACGAAGGTGGTCAGATCACTTACACCGCTACGCTTTCCAATAAAGCAGGCAGCGACGTCACTCTGAAGTTGGACAACAACTCGACCATCACCATCAAGGCTGGTGAAACCGTCGGTACGGTCACCGTTGATGCGCCAACCGATGACGTGTTCATCGACAAGTCTTCCGAGACCGTCAAAATCACTGACGCAAG
>NZ_JCAXED010000051.1:0-634 GCF_059758795.1 Pseudomonas sp. GQ91
GTGCCGCGTGCTGACCCGCTGCAAACCGTCGGTGATGCGGGTGAGGCCGGCCTTGAGGTCATAATCGAACTGGTAGGCGTCGCCCTCGTCGGTCCAGTGGCGGACCACGCGCCATTCCAGATCGTCGATCAACCCCCATTCGTAGAAGCAGCGCAGCCCTGTGGGCAGTTGGTGTTCGACCATGCGCTGGCCGGCGTCGTAGCTGAAGCGCCGTTGCACCTGGCCGCTGGCATCGCGCACTTCGCTCAGGTTGTGCACCGCGTCGTAGGCGTAGCTGACCAGCACTTCGCGCTGTTGGTCGGGGTAGAGGCGTTCCAGGCG
Organism: Pseudomonas sp. GQ91; assembly: GCF_059758795.1. Classification (NCBI taxonomy): domain Bacteria; kingdom Pseudomonadati; phylum Pseudomonadota; class Gammaproteobacteria; order Pseudomonadales; family Pseudomonadaceae; genus Pseudomonas; species Pseudomonas sp. GQ91. Next base: position 322 of record NZ_JCAXED010000051.1, read on the forward strand.
GCTGAGGCGTTCGCCCTCGCGGATCAGTTCGACGTGCACCCGATCGAAGGTGTCACGCAGGCGTATCAGGCGTCCGGCATCGTCGTAATCGAGGAAGATGCGGTTGTCGTTACGGTCACCGAGTTGGCTCAGGCGCAGCCGCGACGGGTTGGCGGGCGTGGGTTCGAACAGGCGGTACAGGCCGTCATCGCTTTCGATCAGCAACTGCCCGTTGAGGTGGCGCCGCACGGCGAGGCCTTCACCGGGGCTGAACACCGCGCCGCCCAACGGGATAGAGCCCATGTCGATGGGCCGCGCCTGTTCGTCGGTGTAA
>NZ_JCAXED010000052.1:0-634 GCF_059758795.1 Pseudomonas sp. GQ91
CTACACCGACGAACAGGCGCGGCCCATCGACATGGGCTCGATCCCGTTGGGCGGCGCGGTGTTCAGCCCCGGTGAAGGCCTCGCCGTGCGGCGCCACCTCAACGGGCAGTTGCTGATCGAAAGCGATGACGGCCTGTATCGCCTGTTCGAACCTACGCCAGCCAACCCCTCACGGCTGCGCCTGAACCAGCTCGGTGACCGTAACGACAACCGCATCTTCCTCGATTACGACGATGCCGGACGCCTGATACGCCTGCGCGACACCTTCGATCGGGTGCAAGTCGAACTGATCCGCGACGGCGAACGCCTCAGCCGCCTGGAACGCCTCTACCCCGACCAGCAGCGCGAAGTGCTGGTCAGCTACGCCTACGACGCGGCGCACACCCTCAGCGAAGTGCGCGATGCCAGCGGCCAGGTGCAACGGCGCTTCAGCTACGACGCCGGCCAGCGCATGGTCGAACACCAACTGCCCACAGGGCTGCGTTGCTTCTACGAATGGGCCTTGATCGACGAGCTGGAATGGCGCGTGGTCCGCCACTGGACCGACGAGGGCGACGCCTACCAGTTCGACTATGACCTCAAGGCTGGCCTCACCCGCATCACCGACGGTTTGCAGCGGGTCAGCACGCGGCAG
>NZ_JCAXED010000053.1:0-600 GCF_059758795.1 Pseudomonas sp. GQ91
TCCACGGTACGTTCGCTGCCATTGATGCTGGCTTTCAAGGTGCTGCTGCCCGCTTGGGTGCTGGTCAGCGTCATGCTGGCCACGCCCGAAGCGTTGGTAGTAGCGGTAGTGCCGCTCAGTGTTGCTGCACCGGACTCCACGCTGAAGGTGACGACCTGATTAGGGACAAGGTTGCCGTTGGCGTCGGTGATCGTGGCTTGCACCACGTTCTGTGCCGTGCCGTTGGCTGGCTGATTATCAGTGGTCATCACCAACGCACCGTTGCCAATTTCGGCTGAGCCGGCATGCGCGATAAAGGTGCTGTTAACGCTCTGAGTGCTGCTACCCACGCTGGCAGTGACCACACTGATGCCCGCGGTTGTGCTGGTCAAGGTCACCGACACTTTGCCGTCTGCACCTGTCGTGGCAGTACCTGGGATGGTCGCGCCATTAGTCGCGGTGAACTTCACCTCGGCATTAGGCACCCCGTTGCCGCTGGCATCAGTCACCCGCACTTGCACGCGGTTGGTGTCAGTGTTGTTTGCAGCCGCACCGTCATCCAGGACAGTCAGGCTGCCCGCGGCGAGTTCAGCCGTACCGGCATCCGCCACGAAGGTGGTT